>CABQSN010000029.1:0-13927 GCA_902466845.1 uncultured Haemophilus sp.
GCAATTTAAGGAAAAAATATGGAAAATATGATTAAAGTAAGAGCCATGCGTGCAGCCGGTATCGCTTGTTTTTTGGTGCTCGCGATTATTGGTGCATGGATTTTTACCACGCCAAGCAGTGATATTGTTGACGCTCTTGCTGAAGCAGGAAAAATAGTGGGAGGCGGTGCCACTTACGGGACCTTTATGCTAGCAGCCTGTCCACCTGTTGCAGGATTCATTGCCTATCATTTCTGGAAATGGGTGATTAAATAATGGCAAAACTCTATTTTTACTACTCTACGATGAATGCGGGCAAATCAACCACGTTGCTGCAGTCTTCCTATAACTATCGTGAACGCAATATGAACACCATGGTTTATACGGCAGCGATTGATGATCGTTTTGGCGCAGGCAAAGTCACGTCACGTATTGGTATTCATGAAGAGGCGAATTTATTTACGTCAACCAGTGACCTTTTTGCTGAAGTGAGTCAACGTTTACAACAAGAAAAAATTCATTGTGTTTTGGTTGACGAAGCCCAGTTTTTAACGAAACAACAAGTGTATCAATTAAGCGATGTTGTAGATAAACTGAAGATTCCTGTGCTTTGTTATGGCTTGCGTACCGACTTCCAGGCTGAGCTATTTGAAGGCAGTAAGTATTTACTTGCTTGGGCAGATCAACTAGAAGAATTAAAAACAATCTGTTATTGTGGGCGTAAAGCCAATTTCGTTTTACGTTTAAATGAACAAGGTGAAGTCATTAAGGAAGGGGAACAAATCCAAATTGGTGGAAACGACTCTTATCTTTCGGTTTGCCGCTATCATTACAAAGAAAAGTGCGGTCAGCTTTAACCTCATTTTTCAATTTTATACTCGGAGGACAATTTTATGCTAAAAAACAAAACATTCGGCAGTGCCTTAATCATTGCCGGCACAACCATCGGGGCGGGAATGCTCGCAATGCCATTAACCTCTGCCGGTATTGGTTTTGGTTACACCGTTTTCTTATTAGTCGGCTTATGGGCACTTTTGGTTTACAGCGGTTTGCTTTTTGTTGAAGTGTACCAAACAGCCGATCGCTTAAATGATGGCGTGGCGACTCTCGCTGAAAAATACTTCGGCATCACAGGGCGTGTCTTAGCGACTTTTAGCTTGCTCATTTTACTTTATGCCCTTTCTGCGGCCTACATCACCGGGGGCGGTTCATTATTATCGGGTTTACCCACCGCTTTTGGTTTCGAAAGTCTTTCCTCCGAACTTTCAATTATTATATTTACTGTCGTACTCGGTGCCTTTGTAGTTGTAGGTACAAGAGGTGTTGATGGTGCCACCCGTATTCTGTTCATCGGTAAATTAATTGCCTTTGCTTTTGTGTTGTTCATGATGTTACCAAAAGTATCTGTCGATAACCTGATGGCCTTACCTTTAAATTATGCTTTCGTGATCTCTGCGGCACCAATTTTCTTTACCTCTTTTGGCTTCCACATCATCATGGGTAGCGTAAATAGCTATTTAGATGGTAGTGTCACTCAATTCCGTAAAGCGATTTTAATTGGTACAGCCATTCCACTGATCGCTTATTTTATATGGCAATTAGCGACTCACGGTGTATTAAGCCAAAATGAGTTCGTACAATTGCTCCAAGCAGATCCAACCCTTAACGGCTTAGTCAATGCAACACGTAAAATCACGAACTCCCACATCATGGGCGAAATCGTGCGTGTATTCTCTGCACTTGCTTTAATCACTTCTTTCCTAGGTGTGATGCTAGGGGTATTTGAAGGTTTAGGCGATTTATTTAAACGTTACAAATTGCCACACAACCGTTTAACACTGACTGTTGCTGCATTTACTCCACCACTTGCATTCGCCTTGTATTATCCTGAAGGTTTTATTGCCGCATTAAGCTATGCGGGTTTACTCTGTGCATTCTATTGCTTAATTTTACCTATTGGACTAGCATGGAAAACACGTCAAGCGAATCCAAATCTGCCTTATCGTGTAATCGGTGGAAACGTAACCTTAGTGATAGCCTTAGTAATTGGCGTAATCATTATGATCGTACCATTCTTAATTCAAGCAGGTTATTTACCTGCAGTAGCAGGCTAAAGTGCGGTAGATTTCCAAGGCATTTTTCTCATAAAAGTAGGGCTTAAACGCCCTATTTTTTTATTTTCAAAAAATTTTCATTTTTTTACCTCTCTTAATCTTTCCTTAAGATTCTCTTGTTTAAATACACTCATCGAAAGGCAAACAATCCAATCGATAAATAAATCTGAAAAATGTTAATCACTTAAGAAAAGATTAAGATTTGAATGATTTAATACATCTGAAAGCAAAGCTTTCAACTTACTTTATGATTATCTTATTTAGGAGAACAAACTATGAAAAAATTACTTACTGTTGCAGCTATCGCATTATCTTCTGTTGCCGTATATAACACCGCAATAGCACAAGGATTTAATGATGGTCACAAGCACAACCTCCAACAAGGTTTTGTCGATGAAAGTGTTATTGTAAAAACCGTTGATGATGCATTAAATGCCAATGATGACACTCCAGTTCGTTTAGACGGACAAATTGTAAAACAAATTGGTAAAAAGGATTTCTTATTTAAAGACGCAAGTGGAAAAGAAATTCAAATTGAAGTCAGCAAAAAAGCATGGAATGGTGAAACGATAGCACCTCAAGATAACATTCAAATTATCGGTAAAGTCGATAAAGAATGGAATAAAACAGAAGTGGATGTGAAACAAATCATCAAAAAATAAGTAACAAAATGACCGCACTTTTCTTAAGTGCGGTTAAAAATCCCAAAGGAGAAGAAAATGGAAAACGTACAAACAATGTCAGATCTTATGCAGCAAATTCAACAACGAATTGATTCAATAAAAGCCTCTGCCATGCAGCAACAAACAGAAATGAAACAGTCATTAAATGAATGTATTGAGCAAAGTGAAGCCATTCAAAATCAATTAGTTCAAAGCCAACAGCAATTAACATCACAATTGGAATACGGCACGGCAGTATTAATTGAACTGGAACAAGGGTTACAGCTAGATTTCAGTACAGAAATCGCCGAATTTGAACAGTTGTGTCAAAATGAAACCGCCGATACGACAGAATTAACGCAACGATTGGAACAGCATGTACAGGAAAAAATCACGTTCCAATTAAACGAATTAAAAGCCAAAACAGGTATAGCCTTACAAGAGATTGGTCAGGTAACACTCCATATTAAGCAATTATTTGGGGCAGAAAAAAGTGCTAAAGTGAAAGGGTTGGCAAAATTAAAACAACGTTTATATAAACGTTTTGGTAAACAGATTATTGCTTCAAAAGAATGCTTGGCAAAACAACTGGAACGCGGAGCCAGTAAATTAAGAGCTTAAAATGTCCGCTATCGTTTATTAAGAAGAAAAGTTAAACCGCACTTAATCTTGAGATGAGATGAAGTGCGGTCATTTTTTTAGTTTTTTTCGATTGAGACGGTTAAATCTGAGCCAAAAATTCTTCTTCCGTTAGAACGGTAACACCTAATTCTTGTGCTTTTGTGAGCTTAGAACCCGCCGCATCACCGGCAATCACAAAATCTGTTTTTGCTGAAACCGAGCCGCTCACTTTCGCGCCCATGTCTTGTAATAAGGCTTTAGCTTCATTACGTCCCATTTGAGTTAAGGTTCCGGTTAATACAACCGTTTTGCCTTTAAAGCGGTTTTCTGTCACTTCTTTGGTTTCCACGGTTTCCCAATGTACGCCTTGAGCGATTAAATCATTCACTACCGCCACATTATGTGGTTCGTGCCAAAACGCCAAAATACGATTTGCCACTACTTCGCCCACATCAGGCACTTGCTGTAAGGCTTCTAAATCTGCATTTTGCAAAGCTTCTAAGGTTTTGAAATGATTTGCTAAATTCAATGCCGTTGCTTCACCCACTTCACGAATCCCTAAGGCGAAAATAAAACGTGCTAACGTCGTATTTTTCGCTTTTTCAAGGCTCGCTAAGGCATTTTCAGCTGACTTTGCCCCCATTCTTTCCAAACGGGTTAACGTGGTTAAATCTAACTTGAATAAATCGGCTGGCGTATGAACTAATTCACGATCCACCAACTGCTCGATTAATTTACCCCCTACCCCATCAATATCCATGGCTTTACGAGAAACGAAATGTTTAAGCGCTTCTTTACGCTGTGCTGCACAGAATAAACCGCCCGTACAACGTGCTACTGCTTCGCCTTCAATACGAACAATTGCTGAATCACATACAGGACAAGTTTTAGGGAAAATGATCGGTCTCGCATCTGCTGGGCGACGGTCGTGTAATACGCCGATAATTTGTGGGATCACATCTCCCGCTCGACGAATCACTACCGTATCGCCAATAGAAATATCCAAGCGTTCGATTTCATCGCCGTTATGTAATGTGGCATTACTTACCGTGACACCAGCCACAAATACAGGCTCTAATTTGGCTACTGGAGTAATTGCCCCCGTTCTGCCTACTTGGAATTCCACGTCATTTAAGCGAGTTAATTCTTCTTGTGCAGGGAATTTATAAGCAATCGCCCAACGTGGCGCTTTGGAAATAAAACCTAATTTCTCTTGTAACGCAATATCATTGATTTTCAACACGGTACCATCAATATCGTAGCCAAGAGCACCACGTTTATTTTGAATATCACGATAAAAATCCAACACTTCATCTGTGCCGTTACATAAACGGATTTCTGGGTTTACCGGAATCCCAATAGACTTCAACCATTGCAAACGATCATAATGCGTATTCGGCAAATCAACCCCTTCAGCAATACCAATACCATAAGCATTCAATACCAATGGACGCTTACTCGTAATTTTTGGATCAAGCTGGCGCAATGAACCTGCGGCTGCATTACGTGGATTAGCAAAGGTTTTCTCGCCTTTTTCTAAAGCCTGTTGATTTAAACGCTCAAAGCCTTCATGTGGCATAAACACTTCGCCACGCACTTCTAAACGTGCAGGCGGATTATCCATTAAAAGCTGCAAGGGAATATTTCGAATCGTGCGGATATTCGCGGTAATATCTTCCCCTGTCGTCCCATCACCACGGGTTGCAGCTTGAGTCAGTACGCCATTTACATACAAAATACTTACCGCTAAACCATCTAATTTCGGTTCACAACAGAAAGTGAGCGGTTCAGGCAAACGAATAAGACGATCTTCAATACGTTTTACGAATGCATAAAATTCCTCGTCTGAAAAGGCATTATCTAAAGACAGCATTGGAATTTCATGACGAATTTGTGCAAAACCAGAAAGCGGTTTGGCGCCCACACGTTGAGTAGGTGAATCTGCCGTAATGAGTTCCGGATGGGCGGCTTCTAAGGCTTTAAGTTGATGAAATAAACGGTCATATTCCGCATCAGGAATGGTTGGGTTATCCAACACGTGATATTCATATTCATAACGACGAAGATCCTGACGTAATGTATCAATTTGTTGCTGAAGGCTCATAATGTTCTCTAACGGTTTACTCATTGAATTAAAATGGGCGAACCATCGGCTCGCCCAAAGTGCGGTTAGTTTTTCGTGCGTTTTATGCGATGCGAGATAAGTAATCCTGCTCAGCCATATCATCAAAAATTTCTTGCTGATCAGTCAATACCACACCACCTAAATCTTCCGCAATGGTTTTTGCTGCGCGAATCATCATACGTAAGTTAGCCAAATTATTACCTGGTGATGGCAACTGCATAAAGAGCACCACACCCATGGTTGAAAACTCGGCCATATTGTAATAATCAAACGTACCGGGCTGTTCAATGTTTGCCACACTAAATAACACAGGGCTTGCCACACTTAAATCAAAGTGGCGGTGATACATTTGACGCTCACCAAAAATAAAACCGAGGTTTTCTAAAGATTGAGATAATTGTGGACCATAGAATTCACGATTTTGATTTGAAATCACATAAAGTTGAACAAAACCGGTGGTTTGTTTTGGTTTTTCAACTTCTACCGGTTCGTGATAGTTAAAATGCACATTCTCGTGAGTGAGTTCTTGATGTGGGTTTAATGACATCTCGGCTAACTGCTCACGCAATTCAGGCGAAGAAGAATTCACACCATCAAAATCATTGCTTTGAGCTTCTAATTCTTCGATTGTCATCTCTGCCACACGTGGTTTCGGTTGTACATTCGTTTCAGGATAAACCACAGGTTCAGGCTGTGGCGCAGGAGCAGGTTGCGCCGTATTCATCTCATAAACTGGCTGATTTGGTAAGGAGATTTTAATATCATCGACGCTTTTTTCTATTTGACGCGCATCCACTTGAGCACGTTGCTCATCAAAATTAAATTGTTGTTGGCTTGCCGCCTGAGGTGTCACTTTAGGTTGAACATTTTGTTGTACAGGCTGTGCCGCTTGAGCACGATGTGTTAAACGAATATCCGCATTAGGATCAGCGGCTTGCGAAAAAGGATTGACCTCACCGTTTTTAGAAGTGCGGTTAAATGTATTCGCACTTTTAAAATATTTTGATTTCTCACGGCGATTTGACCATAATCCGTGTACCACTAAGGCAATTAAAGCAATCACCCCTAGAATGATCAAAATGGTATTTAAGTCCATGCTTGTTGCTCCTTAACGCAATGATTTTTGCTGATCCTATCACATTTCGACAGGTGAAAAAATAGAAAAGCAAACAAGATATTAAAAGGGATGAGATGGAATTTTTCTCAAAAAATATTGTCTTTCTGTGACATTTTGTATTTTTTACTTTTCAATTTAAAGGAACAATGATGATCGATCAAAATGAAATAAAATCTGCTTTCAATCATTTCGTGATGGGTTGGCATTTCATTACGCAAAAAGGTCTCCGACGTTTTGTGATTATGCCAATTTTACTTAACATCGTTCTGCTTACAGGCTTATTCTGGCTATTTGTCTCACAAATCTCCACGATGATTGACTGGGTGATGAGCTTTATTCCAGATTGGCTAAGCTTTTTAAGTGTGATTTTGCTTGTGCTGTCTATTGGCTCAATTCTCTTATTTTTCTATTTTGCCTTTACGACACTTTCAGGCTTTATTGCCGCACCGTTTAATGGATTATTGGCAGAAAAAGTCGAAAAAATGCTGACTGGTGAAGCAGTTAATGATGATGGTTTTGCCGAAATTATGAAAGATGTGCCGCGTATGTTGAACCGAGAATGGCAAAAACTATGGTACAGCTTACCGAAATTTGTGGGCTTGTTCTTATTGAGTTTTATCCCAGTTATTGGACAAACCATTATTCCAGTACTAACATTCCTATTTACCTGTTGGATGATGGCGATTCAGTACTGTGACTACCCGTTTGATAACCATAAAATTTCTTTTGGCATTATGAAAAATGCGTTAGGCGAAAGACGTTCTCAAAGCCTGACATTCGGGGCATTAATTACCCTTTGTACCGCATTACCGATCGTGAACTTAGTAATCATTCCTGTGGCGGTCTGTGGTGCAACCGTAATGTGGGTGGAAAATTATCGCTCACAATTAAAATTTGATATGAATTTTGACCGCACTTCAGGTTCAACACAAATTGTGACACGTTCTACGAGTACAGAAATTAAGCCTTCAGGAAATAACATCGTGAATAAATAGCATTTAGTTATAAAATATAGCTATTAACTATTTTTTTTATATAAAAGCCGGTGTTATAACTACTGCATCAACTCATTCCAAAATATAAAAGGACAGTAAAATGACAATTTATGCAGATAACTCATACTCAATCGGTAATACTCCATTAGTTCGTTTAAAACACTTCGGACAAAATGGTAACGTTGTCGTAAAAATTGAAGGCCGTAACCCAAGCTTCAGCGTGAAATGCCGTATTGGTGCCAATATGATTTGGCAAGCAGAAAAAGACGGCATTTTAACAGCGGGTAAAGAAATTGTAGATGCAACCAGCGGTAACACCGGTATTGCTTTAGCTTATGTAGCAGCAGCGCGCGGTTACAAAATCACCTTAACCATGCCTGAAACCATGAGTCTTGAACGTAAACGTTTATTACGTGGTTTAGGGGTAAATCTTGTGCTCACTGAAGGCTCAAAAGGGATGAAAGGTGCGATTGCCAAAGCTGAAGAAATCGTGGCATCTAACCCAAATCATTATGTGATGCTAAAACAATTTGAAAACCCGGCTAACCCGGACATTCACCGTCAAACTACCGGTGAAGAAATCTGGAAAGATACTGAAGGTAAAGTTGATGTCGTAGTTGCCGGTGTGGGTACTGGTGGTACAATTACCGGTATTTCTCGTGCGATCAAATTAGATCACGGTAAAAAAATTACCTCTGTGGCGGTTGAACCAACAGAATCACCTGTTATTAGCCAAACCCTTGCAGGCCAAGAAGTGAAACCGGGTCCACACAAAATTCAAGGTATCGGTGCGGGCTTCATTCCAAAAAACTTAGATTTATCATTAATTGATCGCGTGGAAACTGTAGATAGCGATACGGCAATTGCGACCGCTCGTCGCTTAATGGCTGAAGAAGGTATTCTTGCGGGTATTTCCTCTGGTGCGGCTGTGGCAGCGGCTGACCGCTTAGCAAAACTACCTGAATTCCAAGATAAATTAATCGTCGCGATCTTACCTTCTGCATCAGAACGTTATTTAAGTACGGCTTTATTCGAAGGTATTGAAGCTTAATCTATTGATTGAATTCATTTTATCTAAGGTCTGTTTTTACAGACCTTTTTTTGTTTATTAATTAAACAAATTTTATTTGATATAACTAAAGGAAATAATTCATAAATAAATAATACTTTTCTTTTCTTTTTCGCTTCTTATAATTCATTTCACTTTCGTTATTTATCTAAAAAAGGAATACTTATGAAAAAATCATTTTTTAGCACCGCACTTTTAGCGGCAGGATTAGCCCTTTCTACTTTTGCTAACGCCGGTGAAATTGCTGATCGCGTTGAACAAACTAAAACCTTATTAGTCGGTACTGAGGGTACTTACGCACCATTTACTTTCCACGACAAAGATGGCAAGTTAACCGGTTTTGATGTGGAAATTATCGAAAAAGTTGCGCAAAAATTAGGTTGGAAAGTCGAATTTAAAGAAACCGCTTGGGACGGCATGTATGCAGGTTTGAACGCAAAACGCTTTGATGTTATTGCGAACCAAACCAATCCAAGCCCAGAACGTTTAAAAAAATATGATTACAGTGCACCTTATAACTACTCTGCTGGCGTAATCGTGACGAAAGCCGATAACGATAGCATTAAATCATTCCCTGATTTAAAAGGTAAAAAATCTGCACAATCTGCAACCAGTAACTGGAGCAAAGACGCACGTGATAATGGTGCAATTATTGTGACCGTTGATAGCTTGGCGCAAAACCTTGAGGCGGTAAAACAAGGTCGTGTTGATGCAACTGTAAATGATAAACTCGCGGTGTTAGATTACTTCAAAAAACAACCTAACTCAGGCTTAAAAATTGCTGTAGAAAGTGATAAAAAAATCCCAACCGGTTTTGCTTTCTTGAAAGGTGAAGAACCGCTTATTGCAAAAGTGAACCAAGCACTTGAAGAACTACGCAAAGACGGAACTTTAAAACAAATTTCAATCAAATGGTTTGGCGATGACATTACTCAATAATTGGTTAGCCAGCCTTCCATTTATGACCGCAGAACGAGCTGATTATGTAATCAGCTCGTTTTGGCCTATGATGGAAGGGGCAATTTTATATACGATCCCCCTTGCGGTCATTTCCTTCTTTTGCGGTTTATTCATTGCGGTTATCGTGGCTGTGATTTGCACATTGCCACATCCCAATTTAATGACCAAAATTCTGCAAGGCATTTGTCGCACTTATATTTCAATTATTCGCGGCACGCCAATGTTGGTGCAGATCTTCATTATCTTCTACGGTTTACCTGAAGTTGGTATCAAGCTAGAACCTTTTCCAACCGCCATTATTGCGTTCTCCATTAACATTGGTGCTTATGCAGCAGAAACAGTGAGAGCCTCTATTCTTGCGATACCTAAAGGTCAATGGGAAGCCTCTTATGCGATAGGCATGAATTACACACAAGCTTTCGTGCGTACCATTATGCCGCAAGCGTTACGTATTTCCGTCCCTTCGCTATCAAATACGTTTATTAGCACAGTAAAAGATACATCCCTTGCTTCACTCGTTTGGATTGCGGAATTATTTCGTGTGGCGCAAAACATCACCGCCGAAAACTACGAATTTATTTTAATTTATAGTGAAGCGGCTCTCATTTATTGGGTATTCTGTTTTGTGCTGTCAATGGGACAAACCCGTTTAGAAAAACGCCTTTCTCGCCATTTATAAGGACTGGTTATGTTAAAAGTCACGAATATTCAGAAAAGTTTTAATGGCCACCATGTATTAAAAGGCATTGATTTTGAAATTAATAAAGGTGAAGTGGTTGCCATTCTAGGCCCATCAGGTTCAGGCAAGACGACTTTTTTACGCTGTTTAAATTTGCTCGAACGCCCAGAAAAAGGGATATTAGCATTTACTGATGGAAGCTTAACCATTGATTTCAGCAAGAAGATCAGCAAATCCGATGAACTAAAATTGCGTCGTCGTTCTTCAATGGTATTCCAACAATACAATCTATTTCCCCATCGCACAGCACTCGAAAATGTGATGGAAGGCATGGTCGTTGTGCAAAAACAAGCGAAAGAGATTGCGCGTGAAAAAGCCTTAGCATTATTGGAAAAAGTTGGTTTAAAAGCGAAAGCGGATTTATATCCCTCTCAACTCTCTGGAGGTCAACAGCAACGCGTCGGGATCGCCCGTGCTTTAGCGGTTAAACCCGATATTATCTTGTTAGATGAGCCCACTTCTGCTCTCGACCCAGAACTTGTCGGTGAAGTATTGCAGACACTCAAAATGCTCGCACAAGAAGGTTGGACAATGATTATCGTCACCCATGAATTGAATTTTGCCAAAGATGTGGCAGATCGCGTGATTCTCATGGAAAATGGTCAGGTAGTTGAACAAAATACAGCGGCAAACTTCTTCAGCCGCCCTCAACAAGAACGTACAAAGCAGTTCTTATTGCAAGCTAAAATGCCAATGGAATTCGAAGATTATTGTATTTAATCAAACTTCTAAATATAAAAAGAGCGGTCAAAAAACACCATGAATTTTGACCGCTCTTTCTATTTGAATAAATTACATAATGGCGTTATAGAATACTGCTGCTAAAGCCGCCCCGATAAATGGCCCTATAACCGGCACCCAACTGTATCCCCAGTCAGCTTTAGTTTTTAATGTACCACCCAGGAAAAGACCTAAGGTTAAGCGCGGACCAAGATCTCGAGCGGGATTGTTCGCAGAACCGGTTGTTCCACCTAAGCTCAAACCAATTGCCCAAACTAAAATCGCTACTGGTAATGCCCCGATAGAGCCTAAACCAATTGGCGTGCTTTCTGCTGTGCCAGGTAAAGTGATATTTGCCCCCGCAAGATAGAAAATCACGAAAACAAGCACGAAGGTACCAACAATTTCGTTCACTAAGTTGATTGGATAGTTACGAATTGCTGGTTCAGTACAGAAACAAGCGCGTTTTAAGCCCTCTTCTTCGGTCGCTGCAAAGTGATCTTTATACATAATGTAAACCAACAACGCACCTACCATGCCCCCCACCACTTGTGCCGCGATGTAGCCTGGTACCAGCTCCCAAGCAAATACACCCTTCATTGCCAAACCAAGTGTTACCGCTGGATTTAAGTGCGCCCCGCTGTAAGGACCTGTCACAACAACGGCCACATACACCGCAAATGCCCACGCGGTAGTAATCACAATCCAACCAGAACTTTGCCCTTTCGTTTTATTTAAACATACGTTGGCTACCACACCGTTACCTAACAGGATTAAGAGTGCTGTGCCAAAAAATTCTGCAAAATAGACATTCATAAGAGAATCTCCAAATAATGATTAACTTAATGATTTCATTGAAGAAATCTTGCTTTGCAATTCCGTTCGTTGTTTGATCAAATATTGAGATACTCAAAGTGAGTGGCTTCATTATCTAGTTTTAACCAATTAATTCAATAGATAAAATCGATCTATTTTCTAAAAATGCGACAAAGATCACATTATTTTGTGCGTTAACGCAATCGTTTACATATTTTTAGGAAAAAATCTGTGATAACAGTCACAAAATCAAATATTGCTTATTCCAATTAAGTTCGAATTCAATTAAGTTAGGTTCGCAATTTGTTCGTTTAAGCTCAAAATTTCTTCATTCATTTAATGAGAGTGCCAAGCACTCTAAGGAATAGAACCATGACAGACAAAAAATACATCATCGCTTTGGACCAAGGTACCACAAGCTCTCGTGCAGTATTATTAGATCACAATGCGAATGTTGTCGAAATCGCCCAACGTGAATTTACACAAATTTATCCACGCGCAGGCTGGGTGGAACATAATCCAATGGAAATTTGGGCAACACAAAGTTCAACATTAAACGAAGTCGTTGCAAAAGCAGGCATTACCTCTGACGAAATCGCGGCAATTGGTATTACTAACCAACGTGAAACCACCATTGTGTGGGAAAAAGCAACTGGCACACCGGTTTATAACGCAATTGTGTGGCAATGTCGTCGTACCGCAGATATTACTGACAAACTTAAAGCGGATGGTCATGAAGAATATATCCGCAACACCACAGGGTTAGTAGTGGACCCATACTTCTCCGGTACAAAAGTGAAATGGATTTTAGACAATGTAGAAGGCGCGCGCGAAAAAGCTGAACGTGGCGAACTTCTATTCGGTACCGTGGATACCTGGCTTGTATGGAAATTAACTCAAGGCCGTGTTCACGTAACGGATTACACCAACGCATCCCGTACCATGTTATTTAACATCCATACGAAAAAATGGGATGACAAAATGTTGGAATTATTAAATATTCCACGCTCTATGCTACCTGAAGTACGTAATTCTTCCGAAGTGTATGGCCAAACCAACATCGGGGGTAAAGGCGGTGTACGTATTCCAGTTGCGGGCATCGCGGGTGACCAACAAGCGGCACTTTACGGCCATCTATGCACACGCGCAGGCCAAGCGAAAAACACCTATGGTACTGGCTGCTTTATGTTGCTACACACCGGTGATAAAGCTATTACCTCTAAAAATGGCCTATTAACCACCATCGCGTGTAACGCCAAAGGTGAACCTGAATACGCACTTGAAGGTTCTGTATTTATTGCTGGCGCTTCAATCCAATGGTTACGTGATGAACTCAAAATCGTTCATGACAGTCACGACTCCGAATACTTCGCACAAAAAGTCCCAGATAGTAACGGTGTGTACGTTGTTCCAGCCTTCACCGGTTTAGGCGCACCATATTGGGATCCGTATGCACGTGGTGCAATTTTCGGTCTTTCTCGTGGTTCTAACCGTAACCATATTGTACGTGCAACCCTTGAATCTATCGCTTATCAAACCCGTGATGTGTTAGAAGCAATGCAATCTGACTCAGGCCAACGCTTACAATATTTACGTGTTGATGGTGGCGCAACCAACAATAACTTCTTAATGCAATTCCAAGCGGATATTTTAGATGTGAACGTAGAACGTCCAGTGGTGAAAGAAGTGACTGCACTTGGTGCAGCTTACCTTGCAGGCCTTGCGGTTGGTTTCTGGAAAGATTTAGACGAACTTCACGACAAAGCGCGTGTAGAACGCACTTTCACACCTGATAATGATGAAGAAAAACGTGAACGTCGTTATAAAGGTTGGAAAAAAGCCGTTAAACGCTCATTAGAATGGGCAAAAGAAGACGCGGAATAATCCTTCCTAGCCAATAATAAAGTGCGGTCAAAATCGCTTGTGTTTTTGACCGCACTTTAATGCTTATTTCTGATTTATCTACCAAACAGCGAAGCCCAAAATCCTTTTTTATTTTCAACTTTCTTT
>CABQSN010000030.1:0-13787 GCA_902466845.1 uncultured Haemophilus sp.
ATCCCACTGGGATAAAAGAAGACTTCTGCCAATGTTGTAAGGTGCGATCATAAAAACCACCACCCATACCTAGACGATTACCTTGTTTGTCAAACGCGACGAGTGGCGTAAAAAGAATATCTAATTCCTCTAAAGGCAATACGCTCTGAACATTGAGTTTTGGCTCCCAAATGCCAAATTTATTTTTCAGCATTGGTGTATCTGGCAAATAACGTAAAAACAAAAGATGATTCGGATTGAAAGGGTGTAATACCGGCAAATAAACCTGTTTGCCTTGCGCCCAAAGGGTTTTGATAAGTTTCTCTGTGGAGATTTCACCATCAAAGGAAACATACAGGGCAATATGCTGTGCATTTCGTTCTTCAATTAATGCAAGCGCTTGTTGAGTGATGGAGTCTTCCGCCTGTTGCTGCTGAAGTGCGGTCAAATTTGCTCGTGTTTTACGAATTTGTTGACGGAGTTGATTGCGAAGCGTTTGCTGTGTTGATTTCATTCGATTGGAAAGAATGGATTTAAGAGAAAGGTCCCAGAGTGCCGCTACGAGTAGTAGTCCTTGAACCCGACGGTCCAAGGAAACCGGTAAGGCCATTTTTAGGTTTCTTTAGTCCAATGACAAAGTCAAAGGTCAAGCCTACACACCAATGGCGGGAAACCGATTTATAAAGTTCTAAGTATCGGCTCAGGGACATAACCCATCCACGAACACCCCAGGAAATCTTTTAAATTTATACTAGCTCAATTTGATTGGTTTGACTAGCCTTTATTTGAATAATTTTGCTTATTTAAGCACGTCCCACAAGGGACGGGATTATTTTTTAACCGGTTGAATTAAATCAGACTCTTCCGGTTTTTTCACGTCCGCAAATTGTTTATCTTTATTCGCATCGATAACTTGCTGAGTTTGGTTCGCTAATTGTTGTAAACCCATTTTCTCGTATGCTTCTTTCATTAAGAATAAACCTTCGTAAGTCGCTTTTGCATCCGGATATTGTTGCAACATACCCACTACACGGTTTGATACCGCAACCCACGCATCACGTTTTGCATAGAATTTCGCAATTTCTAATTCATGACGAGCTAATGAATCTTTGATGTATGCCATACGTGCTACTGCATCTTGTGAATATGGGCTATTTGGGAACGCACGCACTAAGCTTTGGAAGTTTGAAAACGCTGTTTTCATTGAAGTTGTTTCACGCGTTGCACGATCGATACCAAAGAAATCTTGAATCATGTTATCAGCCGTTGCCAAGTTAGTTAAACCCGCCATATACACTGCATAGTCACGGTTTGGACTTTGTGGGAATTGGTGTAAGTAGTTATCTACGGTTACCAACGTTGCGGTGTAATCTTGCGTTTTATAGTTTGCATAAATTAAATCAAGCATTGCTTGCTCTTGGTAAGTACTACCAGGGAAACGCTCTGTTGCTGCTTTTAAATAACGAATCGAGTCAGAATAGCTTCCTTCTTGCAATGCTGCTGCCCCTTTTGCATAAAGATCATCAACAGAAGCTTGCTCCACTTCTTTATTACCACTGCTACAAGCTGCAATAGCGAATGAGGTAAGTGCAATAAGCACGAGAGATTTTATTTTACGCATTCTTTTTTCCTTAATTTTTACGAAAATCAATAAATAAGTTACAATTAACGAATATTGTATAGAACATTACACAATAAGCCAACTTTTTAAATTTTTAGATGGATTTTTTATGCCACAAATTACCTTAACGGCTGAAATTCAGCCCGAACAAATGGGACAGCGTTTAGACCAAACCCTCGCAGAGTTGTTCCCTGAATATTCCCGTTCGCGTTTAAAAACCTGGATTGAAGCAAAACAGGTAAAAATGAACGGTGAAATTGCCGATATTCCACGTGCAAAAGTTTATGGCGGAGAGCAAATTGAAATTTCGGTAGAAGTAGAAGATGAAAACCGTTTTGAGCCACAAAATATTCCACTTAATATCGTTTATGAAGATGACGATATTATCGTGATTAACAAACCTAAAGATCTCGTGGTTCATCCCGGTGCAGGCAATCCGGATGGCACGGTACTTAACGCACTACTCTATCACTATCCACCTATTGCCGAAGTACCACGCGCAGGGATTGTGCATCGTTTAGATAAAGACACAACGGGTCTCATGGTTGTTGCTAAAACGATCCCCGCACAAACTAAGCTCGTGCGTGACTTACAAAAACGTAAGATCACTCGTGAATACGAAGCCGTTGCAAGTGGCATTATGACCAAAGGTGGCACAGTAGATCAGCCAATGGCTCGTCATGCGATAAAACGCACATTAATGGCGGTTCACCCAATGGGTAAACCGGCTGTGACGCACTATCGCATTATGGAAAATTTCCGTAATTACACACGTTTACGCTTACGTTTAGAAACGGGTCGTACTCACCAAATTCGTGTGCACATGGCGCATATCGCACATCCATTATTAGGTGATCAAACTTACGGAGGCCGTCCTCGCCCACCTAAGAATGCAAGCGAAGCCTTCACTGAGGTGCTACGCAATTTTAAACGCCAAGCCTTACATGCGGTTATGTTGCGTTTAGCTCACCCGATTACAGGTGAAATGATGGAATGGTATGCGCCATTGCCGGATGACTTTGTCGAATTACTGCATGCCTTAAAAGCGGATTACCTCGAACACAAAGACGAATTGGATTATTAAGATGAAAACCATTGTTCCAAACTGGAATGTTCCACCACATATCCAAGCTTTTACAACTACAAGAGAAGGTGGCGTAAGCCTGCCGCCTTTCGATAGTTTCAATTTAGGCGATCATGTCGAAGACGATAAAAGTGCGGTCAAAACTAACCGCACTTTATTGGTTGAAAAATTTAATCTGCCACATTTCCCGTTGTTTTTAACTCAAACGCACAGCACTCGTGTAATTACGCTGCCTTATGAGGGCAATAATTTAGAGGCTGATGCAGTTTACACCAATCAACCGAACCAAGTATGCTTGGTGATGACGGCTGATTGCTTGCCGGTTTTATTCACTAATAAGCAAGGGACTGAAGTGGCAGCAGCCCATGCGGGCTGGCGTGGACTCTGTGATGGTGTATTAGAAGAAACCGTGAAATGTTTCCAATCTGTCCCCGAAGAGATTATTGCGTGGTTTGGCCCAGCTATCGGCCCCAATGCATTCCAAGTTGGCAAAGAAGTGATTGAGCAATTTATGGCTTTTGACCCGATTGCAGAAACAGCTTTTCGACCCGATCCGAATGAAGCAGGAAAATATCTCGGCAATCTTTATCAAATCGCTACACAACGCCTCAATAAATTAGGGATTACCCAAATTTACGGCGGTGAACATTGCACATTCATAGAAAAAGAGACCTTCTTTTCCTATCGTCGAGATGGCAAAACAGGTCGAATGGCAAGTCTGATTTGGATAAAAAAATAAACCTATCAATACAACAAACCGCACCTTAAAGTGCGGTTTATTTTTGGCTTATTCTGAATAGTTTTCAAACCAACTTTCTAAAATTAGGCAAGCAGAGATTCCATCTACTTTTCCTTTATTGAGAGCGCGATAACCGCCACGCTGGAAAATTTCATCTCGAGCAGAAACCGTCGTTAAGCGCTCATCTTGCAGTTCTACTTTGATACCGAAACGACCATTTAAGCGATTGGCAAATTTTTTCGCACGAAGTGTTAAATCTTGCTCGGTTCCATCCATATTTAAAGGCAATCCCACCACAATAACATCAGGCTTCCAATCCTTTAAACATTTTTCAATAGCATCCCAGTTTGGAATCCCATCTTGCGCTTTAAATGCAGGTAAGGCTTGTGCCGTACCTGTGATACTTTGCCCGACTGCACAACCGATACTTTTTGTACCGAAATCAAATGCAATTGCTGTGATGCCCATTAACTGTGCCCCACTTGTGAAAAAACAAAATTATGAGGATTAATCCCTAATAATTGATTCGCGGCAGGATAACGATCTTCATAAATCGTTTCAAATAAAATGGTGTCTGAAGCAGGTGCCACTAACCACGCATTATCTGCAATCTCTTGTTCAAGCTGCCCGGCTGTCCAACTTGCACAACCGAGCGCAACAAGATATTTTTCGGGCGCATCCTCTGAACCAAAGGTTTCCACAATATCTGCCGAAGTGGTCAGAAACATCTCATCGGTAATTTTATAACTATGTTCAAATTCTTTCGCGGTTTTCTTATGCAGAATAAAACCACGCTCAGAATGCACTGGCCCACCCGCAAGCACAAGTTCATTACTAAAAGTGCGGTCATTTTTCATCATAAAATTCATTTTTGAATACAGTTCAGCAATGCTTAAATCAGTAGGTTGATTAATCACTAAGCCCATTGAGCCTTGTTCATTATGCTCACACATATACACCACGGTATTTTGGAAATAATCCTCCAACTGTGGCATCGCAATTAAAAATTGCCCTTGTAAATCCATCATTATCCCAAATCTCCAAAACAAATTTGTAACGCACTGATCGCTGCCAAAGAGGCAGTTTCTGTACGCAATACTCGCTTTCCTAATAAAATTTCAGTAAATCCTTGTTGTTCAGTTTGAGCGATTTCTTGAGGTGATAAACCACCTTCTGAACCAATAAGCAAACGAACACCTTCTTTTGGAATTGAAGGTAAGGTTTTAATTGAATATTGAGCTCTTGGATGTAAATTCAATTTCAGCGCGCCATCATTTTCTGCACACCAATCTTGTAATTTCATTAATGGACGAATTTCTGGCACAACGTTACGGCCACATTGTTCACAAGCCGCAATGGCAATTTTTTGCCATTGTTGGATTTTCTTATCCATGCGTTCGCCGTCTAGCTTCACGCCACAGCGTTCTGACCACAATGGTGTAATCACGTTAACGCCCAACTCTACAGATTTCTGAATGGTGAATTCCATTCGATCACCACGTGAAATAACTTGTCCTAAATGAATCGATAAATTTGACTCTTTATCACTCCATTCACACCCCAAAATCTCCACTTTAACGGCTTTTTTACTCGCTTCAATAATTTTGGATGGATAAATATGATTACTTCCATCAAATAATTCAATTTGCTCACCTTCAGTCATACGAAGCACACGTCCTACGTGATTAGCCGCATCCTCTGAAAGTTGGCAAGTAGATTGATTTTTAAGGGATTCTGGATGATAAATTCTTGGAATACGCATAATATTGAGTCTTTGATATAAGGAAAAAGTGCGGTCATTTTCAACCGCACTTTTAATATTATTCTGTTGCTAAATCTTTTGGCAAACTTTCTAAAATGGCTCGCCAGTAGGAGGAGGTAACTTGCTTGTGTTTACGAATACATTCCACCACTAAATCAGATTGGCCTTTTTCACAAATATCACGCAATTCTACATAAAAATCATGTGTCACTTGGCGATGTTTTTCGTCACTAAAGAATAGCAAACCAATTTTATGATAAACCCCACGTAAGCTATTGAAAATTAAACGATAGAAAGGTTTATTAGCCATTACGGTAAACTGACGAAATAAGGCATAGTCAAATTCCATGTAGCTTTCAGCGGTATTCTCTAAAGAATCCATTCCTTTGAACAAGGCAGCTGAGGCTTTAGGCGAATTTTTTACTGCCTCATAAATATAAGATTCCGACATACGACTACGCAATGACAACATATTTTCAATGATTAACGGTGCACTTTGGCGATCTAAGGTAATTAAAGTTTCAATGATGCTTGGACCTGCTGTATCCCAAATATCATTGACTTTTGTCGGCTTGCCGTGTTGAATGGTAAGCCAGCCATCACGAGCCAAACGCTGTAATACTTCACGTAATGTGGTGCGTGTGACGCCGATTTTATCAGCTAAATCACGCTCAGAAGGAAGATTAGTGCCTGCGGGAAATACATTATCCCAAATACTTCTAACAATATATTCTTCGGCAAGAGCGGCTGGGCTTTGAGCCCGTAAAAGGGTATTATCTGTTTGCATGAGTATGAAATAAATATAAAAAAGTCTAAAAAGATCAAAAAAATGTGATTTACTCAATAAATCTTCAACTGGTCTATTATCCTTTAAAGCAGTATATATTACAATGACAGGACTATAAAAAACGGAGTTCGATATGACTTACACACAAGCATTTATGAAAAACTTTCTGGGCGCAAGTCCAGATTGGTATAAATTAACCATTATTGCCTTCTTGGTAATTAATCCCATTTTATTCTTTTTTGTCAGCCCATTTTTTGCAGGCTGGTTACTCGTCGCAGAATTTATTTTCACCCTAGCCATGGCATTAAAATGTTACCCTCTTCAACCAGGTGGTTTATTAGCATTTGAAGCCATTGCCATTGGCATGACGAATGCCGAACACGTTAAAGCGGAGATCGTGGCAAACTTTGAAGTGGTTTTACTTTTAATCTTCATGGTTGCTGGTATTTATTTTATGAAGCAACTTTTGCTTTATGTGTTCACCAAATTATTAGTCCGTATCCGTTCTAAAATCGTTCTCTCTTTAGCATTCTGTTTTAGTGCAGCATTTCTTTCAGCTTTCTTAGATGCACTTACTGTTGTTGCAGTAATTATCAGCGTAGCTATGGGTTTCTATGGGGTTTATCACAAAGTCGCATCTGGTAAAACACTACAAGATGCGGTTGATATTTCCGATGATAACAAAATTAAAAATCACGAAACTCTCGAAAAATTCCGCTCTTTCTTACGTAGCTTAATGATGCATGCTGGTGTAGGTACCGCGCTCGGTGGTGTAATGACCATGGTGGGCGAACCACAAAACTTGATCATTGCAGAACAAGCCAAATGGAATTTCATTGAATTTTTCTTCCGTATGGCTCCTGTGACAGTCCCTGTATTTATCTGCGGATTACTCACTTGTATTTTAGTCGAAAAATTTAAATTATTCGGTTATGGTGAAAAACTACCGGAAGAAGTATGGCAAGTCTTAGCGGATTTAGATCGTGAAAACGCACAAAAAATGTCTAAACAAGATAAGATTCGTCTTTCTGTCCAAGCGGTTATCGCGGTTTGGTTGATCTTAGGTTTAGCCTTCCATTTAGCGGCTGTAGGCATGATTGGTTTAAGTGTGATTATCCTTGCAACAACCTTTACTGGTGTAACTGATGAACACGCTATTGGTAAAGCATTCCAAGAAAGTTTACCTTTCACTGCATTATTAGTCGTATTTTTCTCTATCGTTGCGGTGATTATCGATCAAAAACTCTTTGCGCCAATTATTCACTTCGTATTAAGTTCTGAAGAGAAAACACAGTTAGCGCTATTCTACGGTTTCAACGGTTTACTTTCTGCGATTTCTGATAACGTATTCGTTGCAACGGTTTACATCAATGAAGCAAAAAATGCGCTTACAGCTGGAGCAATTGCACCGCACCAATTTGAATTACTTGCGGTAGCAATCAATACAGGTACAAACTTACCTTCTGTCGCTACACCAAACGGTCAAGCCGCGTTCTTGTTCTTATTAACATCATCGCTTGCACCGTTAATTAAACTTTCTTATGGTAGAATGGTCTACATGGCATTGCCTTACACTATCGTATTAACGCTAGTTGGTTTCCTTGCAATCGAATTTATCCTACCAGGAATGACGATTTGGCTTGCAAACCTTGGCTTAATTCTTCCAATTTAATGAAGCATAAGGAGAAAGAATGCTCGACTTTTTTAAGCAATTATCCCTTAAACGTTCAGCGTGGATCTTTTTGGCATTTACTGCATTTGCCTTAGAATCGACCGCACTTTACTTTCAATACGGCATGGGTTTACAACCTTGCGTACTTTGTGTTTACGAACGTTTAGCTATGGTAGGGTTATTTATTGCTGGTTTTATCGGTGCCTTAGCCCCTAGTTCGCTTATTGTCCGCATTCTTGCTCTTATTGTGGGTTTATTTAGTGCAATCAAAGGATTAATGATTTCCATTCGTCACCTTGATTTACAAATGAACCCTGCGCCATGGAAACAATGTGAATTTATACCAAACTTTCCAGAAACGTTACCATTCCATAAATGGCTACCCGCAGTCTTCAATCCGACAGGCAGCTGTAACGAAAGCCAATGGTCACTTTTCGGCATCACGATGGTGCAATGGTTGGTATTTATTTTCGTTGTCTATGTCATTGTGTTAGGATTAATTACACTTTCACAAGTGAAGAAAAGTCGAAATCGACGCCTCATTTTTAAGTAGTCTAATCGCATACTAAAAAGCCTAGAGAGATCCTCTAGGCTTTTTTATTACTGAAAGTCATTCTGCGCTCAACGTTATTCAAGAAAGAAATACCAATAAGGCATTAAGATCAACCAAATAAACGCACTAAGCATAACGACAAATTTAAAACTGAAATGTTTAGTTTTATGACGAAAGCGTTTCATCCCGCAATAAACACCAATAAAACCACCAAGCAGGCTTAATAGAAAGAAAGTATTTTCAGAAATTCGCCAGCCGTGACGAACCGAACGGATTTTATCTTTCCACATTAAAAAATAAGCGGCGATATTTACCGCCGCTAACATCACAAATAAAAGCTGAATCAGCATTATGCGTAAACTGGAAGACGTTTGCAGATTGCCAATACTTTTTCTTTGGTTGCTGCAATCACTTGCTCTTCGTTCTCTTTGCCTAATGCATCTAATACATCACACATCCAGCCAGCTAATTCACAACAGTCTTGTTCGTTAAAACCACGACGAGTCACCGCCGGTGTACCAACACGAATACCAGAGGTCACAAATGGTTTTTGTGGATCATTTGGTACGGAGTTTTTATTAACGGTAATATTCGCTTTACCTAAAGCTGCATCTGCTGCTTTACCGGTTAAGCCTTGTTTGATGAAGCTCACTAAGAATAAATGGTTTTCTGTGCCGTTTGAAACCACGTCATAACCACGTTGTTTAAACACTTCCACCATTGCTTTCGCATTTTTAATCACGTTTGCTTGATATTCTTTATAAGCTGGCTCTAATGCTTCTTTGAAACATACTGCTTTCGCCGCAATAATGTGAACTAATGGGCCACCTTGGTTTGCAGGGAAAACAGAAGATTGTAAGCGTTTATAAAGCTCTTCATCACCGCAAGAAGAAAGGATTAAACCACCACGCGGACCGCCCAATGTCTTATGGGTTGTTGTTGTCACAACATGTGCATGAGGCAATGGATTTGGATATAAACCCGCTGCAATTAATCCCGCTACATGCGCCATATCCACAAATAAATACGCACCAACTTTATCTGCGATTTCACGCATTTTCGCCCAATCCACAACTTGTGAATAAGCCGAGAAACCCGCAACGATAAGTTTTGGCTTACATTCTAATGCTTTTTGACGAACATCTTCATAATCAATTAAGCCATCCGCAGTGATTCCATAAAGCACAGAGTTATAAATCTTGCCAGAGAAACTTACTTTTGCACCGTGAGTTAAGTGCCCACCGTGAGCCAAATCCATACCTAAAATAGTATCGCCCGCATTAATCAATGCACCATACACCGCAGCATTCGCTTGTGAACCAGAGTGCGGTTGAACATTCACGTAATCTGCACCAAATAATTCTTTTGCGCGGTCAATTGCTAACTGCTCCACAATGTCTGCATACTCACAACCACCGTAATAACGTTTACCTGGATAGCCTTCAGCGTATTTATTAGTGAATTGTGAACCTTGAGCTTCCATCACACGCGGACTAGCATAGTTTTCAGATGCAATTAGTTCGATATGTTCTTCTTGACGACGATTTTCATCTTGAATCGCTTGCCACAATACTGGATCGTAATCAGCGATAGTCATATTTCTAGTAAACATTGTGTTCTCCTGTTATGTAATTTATGGCAGATAGTTTAACTGTTTATGGATAAAAACTTAATTAAAATTTCATTCCTAAATTTTCATCAGTTAAATGAAATTAATTCATCATAATGATATGAATTATTTTTGCAACTCTCGTTCCACAGCTCTGTAACCAATGTCTCGACGATAAAAACGCCCAGACCATTGAATTTGCTCAGACAATTTTAACACTTTCTGTTGTGCCTCAAATACGCTTTCACCCAATGCTGTAGCACAAAGCACGCGACCGCCGTTGGTGACTAACTTGCCCGCTTTCGCTTCTACGCCTGCCAAAAAAACTTTCTCATTTTCGACCGCACTTTGAGGTAAGCCGCTGATTTCATCGCCTTTACGATAATCGCCTGGATAGCCTTCCGCGGCTAACACAATACCTAAGGACGCTTTTGGATTCCATTGAGATTTCACTTCATCCAATTTTCCCTCGCAAGCTTTAAGGCAAAGCTCAACGAGATCTGATTCAAGGCGTAGCATGATCGGCTGGGTTTCTGGATCACCGAAACGACAGTTAAACTCGATTACTTTCTGCTGGCCATTTGGCATGATCATCAAACCGGCATACAAGAAACCGGTATAAACATTGCCTTCCGCTGCCATGCCATTGACTGTTGGATAAATCACTTCTCGCATAATGCGATCATGAATTTCTGTTGTCACCACTGGCGCAGGCGAATACGCGCCCATACCACCAGTATTCAAACCTGTATCATTTTCGCCCACGCGTTTATGATCTTGACTGGTCGCCATAGGCTCGACGTTTTTGCCGTCCACCATGACGATAAAACTGGCTTCTTCGCCATCTAGAAACTCTTCAATCACCACTCGGCTACCCGCTTCGCCAAAGGCATTGCCAGAAAGCATATCACGCACAGCGTCTTCCGCTTCTTGCAATGTCATTGCAACGATTACGCCTTTCCCCGCCGCTAAACCATCTGCTTTAACGACAATTGGCGCGCCTTTCTCACACAAGTACGCTAATGCAGGCTCAACTTCGGTGAAGTTTTGATATTCTGCCGTTGGGATTTTATGACGCGCGAGGAAATCTTTGGTGAATGCCTTTGAACCTTCCAATTGCGCAGCTGCTTGAGTTGGGCCAAAAATTTTTAATCCAGCCGCACGAAATGCATCAACCACACCAATTACTAGCGGTGCTTCAGGGCCAACAATGGTTAATCCAATTTGTTTATCTTGAGCAAATTTCACTAAAGCAGGGATATCTGTTGCAGCAATATTCACGTTTTCTACTTTGTGTTCTAATGCAGTACCCGCGTTGCCTGGTGCGACGAAAACTTTGTCCGCTAATGGAGATTGTGCAGCTTTCCAAGCCAAGGCGTGTTCACGACCGCCATTTCCGATGATGAGGATGTTCATATTGTAGTCCTTGCGTATGCCTAATTTAAAAAAAGTGCGGCTATTTTTTTCCTGTAATTCCCCCCTCTTTGCTAAAGAGGGGATAGTTAGATAAATTAATGTCTAAAATGACGCATTCCAGTTAATACCATCACCATATTATGCTCATCCGCTGCATCGATGACTTCTTGATCGCGCATTGAGCCACCTGGATGGATCACACATTGAATCCCTACTTTCGCTGCAGCATCAATACCGTCACGGAATGGGAAGAACGCATCAGATGCCATCACACAACCAGCTACGGTCAAGCCTTCATCCTGTGCTTTGATACCTGCAATTTTGGCCGAATACACACGGCTCATTTGACCTGCACCAATGCCGATGGTTTGGTTATCTTTGGCGTAAACAATGGCATTCGATTTCACGAATTTCGCCACTTTCCAGCAGAATAATAAGTCTTTTAATTCTTGTTCTGTTGGTTGACGTTTACTCACCACTT
This sequence comes from uncultured Haemophilus sp., assembly GCA_902466845.1. Classification (GTDB taxonomy): domain Bacteria; phylum Pseudomonadota; class Gammaproteobacteria; order Enterobacterales; family Pasteurellaceae; genus Haemophilus_D. The sequence continues at coordinate 11,704 of CABQSN010000030.1, forward strand.
TTAAATCATCCAAACCAACCATGCCTAAATCCGCATCTTGTACTAATAAACCGCCATTTACACGTTTGAAATCTAAACGTTCAGAACGTGACGTCCATTCACCACATTCAAGCAAACGAACATTTTTCTTACGTTTCACGACTTCTTGCGCTTCAGCAGAAACTTTCGGTGCAATAATTACTTCAACGAATTGGCGCTCCACAATTTCATTCGCCGTTTTTTCGTCTAATTCACGGTTGAACGCAATAATGCCGCCAAATGCAGAAGTTGGATCGGTTTGGTAAGCGCGATTATAGGCGTCTAAAATATCTTTACCTAAAGCTACACCGCATGGATTGGCATGTTTAACGATCACACAAGCTGGCTCATCAAATTCTTTCACGCATTCAAGTGCCGCATCGGTGTCTGCAATATTATTGTAAGACAAGGCTTTACCTTGGAGTTGATTAGCCGTAGCCACGCTCGCCTCTTTCACATTCAAATCAACATAGAAAGCAGCATTTTGATGGGCGTTTTCGCCGTAACGCATGGTTTGTTTACGCACGAAGTTAAGGTTTAAAGTCCGTGGGAATTGACCGCACTTCGCGTTCGCATCTTCTTCCTCTGCTACATGATATGGTTTCACCATTTGTCCAAAGTAGTTAGCAATCATGGAATCATATTGAGCGGTATGTTCAAATGCTTTAATCGCAAGATCAAAACGGGTTTCAAGTGTTAGGCTATTTTGATGTTTATCCATCTCTGCAAGAATTGCGTTGAAATCATGATTATTCACCACGATCGCCACATCTTTATGGTTTTTCGCTGCAGAACGCACCATGGTTGGTCCACCGATATCGATATTTTCTACTGCATCAGCCAAGGTACAATCTGGTTTAGCCACAGTGGCTGCAAACGGATATAAATTCACGACAACCATATCAATGCCTTCAATGCCATGTTGCTGCATTATGGCATCATCTGTACCACGACGACCAAGAATCCCGCCATGTACTTTTGGATGTAAGGTTTTCACACGACCGTCCATCATTTCAGGGAACCCCGTATAATCAGACACTTCAGTCACCGGCAAACCATGTTGCTCCAACAATTTTGCAGTACCGCCTGTGGAAAGTAGTTTTACACCACGCTGTACTAAGCCTTGAGCAAATTCTACGATACCGGTTTTATCAGAAACACTCAGTAAAGCCTGACGAATTGGACGATCTGTCATTACATTTTCCTTTCATTAAATGGTTAAAAATAAGCGGGGTGAATTATAACGCAAACGTTTGCGTTTATGTAGAAAAAATTTTTCTGGTAAGCGCACTTCAACGTTCGACTGCTTATTAGGAGGTTTAAAAAACAAAAAAGCCCGCAAAATGCGGGCAACCTAACAGTGTGAATAATGTGATTAGCGTTTGCGGTTATCTAAAGAAAATGCACCGGCACCAGCAAACACAAAATAGAAGAACACGAGAGAGTAAAGTAAAGCGAGTTCACCACCGTTCGCGATTGGGAAGAACAAATTCCCTTTACCTGCTACATGCATGAAGAAATATGCATAAGCCATTTGACCTGAAAGAATAAAGGCTGCTGGGCGAACAAATAAACCTAAAATTAATAGGATTGAACCGACAATCTCAATTACTCCGCCGACGATCATCATTGGATCGCCCACTGCGCCGTTACCGCCCGTCATTGAAATTGGGAATTCCCAGAATTTCGCTGTACCGTGCAAGATAAACATATAGGCAGCGATGATACGTAATAAAGCTAAAACATACGGAGAGTATTTTTCTAAGTTTTTCATAAAGTTTTCCTAATAAAATAAAAAGTGATTTGAGAACGGGGTGTATATTAATGATTAACTCAAAACCAAACAATACCTCAAATCGAAAAGGACTTTTTACGATTAGGAAATAATTTTATGCTTTACTGATTTTCTCAATCCATTGTAAAAACTCAACTGGCGGCATGAATCCGTTAATACGACTCCCCTCTATTTCTTTTCCATCTTGGTTAAAGAATAAAATCGTCGGTAAACCTAACACTTTATATTTTGTCATTAAAGCGCGGTTTTCTTCGGAGTTTTTTGTCATATC
>CABQSN010000031.1:0-13780 GCA_902466845.1 uncultured Haemophilus sp.
TATACCACCCTCACTTATACACCGGATAATTCTGCGAGCTGGTTTATCAATCCGGTAATGATTTTATTAGGAACATTGCTCTACAGCATCGTAACCATCATCGTCTATCTCTTTTTTCCAAATCGTCCTGTACAAGAAAGTGTCGCGAAAGCTTTTTGTGCCTTAGGTAATTATTTAGATGCTAAATCAGAATTTTTTGATCCTGATGAAATTGATGAAATCGAGAAAAAACATCTCAATTTCGCGATGAAAAATACCAATGTGGTGGATGCCTTTAATCAAGCAAGAACAGCACTTTTCTATCGCATTCGAGGGCAACATCGACATGCTCGCACACAACGTATGATTCGCTATTATTTTGCAGCGCAAGACATTCATGAGCGTGCAAATTCCACACATTTTGATTATCGACAAATTGCTGAACAACTCAAAAATACAGATTTAATTTTTCGTATTCAGCGCTTGCTCGAATTACAAGCACAAGCCTGTCACGATATTACGGCTTGTCTGCGTCAAAATACGCCTTATCACTATAATATTCGCGTAGAAAAAGCATTGATGGGCACGATTCAATCCCTTGAGCTTTATAGCAAAGGACATACTAATCAAAACAATGTTTTGCTTGCCCTTCAAACACTTATTGATAACCTGCAAAGCATTAACTGGCAGTTACGTCAGCTTGAGCAAGAAACTACTGAAAATGAGCAAACTGCACAAATCCATACCGAACAAATTACGGGATTAAAAAATATTCTTTCAGTTATTGGAAGTAATTTCACTTTTGAGTCACCACTTTTCCGCCATGCTGTACGTTTGTCTATCGTAGTATTCTTGTGTTGTGCTATTGTTGAATTTTTCCAATTTAATTTGGGTTACTGGATTTTGCTTACAGCGGTCTTTGTTTGTCAACCAAACTATTCCGCAACCAAAGTGCGGTTACGTCAGCGTATTATTGGGACGATTTTAGGGGTAATTATTGGCTCCTTATTGCCATATCTCAACCCAACATTAGAGATGAAACTTGGCTTAATGGTGGTGACCAGTACGCTGTTTTTCTTCTTCCGTAGTAATAATTACAGTTTCTCAACGTTCTTTATTACCTTACAGGTATTGATCAGTTTCGATGTGATGGGATTTGACACACAATCGGCGCTCTTCCCTCGCCTCATTGATACAGTCTTAGGTTCAGCCATTGCATGGTTTGCGGTTTCTTATCTATGGCCGGATTGGAAATATCTCCAACTCGATAAAGTGAGCCGTCAAGCCATTCAAAGTGATGCGCAATATTTCTTACACATTATTAGCCAACTGCAATTTGGTAAAAGCGATAATTTAAAATACCGTATTGCACGCCGTAACGCTCATCAATATGCGGCAGCATTAAGTACGACGCTTTCCAACATGAACAACGAACCGAAAAAATATCAAGCGTATTTGCAGGAAGGTTTTGACTTATTAAAAATGAATTATTCCCTATTGAGCTATATTTCTGCTTTAGGGGCATATCGCAATAAAATGGCGCAATTACAACAAACTACCGAGTTTTTGTCAGACTTTTATCCTGTTGCGAAAAAGGTTTTATATACACTGGAAAATATCGAAAAACTTCGTCCTGAAATTTTTGAAAAGCTCCAAAATAGTATTGAACAAAGCCTTAAAAAAATTCAGTGGGATGAAACCCAAGCCAAAAACAATGCGGTCTTTGCGTTGCCATACCAGCAACTTAACTTGATTTCTCAATTGCTACCTCAGCTATATCGCTATTTCCAACATAGTCAGAAAGAACTGATTGCAAAATAAAAAACAAAGGAAAAACTGACCGCACTACCCCGAATTTTTTATTGTTCTCAAGGCGATAAACAGGGATAATACGCCACTTATATAAAATAAATTTAGACGCAATGACACATTACATTCTACTCATTATCAGCACTGCATTAATTAATAACTTCGTTTTGGTCAAATTCTTAGGACTTTGTCCATTTATGGGTGTGTCCAAAAAGATTGAAACAGCAATTGGTATGGGGCTTGCTACGACATTCGTATTAACCGTGGCATCATTGTGTTCTTATTTAGTCGATAATTATATTTTAATGCCACTAAATGCCACCTTCTTGCGCACATTAGTGTTCATTTTAGTGATTGCCGTCGTGGTTCAATTTACCGAAATGGTAATCAATAAAACGAGTCCATCACTTTATCGCTTATTAGGGATTTTCTTACCACTGATTACCACAAACTGTGCCGTACTCGGAGTGGCATTATTAAATGTCAATTTGGCACACAATTTAACCGAATCCGTCATTTATGGTTTTGGTGCCTCTTTAGGTTTTGCGCTGGTTTTAGTTTTATTTGCCGCGTTGCGTGAACGCCTTGTTGCTGCAGATGTCCCTATTACGTTTCGTGGCTCGTCTATCGCATTAATTACGGCCGGTTTGATGTCTCTCGCCTTTATGGGCTTCGCCGGATTAGTAAAATGATTTATCTCTTGATGTTTATTACTGTAACAGTGATTTTTCTCGGCTTATTTTGGAATAACACTAAAAAATAATGTTTATCTTAATTTCAGTAACCGTTCTCGCTTTAATTTTTGGTGCAATTTTAGGCTTTGCTTCGATTAAATTAAAAGTTGAAGCCGATCCTATCGTCGAAAAAATTGATGCCATCTTACCGCAAAGCCAATGTGGGCAATGCGGCTATCCTGGCTGTAAGCCTTATGCTGAAGCAATTGCTAATGGTGACGTTATCACAAAATGTGTGCCAGGCGGTCGTCCTACGGTAGTAAAAATTGCCGAAATCATGGGCGTTGATGTACCTGCAATGGATGATGTCGCTGAACCAGAAGAAATGGTTGCCTTTATTGATGAAAATATGTGTATTGGCTGTACCAAATGTATTCAAGCCTGCCCTGTTGATGCCATTATTGGTACAAACAAAGCCATGCATACTATTATTCCTGATCTCTGTACTGGCTGTGAACTTTGTGTGGCACCTTGTCCGACAGATTGTATTTCCATGATTAAAGTGAAAAAAGATATTGATAATTGGGACTGGAAGTTTGATCCTAAATTAGTCATTCCAGTCGTAAATACCACAGAAATCGAGAAAAAATTAGTGGTTGGGGAGTCGAAATCACATGGCTGATGTATTAACAAGATTTAACTCCGGCAAAATTTGGGATTTTAAAGGCGGGATTCATCCTCCGGAAATGAAATCTCAGTCAAACCAATCCCCTATTCAGCAATCAGAACTTGCTCATGATTTTTATGTGCCGATTAAACAACATGCCGGCACAGCGGGAAATGTATTAGTTAAAGAAGGCGATTATGTGCTTAAAGGCCAACCTTTAACACAAGGTGATGGCTTAAGAACCTTGCCTGTTCATGCACCGACTTCTGGTACCGTAAAATTTATCGGAAAACATGTTGCACCTCATCCTTCTGGTTTAACTGAGGATATGATTCATATTCAAGCGGATGGCTTGGATAAATGGCGTGAGCAATTTCCACTTGAAGAATTTTTTACACAACCTGTCGAACAACTCATTGATCGTATTTATCAAGCAGGGGTTGCAGGCTTAGGTGGTGCGGTATTCCCAACTGCAGCGAAAATCCAATCGGCTGAAAAGAAAGTTAAACTCTTAATTATTAACGGCGCAGAATGTGAACCCTATATCACCTGTGATGACCGCTTAATGCGTGATTACACCGATGAAATGATCGAAGGGATTCGCATCTTACGTTATATCTTACGCCCTGAAAAAGTGGTGATTGCAGTTGAAGACAATAAACCTGAAGCAATTCAGGCTATTCAACAATCACTACATGGTGCAAATGACATTGAATTGCGCGTTATTCCGACTAAATATCCATCCGGTGCAGCCAAACAGCTGATTTATTTACTTACCGGTATGGAAGTGCCAAGCGGTGGGCGCTCTTACGATATTGGCGTATTAATGCATAATGTCGGTACAGCTTTTGCGGTGAAAAGAGCGGTTATTAATGATGAGCCTTTAATTGAGCGTGTCGTTACGCTGACTGGTGATAAAATTTCAGAGAAAGGCAACTACTGGGTTCGCTTAGGTACACCAGTTGACCATTTATTGGCGCAAGTTGGCTATCAATATGATGAGCGCTTCCCTGTTTTTGCAGGCGGACCAATGATGGGATTACAACTTTCTGATCTCAACGCACCCGTCACAAAATTAATAAACTGTTTATTAGCACCCGATCATTTTGAATATGGTGAACCCGAACCGGAACAATCTTGTATCCGCTGCTCTGCTTGTTCTGACGCTTGCCCTGTTAATTTAATGCCACAGCAACTTTATTGGTATGCTCGCAGTGAAGATCACCAAAAATCAGAAGAATATTGCTTAAAAGATTGTATTGAATGTGGCGTGTGTGCTTATGTTTGCCCAAGCCATATTCCGCTTATCCAATATTTCCGTCAGGAAAAAGCCAAAATTTGGGAAATTAAAGAAAAAGCGAAAAAAGCTGAAGAGGCTAAAATCCGTTTTGAAGCCAAACAAGCTCGTATGGAGCGTGAAGAACAAGAGCGTAAAGCTCGTTCACAACGTGCGGCAGAAGCTCGTCGAGAAGAACTTGCAAAACAAAAAGGTGAAGACCCCGTTAAAGCCGCGTTAGAACGCTTGAAAGCAAAACAAGCGGGTTCAGCAGAAAATAAAGAAACAAAAACTATTGTATCTGAGAAAGGTGAAATCTTACCTGATAACCATGAGCTCATGGAGCAACGTAAAGCTCGCCGTCTTGCTAAACAACAAGCACAAGCAGATACAGGCACTGTGACGGATGCAACAACGTCACAAACTGACGAAAAAGAGGCGAAGAAAGCGGCTGTTGCAGCTGCTCTCGCAAGAGCAAAAGCGAAAAAAGCGGCCGCTCAAAATGAAGCAGTTGCGATAAATGCAACTGAAAGCGCAGTAGAAAAAACAGATGAAAACCCAACCGCACTTGATCCAAAAAAAGCTGCTATCGCAGCAGCCATAGCAAGAGCTAAAGCAAAAAAAGCAGCGGCTGAAGCTGCCAAAGAAACAGAATAACGCAGGAAAAGATTATGTTTAAGAAAATGGTGAGTTCGCCTCATACCCATTCAGGCAAATTAACCGCCCGTATTATGTTATGGGTGATTGCAGCCATGCTGCCTGCTCTGCTCACGCAGATTTATTATTTTGGAATGGGTGTTTTGGTGCAATCCGCTTTGGCTATTTCTTTCGCATTATTGCTTGAGTTTATTGTGACCAAATTGCGTAATAAGCCAAACCTGGTCTATATTTCAGATTTTAGTGTGGTGCTTACTGCCTTAATTTTAGCGATGGCGATTCCGCCTTATGCACCTTATTGGGTAATTTTAATTGGTACGCTTTCTGCTGTTATTCTAGGTAAACATGTTTATGGTGGTTTAGGACAAAACCCGTTTAATCCGGCTATGGTGGGTTATGTGGTGCTATTGATTTCTTTCCCTCTACAAATGACAAGTTGGATGCCGCCTATTTCATTATTAAATGAACCCCCAACATTTGCGGATTCGCTTTCTTTAATTTTCACAGGCTTAACCACTGACGGTTTTAGCTTAAGCCAACTCGTCCATTCCATTGATGGAATTACACAAGCGACACCATTAGACAGTGCTAAAATCTTCTATAACTTGCATCAAGGCGATGAAAGCGTATTCCATGATTTTGTAAAATTACCGATTTTATTACAAAACGGGACTGACTTTGCTGAAGGTTGGTGGCAAGTCAATCTGGCATTCATGCTTGGTGGAATTATATTAATCTTAAAGAAAAAAATTCACTGGCAAATTCCTGTTTCAATGCTCGTGACCTTTGTGACCTTAGCAACAATCACTGCGATGTCAGGCCATCATCATTTAAGTATGATTAGCCAACTCTTTAGCGGTGCCATGATGTTTGGCGCGTTCTTTATTGCGACTGACCCTCTCACAGCGTCTATTACACCTCGCGGCAAGCTTGTATTTGGTTCCTTGGTCGGATTATTGGTTTACCTCATTCGTTACTTTGGAAACTACCCTGACGGCGTGGCATTTGCGATTTTATTAAGTAATATTTGTGTGCCACTTATCGACTACTACACCCGTCCTCGCGTAGCGGGGCACTTTGCAAAAGGGAGAAAATAATGGGTATTTTTAAAGTTACCTCCCGTTTTGGTTTGTTATTAGGTTTTATTGCGCTTGTATGTACCGCTGTTTCTGCTGGCATTTATATGCTGACAAAAGATAAAATTGATGAAGCCATGGCTGAACAACAAAAAGCGTTATTACTCCAAGTCATTCCTCAAGATTATTTTAATAATAACTTGCTTGAAAGCGTAGAAACGCCTGAGCAAGATAAACTCAAAGGCATTCAAAAACTCTATTTTGCTATTAAAGATCATGTACCAACTGCCTATGCTTATGAAACAACGGCACCTGATGGTTATTCAGGGAATATCCGTTTATTGGTGGGTATTACACCAAAAGGTGAAGTTTTAGGTGTGCGTGTCATCGAACATCATGAAACCCCTGGATTAGGCGATAAAATCGAACTTCGCATTTCTGACTGGATTTTAAGTTTTACAAACCAAGTTATCGTACCTGAAAGCCTAAAAGATTGGGCGGTCAAAAAAGATGGCGGTAAATTCGACCAATTTTCTGGCGCAACGATTACGCCGCGCGCGATTGTGAATCAAGTAAAACGCTCTGCTCTCGTGATACTTGAAAATGAGGCATTACTCAACGAGATGGCAAAAAAATACGCGCAATAGGATATTTATTATGACTGATTTAACCGAAAAAACGACCGCACTTGATGAGCAAAGTGCGGTTGAAAATTCAGAAGAAATAACGCAAACGCCTTCTGTTTGGAAAGAAATCTTTATTCAAGGCGTATGGAAAAACAACTCAACCCTCGTGCAATTATTGGGGCTTTGTCCGCTGTTGGCTGTTTCAAGTACTGCAACAAATGCATTAGGTTTAGGTTTGGCGACTATGTTGGTTTTAACCTCTACAAACACCGTTGTTTCGCTCTTTCGTAAGCAAATCCCTCATGAAATCCGTATTCCGATTTATGTGATGATTATTGCGACCACCGTAACCGTGGTGCAATTATTGATGAATGCTTATACCTATACACTCTATCAGGCGCTAGGGATTTTTATTCCTTTAATCGTGACTAACTGTATCGTCATCGGTCGTGCAGAAGCCTTTGCCTCTAAAAATAGCGTAGCACATGCTGCCTGGGATGGTTTTTCAATGGGGTTAGGCATGGCATTAAGTATCACCGTATTAGGTGCATTACGTGAAATCTTAGGCCAAGGTACCCTTTTTGAAGGCATTGAAAACCTATTTGGTCAAGGCGCCAAATTCCTTACATTACATATTTATCACGCTGACAGCAGCTTTTTACTCTTTATTCTTCCGCCAGGTGCGTTTATTGGATTAGGCATCCTACTGGCGATTAAAAACCGAATTGATATGAAAAAATGAACCAAGCTAAACGAATTGAAATTCTCACTCGACTTAGGGAGCAAAACCCGCATCCCACCACGGAATTAGAGTATAATTCGCCTTTCGAATTACTCATTGCTGTGATTTTGTCAGCCCAAGCCACCGATAAAGGCGTGAATAAAGCGACAGCAAAATTATTCCCTGTGGCAAATACCCCACAAGCCATTTTAGATCTCGGCTTAGAGGGGTTAAAAGAATACATTAAAACCATCGGGCTTTATAACAGCAAAGCAGAAAATATTATTAAAACCTGCCGTGATTTAGTTGAGAAACACAACAGCGAAGTACCTGAAAGCCGTGAAGCCTTAGAAGCCCTTGCGGGTGTTGGTAGAAAAACAGCGAATGTGGTATTAAATACCGCTTTCGGTCACCCGACTATTGCAGTGGATACCCATATTTTTCGCGTATGCAACCGCACGAATTTTGCCCCTGGCAAAGATGTGGTAAAAGTGGAAGAAAAACTGCTCAAAGTTGTGCCAAAAGAATTTAAAGTGGATGTACATCACTGGCTTATTTTACATGGGCGCTATACTTGTACCGCGCGGAAACCTCGCTGTGGGGCTTGCATTATTGAAGATCTCTGCGAATACAAAGAAAAAACAGAATATTAAACGAATAAAATCAAACGGAATATATTATGACAACAAACAATCAATCTCGCCAAACGTGGTCTAGCCGACTAACTTATGTGCTCACCGTTGCGGGCGCGACAGTTGGCTTTGGAGCCACTTGGCGCTTTCCTTATTTAGTGGGTGAAAATGGCGGTGGTGCCTATGTACTCCTCTTTTGTATTGCGATGATTGTGATTGGTATCCCAATGATTTTAGTGGAAAACGTTATCGGACGCCGTTTGCGTGTGAATTCCATTGATGCTTTTGGCGATAAAATCCAAGATAAAGGTAAAAACATCTCCAAATATTGGAAGATTCTTGGTTACATGGGGCTTCTTGGCGCATTTGGTATCATGGCTTATTACATGGTATTAGGTGGTTGGGTGATGTCTTATATCATTAGTCTGATGAATAACACCCTTGATATTAGCGCCCCAATTACAAAAGAAGTGGCCAAAGATTTCTACGATTTACACATCAGCAACAGCCCATGGGAAATCATGCTTTACACATTCCTGTTCGTGGCGGTGAATTACATCATTTTGGCGAAAGGTATCATTGGTGGGATTGAACGTTCTGTGAAATACTTAATGCCATTACTCTTTATCTTCCTAATTGGTATGGTAATTCGTAATCTTACCTTACCGGGTGCAATGGAAGGTGTAACTTTCTACTTAAAGCCTGATTTCAGCAAAATCACACCTAAATTATTCATCTTCGTATTAGGGCAAGTATTCTTCGCTTTAAGCCTTGGTTTCGGTGTATTGATTACCCTCTCCAGCTATTTAAATAAGGAAGAAAACCTTATTCATACAGCCGTTATTACAGGTTTTACCAATACCATTATTGCTGTGTTATGTGGTTTTATGATCTTCCCGTCATTATTCACATTCGGCATTGAACCTAACGCAGGGCCAACCTTGGTTTTCCAAAGTTTACCAATTGTATTCTCACATTTATGGGCGGGTAAATTCTTTGCTATCGTGTTCTTCGGTTTATTGCTTATTGCAGCATTAACCACTTCTATTACTATCTACGAAGTCATCATCACCGCATTACAAGAAAAACTCAGAATGCGCCGTGGTAAAGCGATTTTTGTTACCTTAATGGGGATTTTCTTATTAGGTAACGTGCCATCTATTCTAGGTGATAACCTTTGGAAAGATTTCACCATTTTCGGTAAAAGCATTTTCGATGCCTTCGATTTCGTCAGCGGAAATATTCTCTTTATGTTGACCGCACTTGGCTGTGCCATTTTCGTTGGTTTCGTGTTAAAAGATGATGCAAAAAAAGAACTATCTCCAACACCAAATTCACGCTTCACCACAATTTGGTTTAACTATGTCAAGTTTGTGGTACCTGTGATTATTTTGGTGATTTTTATCAGTAATATTTAATAAAAAACCGAGCTATTTAGCTCGGTTTCTTTTTATCTATCCTCTATTTTGCTTCAGCTTGAGTTTTTTTCTCTTCAAGTTCTTCCCAACGAAGGAAAGCCGTTTCAAGTTCAGCTTCGGTGTCTGATAATTCCTTAAGCTTAGCATCTGTTACATCATGGGCTTGTTGGAAAAAGTGAGGGTCACCAATTTCAGCTTGAAGTGCAGTGATTTTCTCTTCCAATTCTTCCAATAGCTGTGGAAGTTGTTCTAACTCACGTTGTTCTTTGTAAGACAGTTTAACGGATTTTGGCTTTTGAGAAACAACGTCATTTTTGACCGCACTTTCCTGTGCTTTTGGTGCTTCTTTTTTGACTTTTTGAGCTTCTTGCTCTGCTTTCATCGCAAAGTAATTGGCTTGTTGTCCTTTTGCATCAAAGAAACCGCCCACGTATTTATTCAATACACCGTCGCCTTCAAAGAAATAACACTCCGTCGCAACGTTATCAATAAACTGACGATCATGGCTGACAATCAATAAGGTGCCTTGATAATCCGTGAGGATTTCTTCCAATAATTCTAAGGTTTCTACATCCAAGTCATTGGTTGGTTCATCGAGAATCAGTAGATTATTCGGTTTCAGTAATAATTTAGCCAATAACAAGCGATTACGTTCACCACCAGAAAGGGCTTTGACAGGTGTCATGGCGCGTTTTGGTGGAAATAAGAAATCCTGCAAATAGCCCAAGACATGACGTTTTATGCCATTGACCTCTATATCCAGCTTGCCATCGGCAACGTTATCCATCACCGTTTTTTCTGGATCAAGATCAGCACGATATTGGTCAAAATAAGCAATGTCTAATTTTGTGCCGCAATGAATGCAACCACTGGTTGGCTTGATTTCACCTAATAAAAGTTTAATAAAGGTGGTTTTTCCGCAGCCATTTGGGCCAACCAATGCAATTTTATCACCACGTAAAATGGTCGTGCTGAAATCTTTGAGCAGCTGTTTGCCTTCAATCTCATAGCTTACATCTTCCATTTCAAACACGATTTTGCCTGAACGACTTGAGTTATCCAATTGTAACTTCGCGGTCCCCATCACTTCACGACGTTGGCGACGTTCTTCACGCATGGCTTTTAAAGCGCGTACACGCCCTTCATTACGCGTACGACGCGCTTTAATCCCTTGACGAATCCAAACTTCTTCTTGCGCTAAACGCTTATCAAAAAGGTCATTTTGCAATGCTTCGACACGTAAGCTTTCCTCTTTAGCAGTGAGGTATAAATCATAGTTACCTGGATAAGACACTAATTTCCCGCGATCTAAATCGACAATACGGGTCGCCATTTTGCGGATAAAAGAACGATCGTGGGAAATAAACACAATACTTCCGGTAAATTCTAATAAGAAATTTTCTAACCATTCGATTGCATCCACATCCAAGTGGTTGGTCGGTTCATCTAATAACAAGACATCAGGATTACACACCAACGCACGAGCAAGAGCGGCTTTACGCAACCAACCACCCGATAAATCTGCTAATTTAGTATCAGGATTTAACTCGAGTTTTTGCAATACTTCATTGATTTTATTTTCAAACTGCCAGCCATTGGCATGCTCTAATTTAGCTTGCACTTGTGCCAGTTGATTAAGAATTTGTTCACTGTAATTTTGTGTCAACTCTTGTGAAATATGGTGATATTCCTTTAACAAATCTGCTAAATGCTCAATGCCTTCTGCCACATAATCAAATACATTCCCTTCAGCGTGGCGAGGCGGATCTTGCTCTAAACGTGAAACCACTAAATCTTTTTCATACTGCACCTTGCCGTCATCCATGGTAACTTGCTGTGCAATAATTTTTAATAAAGTCGATTTACCTGCACCGTTACGCCCCACTAAACACACGCGCTCATTGGGTTCAATATGCAATTCAGCGTGATCTAGTAAGGGGTGATCACTAAAAGAAAGATAAGCGTTAGTTAAACTAATTAATGCCACAAAATTGTCCTATAAATTCAAAATATCAATAAAAATAACCGCACTTTAGAGCTGGTGATAAACCTTTAAGGCATAGGCATCTGACATGCCCGCGATATAGTCACAAATAATACGTTTTTTACCCTGCTCCGGTGCGTTTCTCCAACGATTAGCGGTATTCGTTGGCAATAAACGTTCTGGGTCAGACTCAAAAATCTGGAACATTTCCGTGAGAATACGTTGTCCTTTATATTCAATACGTTGTGTTTCGACATGACGAATCACGTATTTCCACACAAACTTTTTAAACACATTTAATGCCGCAATCACATCTTGTGGCAGTTCCGCGTTATAACGTAACAAAGGTTCATCAAAATTGCCGGTGACTTTCCAACGCACATGGGTAATAAAGAAATTCACTAATGCACCAATGGCATTTTTACGCTCGAAATGAAGGTTGGAGAATAATCGTTGGCTGACTTGCTCTATATTTTTTGCCAACCAATCTGAAGGAATCATTTTAAGTTCAGCCAATGCTTCTTGCCACTGATGTTGATTTACCACACCGGTCACAATCGCATCTTCTAAATCATGCACGCCATACGCAATATCATCCGCCAATTCCATAATACTGCAATCTAAAGATTTAAATTGTGTTTTTAAAAACTCGGCAGGATTTGACCGCACTTTTTGAAATGAACCAAACAAAGTGCGGTCATTTTCAGAAAGGTTTTGCAACAGCCAATTAAACATTGTGACGTCATCACGGAATAACCCTTTTCCTGGTTTCCAATCACTAATTTTGACATAACGCGGATCAGCGCTTTCAGTATGCGGCAACTGGACATATTGAGGGGAAGATAAGTCTAAAATATTCGGATATTTCACCACGCCTAAAATAGCACGACGCGTTAAATTCATCCCTGCTGTTTCAGTATAAGGTTCAAGTTTAGTAATGATACGAAATGTCTGTGCATTGCCTTCAAAACCACCGTGGTTACGCATCATATAATTAAGCGCCACTTCCCCACCATGACCAAACGGTGGATGACCAATATCATGTGCAAAGCACAAACTTTCAATTAAATCATTACTTGGTAATAAAGGTCTGAGTTGTTTCTGTAATTCACTTTTTTCAATATGAAGCTGGTCTGAAATAGCAACATAACTTTCCGCAAATTTTAATTGGGAAACCAGGCTGCTACCGATTTGTGCCACTTCTAGAGAATGAGTTAGACGTGTACGATAAAAATCATTTTCGCCCACAGCATGAATCTGTGTTTTGGCTTGCAAACAACGGAAAGCGGCAGAATGCAAAATCCGCCCGCGATCACGACGAAATGGTGGTCGGTGATCTTTTTCGCGAGGCGGATCAGGAAGGAAACGTTCAGTCCAAAAATCAGCTAATTTGGTTCTCATAAAAATAGATGGATAACATGGAATACTAAGGGTGCTAAAATTGAGCTCATAATACCGCAAAGTACCAAAGAAATCGAACTATAACTCCCCGCTTTTGGATCAGCTTCCATACAACTTACCGTACCTAATGCGTGAGAAACCGCACCAACAGATAAACCGACTGCTTCTTGTTGTTTAATCCCAACTTTTTTCAAGATGAGATAACCAAAAACCGACCCTTGTAAACCGGCGACAACCACACCTACCGCCGTCACGGCAGGAATGCCGCCTAAATGTGAAGCTACTTCCATTGCAATTGGCGTAGTAATTGATTTTGGTAATACCGTCGCAACCATTTCAGGGCTTGCACCTAAAATAATGGCAAAAATAGCCCAGGTAAACATTGAAAATATTGAGGCCAATGCGACTACTGAAAGGATAATTTTCCATTGTTTCGCAATTTGACGAATTTGTTCATACAACGGTAATGCCAGTGCGACAATACTCAATCCTAATAAATTATTAATCGGCGCATTTCCTGCCATATAATTATCATAAGGAATACCTCCTACCTCTAAGATAAAAACGAGAATAGATACAGTAAGTACGAAAGTATTGAAAATCATGGACTTCCAACGTTTACTAATTTGTAATGCGAGCCAAAATCCAAAAATCGTTAAACCAGTATAAAGATAAATTGCATACTGCATAATAAAACCTTAGTCTGCCTGAAAATTACGTTTCTCTAATACTTTCTGACGTTTATGAGTAAAAGATTGCTTGTAAAACAAATAATTACCCAAAAATGCGATAATAAAGAGCGTCAGAAAAGTACTGAGAATATTTGGAATGAGTAAAATTTTCCATTGAGAAACAAGTAA
>CABQSN010000032.1:0-13456 GCA_902466845.1 uncultured Haemophilus sp.
CCCACGACAACTGGAATCACAATCCAGGGCTCTACCAACTGAGCTATAGCCACCATTGATTAGTTGTTTACCGCATTGACTTCTGGCGCGCTCGACAAGATTCGAACTTGCGACCTTTGGCTCCGGAGGCCAACGCTCTATCCAACTGAGCTACGAACGCGTTACTGCGTCGTTGCAGGGGCGTATATTAATGATTTCCAAATATCTTGTCTAGCACTTTTTTGAAAAAAAATATCAAAAGATAAATTTTTGTTCAATTTGTATAGAATTTATTATGTATTCGTTTATTTTTAATGCTAAAACGTAAAAAAGGATAGCAAATTGCTATCCTCTTTATTTAGTTTATTGTTTATTACGGCGCGCTCGACGTTTCATTCTTCGTACCCATCGAGTAATTTTCCATGCTTTTGTTATTGAATAAGCATAAAGGAAGAATAATACAATAAACGCAATAAACATTGCCCATTCATTAATATAGAAAATTTCACCTAAGATCCCAATTGCAGCACAAATTGCCGCAAATAAAGTAATTAATAAAAAGGCTTGGCGAGAGGTTAATCCAGCACGAACCATTAAGTGGTGTACGTGTAAACGATCCGGACGAAATGGACTTTTCCCTTTACGTAAGCGACGATAAATAATGGCCACCATATCAATTAAAGGAACAGCAATAATCCAAAGTGCGGTCACTGGATTCATTGGATGTCCTTTTCCTTGTGTACTTAAAAGCAAAATCCAAATAATAGTAAAGCCGATTAAAGTACTTCCTGCATCGCCCATGAACACTTTATATTTTGGTCCGAACGGAATCCCTAAGTTTAATAATAAATAAGGCAGAATCGCTACAATTAAACCAAAACTCCAATATGCCATATCCATCTGTCCATCACGGAACATTAAAATACCAATGGCAGCAAATGAAACAATTGATAATCCACCCAATAATCCATCAATACCATCAATCATATTAAAGGCATTAATAATCGCGATTGTGGCAAATACGGTAATAATCAATCCGATAGAACCAAGCGTTAATTGGAATGGTCCGAGAATTTGGCCTAAATGATCTAAATAAACATTACCTAAATCGATCATTAAAATCGCAAGAACCGCTTGAATCCCTGCACGCAAGAAAGGGCTAATATCAAAGCGGTCATCTAAGATACCGATTGCGAGTAGAACAAAAATACTGAATATATAAAGATAAGGTAAACGAAGTTGATCCCACTCCATTAAATAATAGCAAAGGTTTCCCATAAAAAGAGAAACACCGCCAATCAGTGGAATCGCACCTTGGTGACGCTTACGATAATTTGGTTTATCCACCAAGCCAATTTTATTCGCAATTGGTCGCATCACAATCAAGGTTAAAAATGCCCCTAAGAAAGTTACAATAAGACTTAGCATAGTTTGTATCCTAAAAATTTTTAGTAAAGGATAACATAAAGAAAAATCAGCACACAAAGATTTTTCTCAAATTCAGTTTTTTAGTACAATATGACCACTTTTAATATAAGGATTCAAATCATGACAAAATCAACCGCACTTTTCTCTCGTGCACAAGAAGTTATTCCTGGTGGCGTAAACTCCCCTGTTCGTGCCTTTAAAGGCGTAGGTGGTACACCTGTATTTATTCAAAAAGCCAAAGGCGCTTATATTTACGATACTGAAGGCAAACAATATATCGATTATGTAGGTTCTTGGGGGCCTATGATTTTAGGTCACAACCACCCTGCCATTTTAGATGCTGTATTAAAAGCAGCGGAGAATGGTTTAAGTTTTGGTGCACCAACCCCCTCTGAAATTGATTTAGCGGAATTAGTCTGTGAAATTGTGCCATCTATTGAAATGGTTCGTATGGTGAGTTCAGGTACTGAAGCAACCATGACTGCTATTCGTCTTGCACGTGGTTATACAAATAGAAGCAAAATCTTAAAATTTGAAGGTTGCTATCACGGTCACTCTGATTCACTTTTAGTCAAAGCAGGTTCGGGGGCGTTAACACTTGGTCAACCAAGCTCTCCAGGTGTGCCTGAAGATTTTGCAAAACACACTTTAACTGCAGAATATAACAATCTTGATTCTGTTAAAAAATTATTTGAAGAATTCCCTAACGACATTGCTTGTGTGATTATTGAACCTGTCGCAGGCAACATGAACTGTGTTCCACCAAAAGAAGGATTCTTACAAGGCATTCGTGAAATCTGTGATCAATATGGTGCACTTTTCATTATTGACGAAGTCATGACTGGTTTCCGTGTTTCACTTGCAGGCGCACAAGCTTATTATGGTGTAACACCGGATCTCACCACATTAGGTAAAGTCATTGGCGGCGGTATGCCAGTGGGTGCTGTTGGCGGTAAAAAAGTGATTATGCAACACCTTGCACCGACTGGTCCTGTTTACCAAGCGGGGACTCTTTCAGGTAACCCGATTGCCATGGCGGCTGGTTTAGCTTGTTTAACCGAATTGAAAAAAGCAGGTAATGAACAACACCTTGCAGAATTAACCACAAAACTTTGTGATGGCTTAAAAGCATTAGCTAAAAAACACAATGTGCCATTCGTGATTAATCATGTAGGCGGAATGTTTGGTATTTTCTTTACTGACCAAAAACAAGTTACCTCTTATGCAGAAGTCATGAAATGTGATACCGAAAAATTCAAAGTGTTCTTCCATAAAATGCTCGATCAAGGCGTTTATCTTGCGCCTTCTGCTTTTGAAGCAGGCTTTATGTCTTTAGCACATACAAATGAAGACATTGAAAAAACGCTTGCTGCCGCAGATATTGCATTTGCAGCAGTTGCTTAAAACATAAAAAGTGCGGTTAAATTTAACCACACTTTTTTATTTCATATTACAAACGTTCATAGAGCACGTTTTCTAATAATCCCCTTTCCTCTTCGGTTAATGCAATTCCTTTTTCATTTGTCAAAATGAAGAAGTCTTCGGCTTTTTCCCCTACAGTCGTGATTTTTGCATTACAAATATTGAGTTTTAATTCGGTAAAAATTTGACTAATTTGAGCCAATAAACCTGGTTTATCTAAAGCCACCACTTCTAATTCGGTATGCTCTTTTTTGGTTTCTTTCAAAAAACGTACATCTGTTTTCACGGTGAAATGTTGCAACTGTCGATTATTAGCAAAAGACATAGATGGCAATTTTTCACCTAATAAAACAGAGGCTAATACCGTCTCTAATTCTCGGCGACGTTCTGAACGAACCAATTCACCATTTAATTCTGTGATGATAAAGCTGTCGAATACGTAGCCATCATCGGATGTTAAAATTTGGGCATCATGAATACTGAATTTTTTCGCACCAATGGTTGAAACCACTTTATTAAATAAGTTAGCTTGATCAGGGCAATAAACAAAAATTTCAGTCCCACCGCTAGAAAAACGGTTACTAATTTTAACCAGTACTTCACCATCAAATTCAGCTAATAACTCGGTATGCCACGCAATTTGTTTTGGACTATTTCGTAAGAAATAATCAGATGGGCAACGCTGCCACAACGCTGAAATTTTTTCTTCCGATAATTCTGGTTGATCTTCGGATAAAATTACCAGCGCCAATTGGCGGTTTTCAAGGATCTTTTCTTTATTATCTAATAATAAATTCATCCCTTGTCGGAATTGTTGCGACGTATAATCATAGAGTGAGGCAAATAAAGAACGTTTCCAGCTATTCCACAAGGTACCATTTGTTGCACAAATATCCGCGACCGTCAAACAAGTGAGATAATCTAAACGCACATGATTTTGTACACTTTCCGCAAAGCTCATCACAACTTCTGGATCATGAATATCTCGACGCTGTGCAGTGATTGACATGAGCAAATGCTCTCTCACTAGCCAAGCCATCGTTTCAATTTCTCGACGATCAAAACCATGCAAACGAGCAAAGTCAGCGATGTCTTCAGCCCCTAACTCCGCATGATCACCCCCTCGCCCTTTCGCTATATCATGGAAAAGTGCGGCGACATAAAGCAAAGTGCGGTCAGGAATTTGAGTAAATATTTGATGGCAAATGGG
Organism: uncultured Haemophilus sp.; assembly: GCA_902466845.1. Taxonomy (GTDB): domain Bacteria; phylum Pseudomonadota; class Gammaproteobacteria; order Enterobacterales; family Pasteurellaceae; genus Haemophilus_D. The sequence goes on from CABQSN010000032.1 coordinate 4,040, forward strand.
ATGGGGTTCTGCTTCATCTTCAGCTAAGAAACTTTCCAATTTCAACATCACTCGCAAGGTATGCTCATCCACGGTGTAAATGTGGAAAAGATCGAATTGCATCAAACCTTCAATCCCCTGCCATTGTGGCAAATAAGCCGTTAACACACCATATTGGTGCATTGGGAGGAATGCACGCTGAATCGCTTTCGGTTGATTAAATAACCGAATAAACTTCTCCCTTGCTTCAGGAATATCACATAATTTCTGCGTCAAACTTTCCAACGCAATCTGAAGTTGGCGTAATGTTGAGGAATGAATTTCGGCTTGTTCATGCTGCGTTAGATAGAAAAAAAGATCCAAAATACGATCTGGATAACGTAAAAACAGATCATCTTTACGTAAACACAAACTTTGATTTACTAGCTCAAAATTATCATCCAAAGGATGAATAGAAACCTCGCCATCCGTTGATAAAAAATGTTCTTTATAATGCTTAATCAGGATATCGGTTAAACGAGAAATCGTGCGTAAAGCTTGGAAAAAACGTTTCATCATTTTTTCGACACCACGGTTTCCCTCGCCTTCAAAACCAAGCATCTCGCTCACTTTGATTTGACGATCAAACAACAAGCGGTTGTCATAACGTTTTAAAATCAAGTGTAAAGCGAACCGCACTTTAAATAAAAATTCTTGGCTTTCTAATAATTGTTGGTGTTCTGATGGGTAAATAAAGCCGCTTTCCAAAATGCCATCAAGGGTCATTTCCCCAGTGTGTCGTAATGCGATCCAATATAAAAGGTGAAGATCCCGTAAACCACCGGGGCTGTATTTTAAATCGGGCTCTAAATTGTAACTGGTGTTGTGATAGCGCTGATAACGTTCAATTTGCTCTTGAACTTTAGCATCAAAGAATGGTTTTACCGCCCAAAAATCTGGCTTTTTCAGTATTTCCCCTAAAACATTAAAAAGGGATAAGTCACCCGATAAATAACGGGACTCAAGCAAATTGGTGGCAATAGTAATGTCCTGTTTGCCTTCCTTTTCACATTCTTCTAAAGAACGAACACTATGCCCTACGTCAAATCCACAATCCCACAAGAACTGCACAAATTGAGCAATTTTTTCTTCCGTTTCAGACTCTCTTTCTTCTTTTGAAAGAATAAGAACATCCAAATCAGATAAAGGAAAGATTTCTTGTCTGCCATAACCGCCTACTGCAATTAAGGTGAGATTAGCTTTATCTAATTCAAATTGCTGCCAAAGCTGTTTTAACAAATCATCACAAAATTGTGTACGGTTAGCGATCAGCTCAAAAACGGAATAATCAGCAAAGTGCTGACGTTCCAATTCCTTCAAATTTTCACGCTGAATTTTGACCGCACTTAGCGTGAGTGGAGAGTTGAAATGATAAGGAAAAAGCATAGGTATTCCACAAACAAAACAATTATAAAAAAAGCCCACTATCGTAGGCTTTTAGCTGAACTTAAAGGTTATTCATTATACGTTGAATTCGACCTTCCGCAATTTCTTCATCACGAATGGTCATCACTTCACAACCGGTTTCTGTCACGACAATTTGGTGTTCATATTGCGCTGAATGGCTACGGTCTTTGGTTTTTACTGTCCAACCATCGCCCATAATGCGCACTTCTTTTTTACCCGCATTGATCATTGGCTCAATGGTGAATACCATGCCAGGTTTTAAAACCACACCACCATCATCAGCATAATAGTGTAATACTTGAGGTTCGCAGTGGAATTCAGTTCCCACGCCGTGGCCACAGTACTCACGTACCACGCTAAAGCCTTGGCTTTCAGTATATTTTTGTACCGCTTTACCAATTTCATTTAAACGAATACCCGGCTTAACCGTACGTAATCCCACATAAAGCGCTTCTTGTGCGGCTTCAACCAATTTTTGGCTACGAATATTGGTTTTACCCACGACATACATCTTAGAGTTGTCTCCGAAATAACCGTCTTTAATCACGGTCACATCAATATTGACAATATCGCCCTGTTTTAATTTTTTATCGTCGCTTGGAATACCATGGCAAACCACTTCATTTATAGAAATACAGGTTGCTTTCGGGAAACCATGATAATTTAAGCAAGCAGGAATCACTTTTTGTACATTCACCATGTAATCATGACAAATGCGATCCAATTCACCTGTGGTAGCCCCTTCTTTGACATAAGGTTCGATCATAACCAAAACATCAGACGCTAATTTACACGCTTCACGTAACTTAACAAGTTCTTCTTCAGTTCTTAATGGAATGCCCATTATTTCTCCTTATTTAATTCTGATTTATTCGCATATAATAGCACTAATTCCGTGAAAAATCTTGAATGAATTAACAGGTTATTAGATAATACAAGGATTATTTTTAGGAAAGTGGGGATAGAGATATGTCAGATTTAGATATGGCCGTACCGCTAACTTTTACTGATGCGGCAGCCAATAAAGTAAAAAGTTTAATTAGCGAAGAAGAAAACAACGAATTAAAATTACGCGTGTACATCACTGGTGGTGGCTGCAGCGGTTTCCAATATGGTTTTACCTTTGATGATAAAGTCAATGAAGGCGACCTGACGATTGAAAAATCCGGTGTGCAATTAGTGATTGACCCAATGAGTTTACAATACTTAATTGGCGGCACCGTGGATTACACTGAAGGCTTGGAAGGTTCTCGTTTTGTAGTGAACAATCCAAATGCAACCAGTACCTGTGGTTGCGGTTCTTCATTCAGCATCTAACATGGATTTTCAATTTACCCATTATCTAGGCAATGTACATGCTAAATGTTCGATGGAACACATTGCCCTAGCCAATTGGTTTAATTCAGAAGTGCGGTCAAATCCTCAAGCGTTTTTGACCGCACTTTCTGCCTGTGAGCAGATTAAAAATAATGATGAAGTCACGCTGATTGGTTCTGAATACACGCTTTTTATCAATACCGATGAAGTGATGATTCGCGCCAATAATCTTGCAATTGAAACAGATGAAATTTTAGAAGACGACTTCCATTATTATGATGAAGAAAGTATCGCCTTCTGCGGTACAACAGACTTCATCCACTTTCTTAATGCCTATTTTGAATTTATTGCTTAACCTCATTCTCTGAAGCTAACTATTATGTCGGAAACGGAAAACACCTCATCAGAACAACAAGAAACACAAGCGCCAAATAAGCGTCGTTCTTGTAAAATCTTTTTAGCTAAAGCAGCCTTTACTTTAGGGACGCTTGCCGTATTTTATGGTGGCTATTTAGACTGGCAAATCCGTTCAAAAATGGATGGCCAAATTTGGCGTTTACCGGCAGAAGTGTATAGTCGTTTAGAAAGCGTAAAACTTTCTGATAACCTTTCTTTTGACGAAGTGATTCAAATCTTATTGGATAACGAATACCGTCAAACTACTATGATTGCAGCACCGGGCGATTTTAAACTCGAAGACGATACTATCGTGTTACTTCGTCGTGCATTCCCTTATCCCGATAAGCCTGAACCACAACGTGTATTACGTTTACGTTTTACGGATAACAAACTTTCTCGTATTGAAGATTTAGTCAACGTCAAAGCGGTTGATGAATTCCGTCTTGCGCCTAAATTAATTGCCATGTTGGAATCAGACAATGAAGAGCGTTTAGCGATTCCATTACAGCACTACCCTCGCTTACTCATTGATGCCTTATTACTGACAGAGGATCGCCGTTTTTATGAGCATAACGGGATTAATCCAGTGGGTATTGTGCGAGCAATGATTGCCAATATAAGAGCGGGTCAAACGGTTCAAGGCGGCAGTACACTGACTCAGCAACTAGTTAAAAACTTGTTCTTATCGAGCGAACGTTCTATTACCCGTAAAGCCAATGAAGCGTTGATGTCATTAGTATTAGATTGGCGATATGATAAAAACCGTATTTTAGAAACCTATCTGAACGAGATTTACCTTGGTCAAAATGGTGATATCCAAATTCACGGTTTTGCATTGGCGAGCCAATTCTATTTTGGTCGCTCCATCCGTGAAATTAGTCTAGACCAAATTGCCCTTTTAGTTGGCATGGTTAAAGGTCCATCCCTTTATAATCCATGGCGAAATCCACAATATGCACTCGATCGTCGAAATGTGGTGTTAAAACTGATGCTTGATCACCAAATGATTGGGGATGAGTTGTATGAGATGTTGAGTAAACGTCCATTAGGCGTGCAAGCTAAAGGTCAAATTTCTCGTAAATACCCTGCTTTCATTCAAACATTGCAAGCCGATCTTCACCGTCAATTAGGGGAAAATAAAACCTCTGCACTACTTGGTGCACGTATTTTCTCCACCATGGATTTAAAACAACAGGAACAAGCTGAAAATGCTGTGGTGAATACGGTTAATCAATTACAAATACAAACTAAAAATCCACATTTAGAAGGCGCAATGATTGTCGCGGATTATCACTTGGGTGAAATACGTGCTGTTGTCGGTGGATTACAAACAGAATATGCCGGATTTAACCGAGCCTTAATGTCAAAACGTCAAATTGGTTCTTTGGTAAAACCATCCATTTATTTGACCGCACTGATGAATCCGGAACAATTTCGTTTAAATACGCCAATTCAAAACCAGCCAATCACGATTTATGTTAAAGGTAGCCAACCTTGGCAACCTCGTAACTACGATCGCAAATATAGCGGTTCGGTGATGTTGATGGATGCCCTTGCTCGCTCGCTGAATATTCCAACGGTAAATATTGGAATGAAAGTCGGTTTAAGCAAAGTAATCGATACGCAAAAAGCCATGGGCTGGGATAATGTAGCCATTCCAAAAGTGCCTGCAACCTTGCTCGGTTCTTATAGTATTTCACCTTATGATGTGACAAAACTCTATCAAACCATTGCCAATCAAGGTGGTAAAATCGAGTTAAGCACCATTCAAAGCATTACCGATCGTCAAGGCAATATTATTTATGAACATAATACGGTGCCGGATCAAGTGGTGCCGAGAGAAGCAGCTTATCAAACCTTGTATGCAATGCAACAAACCGTAGAACGTGGTACCGCACGTAGCTTACAAAATGATTACGCGGATCTTCGCCTTGCAGGTAAAACAGGCACGACCAATGATGCCCGTGATACTTGGTTTGTCGGTATTGATGGTAAAAATGTCAGCACCATTTGGCTAGGTCGTGATGATAACGGTGAAACCAAATTGACGGGTGCCTCTGGTGCATTACAAATCTATAAAGATTATTTAAACCGTGTTGTCATTGAAAAACTAAAACTCGGCCAACCTTCTACGATTAAATGGGTTGGCATCAATGCTTACGGTAGTTGGAGCTGTGGTAGTAATCGAACAATTCCAGTTTGGGCAAATAAAGATCAAAATTTCTGCGCTTCAGCACAAACAACGAGTACTGCGACTGCTACCGCGGCGCAAACCACGCAATCACCACAACCTGAACAACCTGAATCACCAAAACAAGAAAGTGTATGGGATGTGTTAGATAATAAAGCGCCTGTTGAAGAAGCCGCACCCGCTCAATAAACACGCTTATTTTTAACCGCACTTTGATATCTCCATAAAGCGCCTAACAAAGGCGCTTTATTCTTTTGAGCATACAATCACCCTCTAGACATTTCCGACTCTTGTGAATTTTTTGATCTCCATCACAAAAATTAGAATTATTTATTGTCATTTCACTGATATCAAAGGATAATTATAAATAGGAATTAATTTCATTTGAGGTAATGAGGTAAATAGACGATGCTATTCCGTTCTATTCGATTTTTCTTTTTAATTTTTTCACTCGCCTTCTCTTCTTCACTCTTTGCACAAGACAACTACCAACAGTGGGTTAATGATATTACGTCGCGCTTAGATAAAACGTCTCAACTTATTCAACAAGGCAATACCGATGACGCCCGTACTGAAGTGCAAATGGCTTATTTTGAAGTCTTTGAAAATCTAGAAGGTCCAATTCGTATCAATTTCTCCGCACAAAAAAGCTACCAAATGGAAGCCACGTTTGGCGAGATCCGTAAAATGATCGGTGAAGGCAGTTCACAACAAGAGATTCAAGCTAAAATCGATCAGCTCAAAAAAGAATTACAAGAAGTGTTGCCATCATTGATTGAAGGTCATCAGCTCAATGCCGATAGTCAACATGGTGTTTATGATAATCAAGCGATTGCCCCTTATTGGCAACAAAGTTTTAAAACCATTGATGACTTAATCGCTCAAGGGATCGATGCTTATCAAAATGGTGATCTTGCTAATGCCAAAAAATTGTTCCAACAAGCACAATATGATGGCTATAAAAACTCAGAAATGGAGATGTCCATTCGCCAAAATCGCTCTGCAGAAACTTCAGCGGCGATTAATCAACAGTTTTACAACATCATCCGTTTAAGTGAACAAGCCGATCAAATCACAGAAATTGGCTATCAAAGTACGCAATTATTACAAGATATTGAAGAAAACTTGCCTAACCTGCCAACGACACGTGAAGAACAAAATGTTCAATCCAATGCAGCACAGCAAGTAACAGATAATCAACAAGAGCAAGATTGGAATAAGATTAAACAAGAGATCAATCAACGTATTCAACAAGCTATTGCGCTCTATCAACAAGGTGAAAGCAAAAAAGCGATTCTTTCCGTACAAGACACCTATTTCGACGTATTTGAAAGTACAGGGATGGAAAACAAAGTAGGCTCTCGTGATAGTAACTTTAAAGCGGAACTTGAAGGCTACTTTACTCGTTTAGTAAGTTTAATGAAAGCTGAACAAGGTGATAAGTTACAAGCTCAAGCCGATGGTCTAAACCAGAATCTAACTAAAGCGGTTGAAATGTTACAGGGCGAAGAACAAAGCGATTGGTCTATGTTCTTATATAGCCTTTTAATCATTCTTCGTGAAGGTTTAGAAGCCTTATTAATTGTTGCGGCTATCGTGACTTACTTAATTAAAAATAACCACCAAGATAAATTGCCGGTTATCCGTCAGTCTGTTTATGTGGCATTAATTGCCAGTGTAATTACCGCATTTATCTTCCAACTTATCTTTGAAAATTCCGGTCAAAACCGTGAATTGCTCGAAGGCTTTACGATGATTTTTGCCGTCGTCATGCTCTTTATGATGAGTTACTGGTTATTATCCAAAGTCGAAGCACAAAACTGGAAACGTTATTTAGAAGGCAAACTCTCTACTGCCCTCACCACTGGTTCACTCATTGGCTTATGGCTTACCAGCTTCTTAGCCGTGTATCGTGAAGGGGCGGAAACCGTATTGTTCTATTATGCCCTCGTGGGTGATGCGAAAAGTGCGGTCAGTTTTATCTACCTTTTCGCAGGTATCATTGTCGGCGCAATTATTCTCACCATTTGCTACTTCGTGATGCGTTATACCGTGGTGAAATTACCGCTTAAACCATTCTTTATGTTTACAGGCTCATTTATGTACTTAATGGCCTTTGTATTCGCCGGTAAATCTGTTTTAGAACTCATTGAAGGCAAACTTTTCGAGCCAACGCTGATTAGCGGTGTGCCTGAAATTTCGTGGTTAGGTATTTATCCTTATATGGAAACCCTAATCCCACAAGCAATCTTACTCATCGCAGCCGTATTTGCTCTGTTTATTATGAAATATCAAAGCAAAAAAGCCGCGTAATACCCAACAATCCTTTAGGAGAAAAACAATGAAAAAAGCACTTTTAGCAACAGCATTATTTGCGGGTATTTTCACCGCGTCTACTGCAAACGCATTCCAAGAGTATCCAATCGGTGAAGCGGTAACCATGAATGAAATGGAAATTGCGGCGGTTTACCTCAAACCAATCGATATGGAACCTCGTGGTATGGGTTTACCTGCGGCGAAATCAGATATCCACTTAGAAGCGGATATCCATGCAGTAAAAGGTAACAAAAATGGCTTTGGTGATGGTGAATGGATGCCTTACTTAACCATCAACTATACTTTGGTAAATGCTGATACGGGTGAAAAACAAGAAGGTACCTTCATGCCAATGGTAGCAGGTGATGGTCCTCACTACGGTGCAAACGTGAAAATGATGGGCGTAGGTAACTATAAATTAACTTACCACATCGACCCACCATCAAAAGCAGGTATGCACCGTCATACTGACTCTGAAACGGGTGTAGGTCGTTGGTGGAAACCATTTGATGTTAGCTATGAATTCAAATTCACTGGCATCAAATAATCTAAGGTAAATCTCAATTTTACCGACTTGCCTTCCCTTGTTTGTCAGGGGAAGGCAATAGCATTTCATTTAACCTTAAAATATCGTCTGTTTTATCCCATTAAATGATCAAACTATGAATTATTTTTTTACTTTTTTCCTTCAAGCACTTTTACCTTTTTCATTATTGCTCGGTGTTTATCACAGTAAACAATCCACTGTAAGTGCAAAAAAAATAATTTGGCTTAGCCTATTCGGTTTTATTGCCGGTATCGTACTGCGCCTTAGTTTACCTTCGGGACAAATAACCAATTTAATCGTCAATACAGTGATATTGGCGCTATTGATTATCTTTGCCTTATGTTTAATTTTCGGCAAAGGTCGCTTACCTGCTTTTTGGCAAACTGTATTAATGCTCATCGCTGGAAGCTTCTGGGCAAAAGATCCTAATATTACTGCCCTCGTTTCTACTGATGTTATCAATACCGATTCGATCTTACATATAAGTGCGGTCATTTTTGCCTTTGTTTTTTGTTTATGCTTACAAGGCTGGATCTATTTACTTCTAAAACAAGCGGTAAAAACACAACAAAAATCAACCGCGCTTTTAAAGGGTGCAATTAGCCTTCTCTTAATTTGCTTACTTGTTCCACTTTTTGGCGAACTCTTATTAATTTTAATGAAACTTCAAGTGCTTGAACTCACCAAACTACGTTTAAGCTTTGTTGCGAAATCAGGCGAAATCACTCGCTGGTTAAATTACATCTGTGCCGCCTTACTCTTCGTTGTACTTGCCATCTTCTACGGCAAAATTCATTTATCACGCAAGCAACAAGTTAATGCTACACAAGAACCCATTGAAAAACGCCAAAAATTAGCCGCATTGCGTACCTCCTCTCGATTACTTGGTTGGGGATATTTGGCTTTAGCGATTATTTTTACTACACAGCTTTATTGGGAGCAAATTGCCTCTCGTCCACCACAACTTTCAGAAGCAATTCCTCTGACCTTAGATGAAAAGCAACAAGTCCATATTCCAATTGAACAAGTAAAAGACGGTAAATTACACCGTTTTGTCTGGATTGCTGATGATGGTAAAGCTGTGCGTTTCTTTGTTATTAATCGTCAACCAGATAAATTAAGTCTAGCTGCAGTATTTGATGCCTGCTTGCTTTGCGGTGACCAAGGTTATGTGATGGAAGGTAACCAAGTGGTTTGTGTTGGCTGCGGTGTACATATGTTT
>CABQSN010000033.1:0-13454 GCA_902466845.1 uncultured Haemophilus sp.
CTCGCGACCCCGACCTTGGCAAGGTCGTGCTCTACCAACTGAGCTATTCCCGCATTTCACATTGGTGAATGAGGCAACATTATACGAAAAAATTTATTCAACGCAAGCGTAGATTTCGCAAATGATTGAGTTTGCCTAAGTTTTCATCAACCCAAATTAATAAAGTGCTCACGGTAGTAAGCTAACTCTTTAATTGATTCACGAATATCATCAAGCGCTAAATGAGTATTGCCTTTTTTGAATCCTTCTAAAATCTCTGGTTTCCAGCGAGAAGCCAATTCTTTTAATGTACTGACATCCACATGACGATAATGGAAATAATCGGCTAAATCAGGCATGTATTTATAAAGAAAGCGTTTATCTTGTGCGATACTGTTACCACAAATTGGTGAAGCGCCTTTCGGTACCCAACGTTTTAAAAAATCTAATGTTTGTAATTCTGCTGCACGTTCGGTGAGTTTGCTCGCTTTGACACGGTCAACTAAGCCATTTGCTGTATGGGTTTTTACGCACCATTCCGACATTTTGTTTAATAATTCATCACTTTGATGCACCGCAATCACAGGTCCTTCCGCTAAAATATTGAGATCTTTATCCGTCACAATGGTCGCGATTTCAATGATACGTTCTTTTTCAGGATCTAATCCTGTCATTTCTAAATCGATCCAAATCAGATTTTGTTTATCTAATTGCATAATATAAGGTATCCTATGAACATTTTTTAATCCCGTTTATTTTAACGAAAAACATCGGAAAAAACGACCGCACTTTATGAGCAAACGTAAACTAACGCAAAATCAAACTCGTCGAATTCAATCAAATAACGCGAAAGCCTTGCATCGCCACAAGAAGAAAGAAGTGGAATGGCAAGATGATATGCTAGGCGAAAGCCAAGATGGGGTAGTAGTCACACGTTATTCAGTTCATGCCGATGTGGAAAATGCACAAGGCGAAATTTTCCGTTGTAATTTACGTCGTACACTTTCTAGTCTCGTGGTTGGAGATAAAGTGATTTGGCGACAAGGCAATGAGCAGCTCCAAGGCGTAAGTGGGGTGATTGAAGCTATTCACCCAAGACAAAATGAAATTGCTCGTCCTGATTACTATGATGGGTTGAAACCGATCGCGGCCAATATCGATCGTATTATTATTGTTTCTGCGGTGGTGCCGGTACTTTCACTCAATATTATCGATCGTTATTTAGTGGTGTGTGAAAATGCAGGGATCGAACCTGTCATTGTGGTGAATAAAGGCGATTTACTGGATGCTGAGCAAGAGCAGGAAGTGGAAAGCCAATTACAGATTTACCGTGATATTGGTTATCAGACCATCATCATTTCTGCTGAAACCGGAAAAAATATGGAAAAATTGACCGCACTTTTAAGTGATGGAACATCCATTTTTGTGGGGCAGTCAGGGGTAGGCAAATCCAGTTTAATTAACTATATTTTACCAATGGTCAATGCGCAAGTCGGTGGTATTAGTGAAACCTCAGGCTTGGGGCAACATACCACAACTTCTTCTCGTTTATATCATTTGCCACAAGGCGGTGATTTGATTGATTCACCAGGTATTCGTGAGTTTGGTTTATGGCATTTGGAGCCAGATCAGATCACCAAAGGCTATCGTGAATTTCGATATGTCTTAGGCACGTGTAAGTTCCGTGATTGTAAACATTTGAATGATCCTGGCTGTGCATTACGTGAGGCAGTTGAAGAAGGTCGTATTTCACCAATACGCTATGAGAATTATCATCGCCTCATTGAAAGCTTGAGTGAGACGAAATCACAACGCCATTTTTCTGTGTAGTAGACAAATTACTGTAAATTAGGTATAAATTACGCCGAATTTCGTGACGTAGCTCAAGTTTTTTTGTGTTTAGCCTTGATTATTGGGCATTTAATAGAGATACTACAGCGGATTTATAGATTAAATTTTACAATTACTATAGAGGTAACATTATGTTCTCAAAAGATGTAGAAATTACAGCTCCTAATGGTTTACACACCCGTCCAGCGGCGCAATTTGTAAAAGAAGCGAAAGCCTTTGCTTCTGATGTAACAGTCACTTCTGGTGGAAAAAGTGCAAGTGCGAAAAGCTTATTTAAGCTACAAACCTTAGGTTTGACGCAAGGAACTGTAATCACCATCTCGGCGGAAGGTGAAGACGAACAACAAGCCGTTGAACATTTAGTCGCATTAATTCCTACTTTAGAATAATTAACGATTAGCCACAGAATTCTTATTCTGTGGCTATTGTTTATCTAACCTTTAATAATTGTCTCGGAAGGTAAAAGTATGATTACAGGTATTCCAGCGTCACCAGGTATCGTTTTTGGTAAAGCCTTAGTATTAAAAGAAGAAAAAATTGTTCTTGATACGCAAAAAATTTCAGAAGATCAAGTTGAGGCAGAAGTTGCCCGTTTTTATGCTGGTCGTGAGGCCGCTGTTGAGCAGCTTAATTCTATTCATCAACGTGCATTAAAATCCTTAGGTGAAGAAAAAGCAGCTATCTTTGAAGGACATTTAATGATCCTTGAAGATGAAGAATTAGAAGAAGAAATTATTGATTATCTCCGTTCACATAAAGTGAATGCAAGTGTGGCAGCAAGTAAAATCATCGATCAACAAGTTGAAATGTTGTCAGAAATTGATGATGAATACTTAAAAGAACGTGCAGGTGATATTCGCGATATCGGTAATCGTTTAATCAAAAATATTTTAGGTATGCACATCGTAGATCTTGGTGATATTACCGAAGAGTCTATCCTTGTGGCTTACGATTTAACTCCATCAGAAACCGCTCAATTAAACTTAGAAAAAGTATTAGGTTTTATCACTGATATTGGTGGTAGAACATCACACACCTCTATTATGGCTCGTTCACTTGAATTGCCGGCTATTGTTGGGACAAATGATGTCACAGCGCGAGTGAATACCGGTGATTATCTTATTTTAGATGCCGTGAACAACCGTGTTTACGTGAATCCGACTCAAGCTGAAATTGACGAATTAAAAACACTAGAAGCAAAACTTGCTGAAGAAAAAGCAGAATTAGCGAAATTAAAAGATTTACCGGCAGTGACTCTTGATGGCCATAAAGTCGAAGTGGTAGCGAATATTGGTACGATTCGCGATTGCGAAGGCGCACACCGTAATGGTGCAGAAGGGGTAGGTTTATACCGTACAGAATTCCTCTTTATGGATCGTGATCAATTACCAAGCGAAGAAGAGCAATTCATTGCTTATAAAGAAGTGGTTGAAGCAATGGAAGGGCGTCTAGTGGTATTACGTACCATGGATATCGGTGGTGATAAAGAGCTCCCATATTTAAATTTACCAAAAGAAATGAACCCATTCTTAGGATGGCGTGCAGTGCGTATTGCCCTTGATCGTCGTGAGATTTTACACGCGCAATTAAGAGCCGTATTACGTGCGTCTGCATTTGGTAAACTTGCCGTGATGTTCCCGATGATTATTTCGGTAGAAGAAATTCGCGAATTAAAATCTGTATTGGAAACCTTAAAAGCAGAATTACGTGCAGAAGGTAAAGCTTTTGATGAAAACATCCAAGTGGGTGTCATGGTTGAAACGCCATCTGCAGCAGTGAATGCGAAATTCTTAGCGAAAGAAGTGGATTTCTTTAGTATTGGTACAAACGATTTAACGCAATATACCTTAGCCGTTGACCGTGGTAATGAATTAATTTCTCACTTATACAATCCAATGTCACCTTCAGTACTTGGTTTGATTAAGCAAGTCATTGATGCCTCTCATGCTGAAGGCAAATGGACGGGGATGTGTGGTGAGTTAGCCGGTGATGAACGTGCGACCTTATTGTTACTCGGTATGGGCTTAGATGAATTTAGTATGAGTGCAATTTCTGTGCCACGTATTAAAAAATTAATTCGTCATGTGAATTATCAAGAGGTGAAAGCCTTAGCTGATGAAGCATTACAAAAACCAACCGCTGCTGAAATTGAGCAATTAATTCAAGCTTTTTTAGCAGAAAAATCGTTAAACTAGATACAAAAACAGAGTTTTACGTTAAAATACTAGCCATCTTTAATAGATAGGAGATTAAAATGGGCTTATTTGACAAATTATTTGGTTCAAAAGAAAACAAAGCTGTGGAAGTAGAAATTTATGCACCACTTTCTGGTGAGATTGTAAATATCGAAGATGTACCAGATGTTGTTTTCTCTGAAAAAATCGTGGGTGATGGTATCGCAATTCGTCCAACAGGTAACAAAATCGTGGCGCCTGTTGATGGTGTAATTGGTAAAATTTTTGAAACCAACCACGCTTTTTCAATGGAATCAAAAGAGGGTGTTGAATTATTCGTTCACTTCGGTATTGATACCGTTGAATTGAAAGGTGAAGGATTCACTCGCATCGCACACGAAGGTCAAAGCGTAAAACGCGGCGACACAGTAATCGAATTTGATTTAGCAACATTAGAATCAAAAGCCAAATCAGTTTTAACACCTGTTGTTATCTCAAATATGGATGAAATTTCATCTATTGGGAAAAAATCGGGTGAAGCGATTGCTGGAGAATCTATTGTTCTAACTTTAAAGAAATAAGATTCACTGATTAAAAGATCCGCTTTAAATGAGCGGATTTTTTTATACTTATTCTTTTTGAGGAAGGCAAAAATGATTTATCGATTAACTGGCCAAGTACAGCATTATGCATGGGGCGGAAAAAACTATATTGCCTCACTGATTGGATTACATTCAGCAAAGGATCAACCTTGTGCAGAGTGGTGGTTAGGCGCACATCCATCAGCGCCTTCTGAAATTGAGAATGTAACAGGTAAACAATCCCTTATTGAATTTTTATCGCAAAATCTGACCGCACTTGGGCAAGCAAGCCGCCAGCAATTTGGTGATGAACTCCCTTATTTGTTAAAGATTTTAGATGTTGAAAAGCCGTTGTCGATTCAATTACATCCAACTAAAGCCCAAGCTGAAAAGGGCTTTGAGACTGAGAATGCAAAAGGCGTGGCATTAACAGACAGAACACGAACTTATAAAGACAGAAATCACAAACCAGAAATGATGATTGCCTTATCTGATTTCTGGCTTTTACATGGTTTTAAAACAAAAGCTCAAATCCTTGCCACATTAAATGCACGCCCCTCTTTGCAACCTTTGGCTGAAAAATTAGGTAAGCAAAGTCTTGCTGAATTTTATGCAGATGTGATGTTGGCGGATCAATCGACACTCGCAAATTGGCTATTACCTATTATTGAAGTTAACCAACAGCCTTATAAAAATGGCGAGTTGGCGCTAGACAACCCCGATTATTGGGTGCTTTATACCATGGAAGCTATGGCAATTTCGCCTGAGAAATTAGATGCGGGCTTGGTGTGTTTTTATCTCTTTAATATCGTGCATTTGAAAGAAGGGGAAGGTATTTTCCAAGATGCAGGCATTCCTCATGCTTACCTTCGCGGACAAAACGTGGAGTTAATGGCCTGTTCTGATAATGTGATTCGTGGTGGATTAACACCAAAATATGTCGATATTGTTGAATTATTAAAAATTGTGGATTGTCGTGAAGTAACACCTCAAATTATTTCAGCGGCACCTCAAAATCAGTCAGGATTTACTTATAAAACGCCAGTAAACGATTTTGCTTTAGCTCAAATTCGTGTCGAACCCGAAAAGCATACTAAAGTAAATCTTCAAAGTGCGGGTATTTTGTTGGTGATGCAAGGTGAGCTGAAAATACAAGAAAAATCAACCGCACTTACCTTGAAACAAGGTGAGTCAGCATTCATTACAGCGGATTCTAATGTTGAAATAATGAGTGAAAAAGGCGGTTATGCCTTCTTGGCAAAATTACCATAAACATTAATGTGATAAGTATCACGATTTATAAACTTATCGCTAGATTAGTCGAAGATTTTAGGTATAGTGGGCGTCATTCAGGCGCCCTTTTTTATGTGTCTAAATTGCATTGGGAGTTTTTATGTTGTTGCCTCGCTATTTTGAAGATCCGCAAACCTTACATGTGAATACCACACCACATCATGCTTATTTTATTCCTTTTTCTTCAACAGAAAGTGCGGTCAAAAAGACACGAGAATTTTCTCCTTACTTTACCTTACTAAATGGTGAATGGGATTTTGCTTATTTTGAAAGCTATACTCACTTGCCTCAAGATTTCCTTCATTTTTCCTTTACGGATAAAATCCTTCTTCCATCCAATTGGCAAAATCATGGTTACGATAATCATCAATATACAAATGTAAATTATCCTTTCCCTTTTGATCCCCCTTATGTACCCATTGAAAATCCTTGTGGTTTGTATCATCGCGTTTTTAATATTGAAATCAATGCAGGAAAACGGTATCTCTTAAATTTTGAAGGGGTAGATAGCTGCTTATTTGTGTATGTGAATCAACAATTTGTGGGCTATAGCCAAATTAGTCATTGCACTAGCGAATTTGATATCACTGACTTTTTACAACAAGGGGAAAACCACTTACATGTTTTAGTGTTGAAATGGTGTGATGGCAGTTATTTGGAAGACCAAGACAAATTCCGAATGTCTGGTATTTTCCGAGATGTTTATCTGTTAGAGCGAGAAAAAAATTACTTACAAGATTTCTTCATTCAAACGCAATTGAATCAAGAATTTACTAAAGCCCAATTGCATGTGACCAGCCAGTTTGTGGAATATGAACAACCTATCTCTTGGCAATTATTTGATCCTCAAGGCGAATTGATAATTGAACAAAAAGGGCATGCATTTCATGCTGAAATTGAAAATGCACAATTATGGCATGCGGAGAACCCTCGTTTATACACATTGATTTTGCAATATGGTTCAGAGGTGATTTGTCAAAAAATCGGGCTACGTCATATCGAAGTTAAGGATGGTGTGATGTTATTCAACGGACAAACCATTAAATTTAAAGGTGTGAATCGTCATGATAGCGATCCGAAAACGGGTTATGTCATTAGTCGAGAACAAGCGTTGCAAGATTTACGCTTAATGAAACAGCATAATTTTAATGCCATTCGCACAGCCCACTATCCTAATGCCCCTTGGTTTACTGAATTGTGTGATGAATATGGTTTTTATGTGATTGCGGAAAGTGATATCGAATCACACGGCACGAATGCAGTCTATGTAGAGTCGCCAGAAACAAGTATTTTGTTAGGGGTAAAAACAGAGATTGATCATGACGCAATTCGTCAAAAAACAATCGACAATTATTGCTATATGGCTCGAAGCCCTGAATTTAATCAAGCCATTTTAGACCGCACTTATGCCAATGTTGAGCGAGATAAAAATCGTCCTTCTGTTGTGATTTGGTCATTGGGAAATGAAAGTGGTTACGGTGAGAATTTTGAGCAAGCTGCCGTTTGGGTGAAACAGCGCGATCCAAGTCGCTTAGTGCATTATGAAAATGCGATCTTTCAACATTCAGCCCATCAAAATGACACATCCAATTTAGATTTTCATAGCGAAATGTACACCAGTACGGAAGAATTGGATGCTTATTTTGCCGATACTCAAAATCAAAAGCCGTATCTTTTCTGTGAATATTTGCATGCGATGGGGAATTCTTGCGGAGACACAGAAGATTATTTCCAAGCGATGGAACGACATGCAGGCGCTTGTGGTGGCTTTGTGTGGGAGTGGTGCAATCATTCGCCTTATTTGCCAAACTCAAGCAAGATGGGCTATGGCGGGGATTTTAATGACACGCCGAATGACGGTAATTTTTGTGCCGATGGATTAGTGACGGCAGACCGTCAAATTCAAAGCAATTTGTTGGAATACAAAAATGTGTATCGTCCACTTCGTGCTACCTTAAAAAATGGTCATATTGAACTCAAAAATTATTTGGATTTTACGGATGCGGCAGAGGCTATTTCGATTCATTATCAAATCACCGAAGATTTTGCTGTTATACAAGAAGGCCAAATAGATGATTTAAACATTGCGCCAAAATCAACCGCACTTTTGCCTTTAACATTGCCAACAAGTAGCGGTTCATTACAAATGTTGACCTTAACCTATCATCAAAAAACAGAAGCAGGTTTAATTCCCCGAGGCTATTGTTTGGGATTTGATCAGATTATTTTGTCGGCGCAATCACAATTCTCCACAAATGAACTCAAATCAAATATCCAATCAATTTCTGTTTCAGAATATGCCAATTTAATTTCAGTTAAAGTGGCAGATGTTGAATATCAGTTTGATCAATATAAAGGCACTATTCAACAAATTACTAAAGATGGCAAGCCTTGGTTGAAGCAACCTACTGATTTCAATATTTGGCGAGCGCCTTTAGATAATGATAGTTTAATTAAAGTACATTGGCTTGCTGCAGGTTACGATCGTGCGACGAGTCGAGTCTATGATTACCGTTTAACCGAGCAGGAAAGTGCGGTTGAAATTAGCTTTAAATTGGGGCTGATTGCCGTATCAAAAGCGCGAATTTTGACATTGAATGTAGTGTATCGTATTGAACAAAATGGGTTGCTTCACATCAATATTCATGCTGAAAAACAACCGCACTTGCCATTCTTACCACGCTTTGGTTTGCGTTTCTTCCTTAATCAAGGATTTAATCAAGTGGAGTATGTAGGCTATGGCCCAACGGAAAGTTATCTGGATAAACATCATGCCACGGCTTTCGGTCGTTATAAAACAACGCCAGAAAGTAATCATGTGCCTTACTTAAAACCACAAGAAAATGGCAGTCACTATGGTTGTCGTGAGGTGAAGGTGGTGAATTCGGCTGATTGCTTTACCGTGCAAAGTCATACGACTTTTAGTATGAATGTTTCCCCTTATTCTCAAGACGAATTGGGCAGTAAAAAGCACCAATATGATTTGGAGAAAAGTGGCAGTACAATATTGTGTGTGGATTATAAAATGAGTGGAGTAGGCTCCAATTCTTGTGGACCAAACTTAAAAGCGCAATATCGTTTGAATGAAACAGAATGGGATTGGTCGATTTTGTTGCAAATTAATTAAGATGAAATAAAAAAGTGCGGTTGAAATTAACCGCACTTCTATATTTTTAGCAATAATTAAGCAACAACGTTAAATTGTTCTTTCATTAATGCTTCGAAATCAGTGCAACCGCCGATTGGTTTTTCATCGATAAAGATTTGTGGCACAGTTTCCACTTCTTTACCGACAGATTTTGATAAATCTGCTTTAGAAATACCTTCAGCGATAATATCTACATAGCGATAATCGAAATCCGCTACTTCACCTTTTAATTTTTCAGCAAGGTTTTTTGCACGTACACAATAAGGGCAGCCTGGACGACCAAAAATAACTACGAACATAAAATTTTCCTTTTATTTAAATAAAAACTCATGCTAATTCTACTCTATTTCCACAAAAGCAGAAATCATTTTTCAGGATTATTGTGATTGGTGTAATATATCAACTCCTCTTTTCCTAAGGATATAACTGAATGAAATTATTGATGCTTTGCCGTGAGCCTCGCCTTTATAGCTGCCAGCGTTTAAAAGAAGCAGCAGAAAGTTGCGGGCATCAAATGGATATTTTGGATCCTAATCGTTGCATTTTAAAACTCGACAAAAATCAACCGCACTTTTCTTTGTATTATCAACAAAATACAGAAAGTCAGCCTTATTTATTGCCTGATTATGATGCTGTGCTGCCACGCTTTGGGACGACAAGCACCCAAATGGGCTGTGCGGTATTGCGTCATTTCCAAGGAAAAGGTGTCTATTGCCTTAATAAAGAACAAGCATTTTTAGTTGCTCGCGATAAATGGCGAAGTTTGCAGATGTTATTAGAGCAAGGTATTGCAGTACCGAATTCAGTCTTATCGGGTTGTGAAGTTGCGCCGAAACAAGCGATTAAGCAAACAACCGCTCCAATGATTATTAAAACCTTAAAAGGATCACAAGGTATTGGCGTGATCTTAGCCGAACGTCCACAAAGTGCGGTCAGTATTTTAGAAACGTTAAAAGATGCGAATGTGCCTGTTTTGTTACAAGATTTTGTAGAAGAGGCAAAAGGAACAGATATTCGCTGTTTTGTGATCGGTGATAAAGTCGTCGCCACAATGCAGCGTATTGGACAAGACGGCGAGTTTCGTGCGAATTTTCACCGTGGCGGTACAGCAGAAAAAATTAAACTCACTGAAGAGGAAAAATCCATCGCCATTCGTGCAACTAAAGCCTTAGGGCTTGCGGTAGCCGGTGTTGATTTGATTCGTTCAAAAGAAGGGGTATTGGTGCTTGAAGTGAATGCCAGTCCTGGATTAGAAATGATTGAGAAAACCAGTGGCATTGATATTGCATTGCAGATGATCTTGTTTTTAGAACAGCAAGTGAAACAATAAAAGAAAAGGGCGAACCATATCATGTTCGCCCTTGTTGTTTATCCTTTTGTGTCTTGTTTAAAATCGTAATTCGGTGGTAATTCCGGCATCGTATTTTCTTCATCAAAAGGCTCGCTTGCTGGTTGATGTTGAAATTCTTTGCTATCGTGAGCCGGTTTTTCTTTACCTAATAATTGCGGTTGTAATTTGATAAAACTACTTTTATCTGAAAGCCATACATCAATAAACGCTTGTGTAAATTTTTGATCGAATTCGTGATCTAACACCGTGTCATTTAATACAAAATAGCCTTTATCCACTAA
Source organism: uncultured Haemophilus sp. (assembly GCA_902466845.1). Taxonomy (GTDB): domain Bacteria; phylum Pseudomonadota; class Gammaproteobacteria; order Enterobacterales; family Pasteurellaceae; genus Haemophilus_D. The sequence goes on from CABQSN010000033.1 coordinate 10,659, forward strand.
GGCAACAAAATTTAAGATGTCGTTTGGTGAAAAATCAGGGAAGATTTCCTGCATTTTTTTGAGCCATGCCGTGGTGTCATCTTTACTTAAATTTTGTGATTCCATTTCTTTGGTTAAAGCAATGGCGAAGTTTTTTCCTTCTACTGGTTTTTCATATTTAATCGAAAACATTAACGGACGTTCATTGTTTTCATAGGAACCCGTTTCAGAATATAAGCCGACAGTATAAACATGGAATGGCCCCCATGTGTATTCAGCATTGCCGACCGGTTGCCATTGGGCAAAAAGTGCGGTGGAAAATAAGGCTGAAATGGCAGCAATAATAAATTTCAGTTTCATAGTTTTTTTCATGTCAAAAATATTGCCGTGATTATAACAAAAAAGCCCTTTAAAAAAACACAAATAAAAAGGCAGGAATACCTGCCTTTGACATCAAATTATTGGGTGAGTTTATTTTAAGCTACCCACCATATCTTCTGGACGAACCCATTTGTCGAAATCTTCGGCTGAAACTAAGCCTAAGTTAATCGCTTCTTCACGTAAGGTTGTACCGTTTTTGTGTGCCGTTTTCGCAATTTTCGCTGCATTTTCGTAACCGATATGGGTATTAAGTGCGGTTACTAACATCAATGAATTTTCCAATTGTTGTTTAATGCGTGGGTAGTTCGGTTGAATACCGGTTGCGCAGTGTTCATCAAATGATACGCAAGCATCACCCAATAATTGTGCTGATTGTAAGAAATTCGCCACCATGACAGGGTTAAATACGTTTAATTGGAAGTGACCTTGTGAGCCAACAAATGCGATAGTGGTATCGTTACCGAATACTTGTGCACACACCATGGTTAACGCTTCACATTGAGTAGGGTTCACTTTACCTGGCATGATTGAAGAACCTGGTTCATTTTCAGGAATTAAGATTTCACCGATACCAGAACGAGGGCCTGATGCTAATAAACGAATGTCGTTTGCAATTTTGAATAAGCTCATCGCTAATTGTTTAATTGCACCATGTGTTTCCACAATCGCATCGTGAGCTGCTAACGCTTCAAATTTGTTTTCAGCAGTCACGAATGGTAAGCCAGTGAATTTTGCGATGTAATCCGCCACTTTCACATCATAGCCTTTTGGTGTGTTCAAACCAGTACCCACTGCAGTACCACCAAGTGCTAATTGGCTTAAGTGTGGAAGGGTATTTCTTAGTGCGCGTAAACCGAAATCTAATTGTGCGGCGTATGCAGAGAACTCTTGACCTAATGTCAATGGGGTGGCATCCATTAAGTGAGTACGGCCAATTTTTACCACATCTTTAAATTCTGCTGATTTTTGTGCGAACGTTTTTTGTAGACGTTCCACACAAGGAATGGTGTGTTCAACCACTTTTTTGTATGCGGCAATGTGCATTGCAGTTGGGAAGGTATCGTTTGAAGATTGGGATTTGTTCACATCATCATTTGGATGGATGAATGATTTTTCACCTAATTTACCGCCATGTAAAACATGAGCACGGTTTGCTACCACTTCGTTCACGTTCATGTTTGATTGTGTACCTGAGCCAGTTTGCCAAATGACTAATGGGAATTGGTCGTCTAATTTCCCTGCCAGGATTTCATCACAGGCGGTTGCGATTAAATCACGTTTCTCTGCAGGTAATACACCTAAATCACAGTTTGCGAAAGCAGCGGCTTTTTTCAAATAACCAAACGCTTCAATAATTTCGTGCGGCATAGAGGCAGCCGGACCAATTTTGAAGTTGTTACGGGAACGTTCGGTTTGTGCTGCCCAGTATTTATCTGCAGGAACTTGAACTTCGCCCATAGTGTCTTTTTCAATACGAAATGCCATGTGATACTCCTATCATCGAAAATAAAAATAAATCTTCGAAATTCTAACACCTACGAGTTATGAATGGAATGTAACATAAAGGTTAAAAGTTACTTTTGTGATGTAGATCATAAAAGTGCGGTAAAAAATTTCCGTGTTTTTTCTATTTACGTTAATCACTTTGTTGATGATTTATTTTTTAGTGCTTTTTTGATAAAATCCGCCAGTTTACAAAACGATAAATGGGGAAGTCACAATCATGGCAAAAAACGCACAATTTTATCTCTTAAATCCAGAAAAGAAGATAACAGTTGAGCAACTTGCCTGTGATCTTGCCGCTCAAGCGTGGCGTTTAGGCAAGCGAGTTTTAATCGCGTGCGAAACAGAAGAGCAAGCATTTTTAATTGATGAAGCATTATGGCAACGGGATCCGAATGAGTTTGTTCCTCATAATCTTTCAGGCGAAGCAACACAATATGCACCGCCAATTGAGATTAGTTGGAAAGGCAAACGCAATGCCCAACGCCGAGACTTGCTGATCAATTTACAAATGGAAGTGCCGGATTTTAGCCACAGCTTTACACAATTAATTGATTTTGTACCGGTAGAAGAAACGCAAAAAGCTCAAGCGCGTGAACGTTATAAGGTCCTTCGCTCGCAAGGTTGGACGCTTTCTACTGAAAATACTTAATATTTTTTAACTTTAAAACCTAGGAAATTAACATGAATTTAAACGCTAAAGTGGCTTTAAGCCTGATTCTTGGCGCAAGCACCTTATTATCTGCTTGTGACAATAAAGAAAACATATCAACCCAAGTTGAGAAAGCCGTAAGAGTACCTGCACCAACAGAAAAAGCAGAAAGTGCGGTTGAAAAATCAAAAGAATTAGTGGCTGAAACTAAATCAGCTGAAAAAGTGGCTGAAAAAACAGAAAGCACAGACGTTAAAGCTGATACTAAAAATGGAGATATG
>CABQSN010000034.1:0-13210 GCA_902466845.1 uncultured Haemophilus sp.
TTAAAATCAGTATTGCCTGTTAATGTATTCGGGAAATTTAGCAAGGCGATAAGTTGCGCCATTGGGAAATTTTTACCAGAAAAATTGACCGCACTTTGTAGCTCTTTATGACTAAATTTAAAGGTCGCTAAACAATTCTGGCAATCGGGTTGTAAATAGGCATTGACGGTTTTAACTGGTTTTGAAAAATCAACATAAGTTTCGATATAACCGAGTGGCTGTTGATTTAAACGGGCATTAACAAATTGAATTAAATTCTTGCCTTGATGGTTTAGGTTAATATTTCCCTTGCTGAACGCAAATAGATATTGCGTGTTTGTGCCATAAAGTGGTTTATCAAGAGAAAGAGTAACCGCACTTTCACCTTTAAACGCAATGTTTTGGTTAAAAATATTTTTAAGTGAGAAATCACTGAAACGGCCATGAATATTGGTATGGTTTAAGGCTTGTTCACTGAGTTTAAAATGAGTGATTTGTACTTCTTCTAAAATCGGATTACCTGAAAAAAGCGGGAAAAGTGCAAATTTAGCTTCAATGTTTTCTGCTGAAAGTTGATGGTATGTCAAACCCGATAAATTTACCATTGGTTGAGGTAGAAGGCTTAGTGAAAAATCATTTACTTGAATATCATATTGCGCTAAATGATCGGCAATACTGTTTTTCAGTTGATTGAGTTGAATATAGAAAAAAGCAAAGATCGCAAACAGCACGATCAACAGGCTAATTGCGATCTTTTTCATGGATTAATCCTCATTAATTCGGCTTGCCACCGCATTCTGCTGATGTTTATATTTGGCATCTTTACGACTGGTATACGGGCGAGCAGCTGGACCACTTAACACTTCAAAACTTAAAGCACCAATCACCATATTTGGACGTAATGCCAAAGGTAATTTGCCTGAGTTATAAAACTCTAACACAATTTTACCTTCCCAACCTGGATCAATACGGTGAGCGGTTACATGTACCATTAAACCTAAACGAGCAAGTGAAGAACGACCATCTAGCCAACCGATAATATTGGCAGGGAGTTTCACTGACTCCAATGTGGTTGCTAACGCCAACATACCAGGATGTAAGAAGAAGGCTTCATCATCACCGATAATAATTTCGTCACTCATCACTGATTCAAGTTGAGCTGAGACTTCTTCTTTCGGTCCACTTAAATCAATATAAGGTGCGGAATGTTCACGAAATACGCGAAATGAATTGCCTAAACGCACATCAATGGTTGCCCCATTGATTTTGTCATTTTCAGGACGAGGCGTTAAAGAAATAATGCCATCATCTAGATAGCGTTCGATATCGGTATCGCAAAGACGCATGATTTTTCCTATTTTTGGTTTAATAAATGAAGAATTTGAGCTTTTAACATATTAATCGCAATACGGTTTTTACCACCACGAGGAATTACGATATCCGCATATTGTTTTGATGGCTCGATAAATTGCAAGAACATTGGCCGAACAGTTGCACGATATTGGTCAATGACAGATTGTAATGAACGACCACGTTCTTCCATATCACGTTGTAAACGGCGGATAAAACAAATATCTAATGGGGTATCCACAAAGACAGAAATATCGGCTAATTGGCGAACTCGTTCATCTGTAAGTAATAAGATCCCTTCTAAAATAACAATTTTCTTTGGCGTAAAGTGTTTGGTTTCGCCTGTTCTGGTGTGATCAACATAACTGTAGACAGGAACATCCACAGCAGTTCCGTTTTTTAAGTCTTTTAAGTGTTGAATGAGTAAATCTCTGTCCATTGAACTCGGGTGGTCATAGTTGGTTTTTACTCGCTCACTCATCTCTAAATGGCTTTGATCTTTATAGTAGCTGTCTTCAGCAATAATGCCGATTTCTTCACAACCTAAGTCGTTACAAAGTTCTTTATGAACGGTAGATGCAATGGAGCTTTTGCCTGAAGCGGATGCCCCCGTGATAGCGATGATAATACAAGATGAGTCTGACATAGAACGACCTCAAAAAACGGAAGGTAAAAATTATAAGGATTATAAAGAAAAATCAGTTTAAATTCACCTTTCTTTTTTATTTAAATTTTTTAAATTTGTGAAGTAGTTCACGGAAATTTCTTTCATTTTCGCTTACGATGTGTTCGTTTTTATTATTTCATCAGTGTTATTTATGAGGAGTGTACGATGAAAATGAATAAAATTTCTCTCTCCATTTCAACCGCACTTTTAGCTGCAGGCTTCATGACATCATCAGCTGTTAATGCTCAAGGGCGTTTAGTGGTGTATTGTAGTGCGACCAATATTCTTTGTGAAACGACAACGAAAGCCTTTGGCGAAAAATATGATGTGAAAACTTCATTTATTCGCAACGGTTCAGGCAGTACTTTTGCAAAAGTTGAAGCAGAAAAAAATAATCCACAAGCAGACGTTTGGTTTGGTGGTACATTCGACCCTCAAGCACAAGCGGCAGAATTAGGTTTAATCGAACCTTATAAATCTAAACACATTGATGAAATTGTTGAACGTTTCCGTGATCCAGCGAAAACCAAAGGACATTATGTTTCTGCGATTTACATGGGTATCTTAGGTTTTGGTGTGAATACCGAGCGTTTAGCAAAATTAGGTATTAAAGAAGTACCAAAATGCTGGAAAGATTTAACTGATCCTCGCTTAAAAGGTGAAGTGCAAATTGCTGACCCACAAAGTGCTGGTACAGCATACACTGCGTTGGCTACTTTCGTTCAACTTTGGGGCGAAGAAAAAGCCTTTGATTTCTTAAAAGCATTACATCCAAACGTATCTCAATACACCAAATCAGGTGTCACTCCGTCTCGTAATGCGGCACGTGGTGAAACTGCGGTAGGTATCGGTTTCTTACACGATTACGCACTTGAAAAACGTCAAGGTGCGCCGTTGGAATTAGTGGTGCCTTGTGAAGGTACTGGTTACGAGTTAGGTGGCGTAAGTATCTTAAAAGGTGCGCGTAACATCGATAACGCAAAATTATTCGTGGATTGGGCATTATCTAAAGAAGGTCAAGAGTTAGCGTGGAAACAAGGTGACTCTTTACAAATCTTAACCAACACCACCGCGGAACAATCGCCAACAGCGTTTGATCCAAACAAACTTAACCTGATCAATTATGACTTTGAAAAATACGGTGCAACCGAACAACGCAAAGCCTTAATTGAAAAATGGGTTCAAGACGTTAAATTAGCGAAATAATGTTTAAAGTGCGGTTGAAAAACATGAGATTTTTTGACCGCACTTTTACCATTTTAGCCCCACTAGCTAGGTTTTTACGTGGGTTTCTACGATGAGCGTATTAGCTCATCTTATTTTATAAACACAGGAGTGGACCAATGAAAATGTCTAACGTTGCTTTAGCACTTTCTGGTGTTGTATTTGGTGGCGTGTTGCTAAGCTCTCACGCATCTGCTGCAGAAGGTCGTTTAGTGGTTTATTGTAGTGCACAAAATACGATGTGCGAGCAAGAAACCATGGCTTTTGAGAAAAAATATGGTATCAAAACCAGTTTTATCCGTGGTGGTACAGGCACAATTTTAGCCAAAATTGATGCAGAAAAAGATAACCCACAAGGGGATGTATGGTATGGCGGTACGCTTGATCCTCATTCTCAAGCGGGTGAAATGGGCTTACTTGAAGCGTATAAGTCACCAAATCTCGCACAAATTCCTGAACAGTTTAGAGATCCCGCTAAAATTAAAGGCAACTATTCCTCCGCGATTTATCTCGGTGTATTAGGCTTCGGGATTAACCCAGAACGTTTGAAAAAACTCAATTTGCCGACACCAAAATGTTGGAAAGATCTAGCCGATCCTGCGTATCGTAATGAGATCCAAGCAGCTGATCCACAAAGTTCTGGAACAGGTTATACACAATTAGCCACCTATATCCAACTTTGGGGTGAGGATGAAGCGTTCAAATATCTCAAAGAACTCAATAAAAATGTTTCCCAATATACCAAATCAGGTAATACAGCGACCCGTAATACGGCACGTGGTGAAACCGCAATCGGAATTGGTTTTTTACATGAATATTCTTTAGAGAAAGCCAAAGGCGCACCAGTAGAATTAGTTGTTCCTTGTGAAGGTACAGGCTATGAAATTGGTGGCGTGAGCATTATTAAAGGTGCAAGAAACCTTGAAAATGCGAAATTATTTGTGGATTGGGCGTTATCAAAAGAAGCGCAAGAGTTAACCTGGAAAAAAGGGGAAGCGTATTCTATTTTAACCAATAGTACCGCTGAACAATCTCCTTATGCGCTCGATTTTAAATCCATCAATTTAATTAATTATGATTTTGACAAATACGGCTCAAGTGATTTACGTAAACGTTTGATCACAAAATGGGTTGATGATGTTAAATTAGCAAAATAATGATGTATACATAGCGAAATAATAGCTATTATATTATTTCGCTTTTTTTCTTTTATGCGAGGTTGTATGAACGCAAATAAACTTCCTATTATCCAATCTGCTAACTTTTGGATAATTCTTGCAGTGATTGCATTTCTTCTTCTGCCTTCCCACGCTTTAGATTATGGCTTGTTTGAAAGCACAAGCGATGAATACCTAGGTGCAATGGGTTGGTCTTCGTTAAATATTACGGCATTATGGTTTTTACCGGTTATTTTATACGGTTTGATGCCACTTCTTAAATTACCGAAGGATACGCAAGCGAAAGCCGAGCTTTATCTTATTGCTGCGGCGACATTATTTATCTTTGTCAGTGCAACAATTTGTAAAGTCAGCATGGGTTATTCAGTGATTGTATTAATCGCGAGTTTAACCGCATTGGCGACGTTTTCTTTCGCTAAATTGAAAGTGATGCAAGGGGATAAATTTATTATCGCTTCTTTACTTTGCATTATCTTGTTAATTTTCTTCTTCATCGTTTACCCAACATTGGCGATCTTTGTCTCCATGTTCTATGACGGTGATACTTTTGCACCACAACAAGTGATGCGAATTTTGACTCAAAGCTACATTGTACGTGTTATTAGTAACTCGTTATTCTTATCGGGCTTTGTAGGTATCGTATCAACCATTTTCGGTTTGGCATTTGCGCTTTATACTACCCGTATTGCACGTAGAACGGCATTCATTGGTAAAATTTTCTCTATTTTACCAATCGTCACACCGCCATTCGTTGTGGGTTTAGGGGTAACATTAATGCTAGGTCGTTCTGGTTATGTGACTGAGTTCTTAGCTTCAACATTTGGATTTGAGAACCACAACTGGTTATACGGTTTTAACGGGATTGCCATTGCGCAGATTCTTGCTTTTGCGCCGATTTCATTCATGATTTTAGATGGGGCATTAAAATCGGTTCACCCATCAATTGAAGAAGCGTCTTACACCTTACGTGCAAATCGTTACCAAACATTCTTCAATATCATTTTCCCATTATTGCGTCCGGCATTGGCAAACTCATTCTTAATCGTGTTTATCCAATCCTTAGCGGACTTTAGTAACCCGTTAGTATTGGGCGGTAGCTTTGACGTCATCGCGACACAAATCTACTTCTACATTGCAGGCTCACAATTAGATTATGCTTCAGCAAGTACTTTAGGTTCGATGCTTTTAATCTTCTCATTAGCCGTATTTATCATCCAATATATTTGGATTGGTAATCGCTCTTATGTGACCGTTTCAGGCAAATCCTATCGTGGTGACGTGCAAGATTTACCAACCGGCTTGAAATATACCATCATCGGAATGCTTGGTTTCTGGGTACTCTTTAACTTAGCGTTATACGGCAGTATTTTCTACGGTAGTTTCACCGTAAACTGGGGCGTAGATTACACCTTAACCTTGAAAAACTATGCGATGTTATTCGGACAAGGCTTAAGCGATGGGGCATGGCCATCATTGATTAATACTTTAATCTACGCAGGAATTGCCGCACCATTGACCGCACTTTTCGGTTTATTAATTGCGTATATTGTGGTGCGTAAAGATTTCCAAGGTAAAAAATCTCTTGAGTTCTTAACCATGCTTTGTTTTGCGGTACCAGGAACCGTTGCAGGGGTATCTTATATTTTAGCCTTTAACAATGCGCCACTTTACATTACAGGCACCAGCATTATCGTGATCATTTCAATGGTAATGCGTGATTTACCAATCGGTATGCGTGCAGCGATTGCAGGTCTTGGACAATTAGATAAATCACTTGATGAAGCGTCTCTTTCTTTAAAAGGTAGCTCATGGAAAACCTTGTGGTTTATCGTTTTACCATTGTTAAAACCAGCGTTACTTTCTGCATTGGTCACCAGTTTCGTTCGTGCGATGACTACCGTAAGTGCGATTATCTTCTTAGTCACCGCTGATACACGTGTGGCAACAGCCTATATTTTAAACCGTGTAGAAGATGGTGAATATGGTGTTGCTATCGCATACGGTTCGATTTTAATCATCGTGATGATGGCTATTATTTTATTCTTTGACTGGATTGTGGGTGATACCCGAATTTCCCGTTCTAAAGCGAAAAAAATGAATTAACTCGTTAAGTTGTAGGTAAATATTATGAGTAATAATGATTTCTTAGTATTAAAAAATATCACCAAATCTTTTGGTAAATCCACAGTCATTGATAATTTAGATTTAACCATTAAACGTGGCACCATGGTGACCTTATTAGGGCCATCTGGTTGTGGTAAAACCACTGTGTTACGTTTGGTGGCAGGCTTAGAGAACCCAACTTCAGGACAAATTTTTATCGATGGTGAAGATGTAACCAAATCATCTATTCAAAATCGTGATATTTGTATCGTATTCCAATCTTACGCATTGTTCCCGCATATGAGTATCGGTGATAACGTAGGCTATGGTTTGCGTATGCAAGGCGTGGGCAAAGAAGAACGCGCTAAACGTGTAAAAGAAGCCTTAGAGTTGGTTGACTTAGCGGGTTTTGAAGATCGTTTTGTGGATCAAATTTCAGGTGGTCAACAACAACGTGTGGCATTAGCACGTGCGTTAGTATTAAAACCAAAAGTATTACTTTTTGATGAACCATTAAGTAACTTGGATGCAAACTTACGTCGTTCTATGCGTGAAAAAATCCGTGAACTACAACAAAGTTTAGGTATTACCTCACTTTATGTGACTCATGACCAAACGGAAGCATTTGCGGTATCTGATGAAGTTATCGTGATGAATAAAGGTAAAATTATGCAAAAAGCGCCAGCAAAAGAGCTTTACTTGCGTCCAAATTCTTTATTCCTTGCAAACTTCATGGGCGAATCAAGCATCTTTGAAGGTAAATTAGAAAATAATACCATTGACGTGAATGGTTATAAATTACCATTAAGCAATGCGGCGCAATTCAATTTACCGGATGGTGAATGCTTGGTGGGCGTTCGTCCTGAAGCGATTTACTTAAAAGCAGAAGGCGAGGCAGCACAACAATGTGAAATCAAGAGTGCAGTCTATATGGGTAACCACTGGGAAGTGGTGGCAATTTGGGCAGGCAAAGAATTGCTCATTAATACTAAACCAGAAGACTTTAATGCTGATCTCAAACAAGCTTATGTGAATTTCTCTGAACAAGGTATTTTCTTGCTGAAGAAAGAGAAATAATATCAATTTAAAGGCGTATGGAAGCATACGTCTTTTCTTTTAAAATCTGTTCAAAATTGACCGCACTTTTCCGCTCATTTTTACTTTATCTAACACAGCTGTATAATGTCTCGCTTTTGAATATAAACGATAGAAGGGGGAAAGCTCATGATTAAAACCGATACCTTACCGCAATTTTTGCGTAACAAAGTGGCGGAAAACGATGCTTTTGGTCTCGTAGAGGGCTTGTGCCAATTATTACGTAGCAGCCCCACAGAAAAAATTTCTCCGACCTTGCATTTATTTAAGTTTATCTTAAAGAACGATAAAGAATTAGGCTGTTCTGTCTCGAAATTATTATGCGGTTGGTTATGTAGTTTACGTCTTTATCCCTTGTTTATTAGCAGCGGGATTCTTACGCGTGGCGGTTTTGGGCAAGAAATGAAAACGCGTATTTATGAGCGTTTTAACCCGTCTTTTAAAGATATTAATGATTTACGTGATATTTTCTATTTATTGTTTAGCGATAAAAATGATGCTCGCTGGATTGATGCCGTTCCCTTAAAAACGTGGCGAGGCGTATTTGGTGTTTTAACCCGTTATACAGAACAAAAAGATCGGGAACGTTTAAAAAATCATATTGAAAGTGAAGGGCTATTTGCCATTGAAATGCTTTCAATTTGGATTGCGGCTGAAGATATGGATCCTGAGCTGATGCGAATGGAGCCTTCTCTGTTGAATGCAGATTCACCTTTTGTGGCTTTACACCATGAAGTAGTTGATTGGGTAGAGGCGCGTCGCCAATCAACGGTTTTTGATGATAGTCATTTACAGGTAATGTTTGATCAATGTAAGGCATTGATTATTGGCTTACAGAAACGTGGCGCGGTAGTGGGATCATCCTTAAATACAGCGTATTTATTGGAACGTCTTTCACAGACTTTAGAACGGTTAGAAACCTTGATGGCGATTTTTGTTTCAAATCGCTATTTACCGCGTCGAATCTTATTATTAACCGGTTGTTTTGCTCGTGCAGCAGCAGAACGACATAGTATTTCGCGACTATGGAAACAAAGCTCAGGATTGATGGCTCGTAGTGTTACGCAGAATGCCGGCGATCATGGTGAGCATTACATTACTCGAGATAAAAAAGAGTATTGGGCAATGTTTTATTCTGCCGCGGGGGGGGGTGTATTAATTGCACTGATGGCGTTATTTAAAACCTATCTAGGTAGCATCATTGATGACAAAGTCTGGAAAGGGATTGCCGAAGGTTTAAATTACGGCTTAGGTTTTATGGTGATCTTTATGTTGCATTTTACGGTAGCGACGAAACAGCCCGCCATGACTGCAGCTCGTTTTGCTGAGGCTGTTGAGAAAACGCCTCAAGGTAAAAGCGTCAATATGAAATTAGCCCAATTATTAGTGGATGTATTTCGTTCTCAAAGTATTGCGGTGCTAGGCAATGTGCTCATTGCGATGGGCTTAGCTGCATTGATTGCGTTTAGTTACCAATATAAAACAGGGGAACCGTTGATGAATGCTGATCAAATCGCGTATCAGTTGCATAGCATTGATCCTTTTGCGGGAACCTTATGGTTTGCAGCCATTGCAGGTGTATGGTTATTTTGCTCAGGGATTATTTCGGGCTATTTTGATAACCGAAGCAATTATTTGAATATGCGTATGCGTTTAGCCCAACATCCGTTATTGAAAAAACTAATGTCTGAGAAGACTCGCGTGAAATTTGCTAATTATATGCATGAGAATTATGGCTCGCTAATTGGTAACCTTTGCTTTGGTATGCTGCTTGGTATTACGGGCGTGGTGGGTTACTTAACGCATCTTCCGTTAGATATTCGTCATGTGGCATTTTCATCGGCGAATGTAGGCTATATTGCCGTGAGCGGACATTTCACCTATTCATTGCTTTTACAATGCATTGCTTTTGTATTGTTGATTGGTTTAGTGAATTTAATTGTCAGTTTTTCATTAACGCTTTGGGTTGCCCTGCGTTCTTTAAATACGGAAATTGATAGCTGGTGGCCAATTTGGCATGAAGTTTGTCAAATTGTGAAAAAACGTCCATTAAGTTTATTTCTTCCCATTCAGTTAGATAAATAATCGTCTTAAGTGCGGTCAAAAATATCGGTATTATGTAGCAGTTGCACAAAGACCTAACCTTTTGAAAATACTAGAATCTCCATTGAATTTATTACTCAATGGAGATTTTTTATTATGGCAGAATCCCACCTTATCTCGCAACTGGCGAAGTTGATTGAAACCCAATATAAAGAAAAAGCCGTTTTAGCACATCAACTCGCCCAGTTGGAGCAACAGAAAGCAAATGTGGATGAAAAAATATTGAATTTTGAAAGAACATTAACGCTTATCGATCCTGATTTTGACCTAAGAAAGATTAAAACAGAGTTTAATGCCTCTCAACTCATTAAACGCCGATTATTTAAACAAGATCTAAAATGGCTCATTTCAAAGGTGTTAAGGCAAGATAACCGTTGGCGGAATTTATATTCAATTACATCAAATGTGATGGGATTAGATTGTGAAAATAAATATTCCTTTTCAGTAACTAGAGAACATGAGCTTGCAGTGATTAGGGTATTAAGAGATTTATACAAGAAAGGCATTATTGAACGGCAAAAGGTTGAATTACACAAACGAACAATAAAGCGAGGATTTTTCAGACGTTCTGAATGGCGATTAAAACCTCTTGAGTAAAAATGGATAAGTAGCAGTAGAAATACCGCTATTTTTGTTTCAGTCGCCATTTGACATCGGTTACGCCTCTTTCTAACCGTTCTACGACACCTTTTGTCAGCCAATGTTTTAACGCGCCACGCACCGAAACCGTATGCTTCGGACGAATGATAGGGTCTTGTCTGTCTTTTATTAAGACAATCTCAGTGATTTCATTGACCGTGAAATAATGGTTGGGTTGAGCTTTGAGTACCGCTAAGACCATTGGTCTTAATTTCCCACGGAATCTATGTTTGTAGGTTCGATATGAATAAACCTCTGTATCATATTCATCGGTTAAAGCTTCATCTTCCATCACTTCAAGGGCATCGTTGAGCTTTTGGATTTTTCTTTCGACTAATTCGAGATGCTCTAGCACTTGTGTTCGTTCACGCTGCAAGCGGTCGATTTTAGCCTGAATTTGGCTAAAGTAGATTTTATTTCCCATTACATTATCAATCTTTCTGCTTGTCTATGATTCCCCTGCCAATAGCCTTGCCAGTCTGTTGTATTGTCGGTAGCAAGACATTGCCCTAGCGTGCTGTTAAATAGGCTTAAATTATCCACACGGCGATTATCTTCACGATAAGCACATTCGTTGGCGTAGTTATCAAGATACTTATTGCTGATTTTGTGGTGCGTACCGATAATCATACGTTTAAAACGACTGAAATAGCTTTCTGCAAGATTGTTAGTGATACCTTCATCGCTACGGTATTCTTTTTGATGGTTCACACGGCGTAAATCGTAGTGAATCATCAATTCGCCATAAGCCGAGTTTTCGTCCGCGTGAATACGACTTCCTGCCTTGATATAGCTTGTTGCCAATTTATTCACGACTTGGCTATTTTCCGATAAAATCGGGAAAGTTAAGGTTTTCTTTGCGCCCACTAAATACGGGTTTTCTGCGGTTTCCTCCTCTGTGTAACGACTTCGCATCACCAAAATTGACCGCTTGTGAGGATTAGCATTTTCCTTCAGTCGTCTATCCACGCGCTCCGATTTCTTATTCTTTGGTCGTGGAGCGGAATGAACGTAAGTGCCGTCAATATGGATTTCACCCGAAAGCGGAAATAACTGTTTTTGAATTTGTAGGCTTTCACGGATTTTGTGCGCGAGCGTAAACGCTGTTTTGTACTGAACATTCAAATCACGCGAAAGTTGGCAGGCAGACAAGCCTTTAGCGGCATTAACAAATAAGGCTATCGCGTAAAGGTAGGTCTGAATAGACAGTTTACGGTCGGCAAAAATCGTGCCTGATGTGACGCTAAAGGTATGATGACAATGTTTACACCGCCATTGATTGCGACTGGCAATGCGATAAGCAATATGCTGCACACCGCACTTTGGACACACCACATTTTCCTCACTTCCCCAACGAATTTGGCATAGCAATGCCCGAGCTTCGCTATCAGATAGCTGTGTCATCTTGATAGGCGAAAGCGTACGTGACTTGCTTGAGAGGAGGAAGTTTTGAATCATAATAATGAATGAAGTGTCCTTTAATTAGCAATAAAAAAGTTATATAATACACAATAGGCGTATTATATACGCATTTGAATCAAAAGTCAATACAGGGTATCTAAATGCGTATATCTGAACGTCTAAAATTAGTTTGTGAAGAAAGAAAATGGAAGTTAAAAGATTTTTCTGAAATAACAGGTCTTCCTTACAGAACAGCTCAAGGTTATCTTAATGGTTCAAGAGAACCCAATTCAGAGGGGTTATCTATCATTTGTGAAAAAATAAATATAAATTTGAACTGGTTGGTTTGTGGAAAGGGAGCAGTATTTGGTGAGAGGTCTATGGATTTATCTATGACTGAGATTAAGTTGTTAAACGATTTTAGAAAATGTAATGAGATCGGGAAGAAAGCTATTTTAGTTAATTGTAATGCGGTTTCTGAAATTATTGAATTTAAAGGTTAAATATTATGCGATTTAATATATCTAAAATTGGAAAAGTAAGATCGACTGAAATTGAGTTAAATGATCTCACTATAATTTGTGGAAAGAATAATACTGCTAAAACATATATAACGTATACTTTATATGGATTTATGGATTTTATTGAAAATCGTAGATTTAAAACATCAGATTTTTTTAAAGATGATTTAATGATTTTTGAGACTTCTAAAGAGGAAGAAGTAAGAATATCAATAAATCGTTTAAAAGACTTTGTTAAAGATGATTTGACACAACAATTCTCTAGAACTATACCTAATTTATTCTCTAGCAAAAATAAAGCTTTTAATGATTCTTCATTAAAATTATTAGATGACTTTAATATAAAAGATATTCATTTTAATAGACTTTCTTTTCTTGGCGGTTTTGCAATTGAAATAAAAAAAAGAGAAGAGGATGAATATTTTTCTATAATAAAAACAAGTGTAGAAAATGAAAGTTTAAAAAATAAAGATGAGCTAAGTTATGATTTACTTTATTTCGCAATTAATAATGAAATTAAAGCTATAATAAGGGAAGTTATTCTAAATAAAATACCAAATGCTTTTATTTCTAGCGTTGAAAGAAGCGGTATTTCACTTTTTCAAAAGGAAATAACCTTATCCAGAAGTAGAGTTTATGATGAGTTTTTCTATAACAAAAAGTCTATTAAGGATTTATTTGCTGGAACTAATAGAAACAAATTTAGTGCATATCCTTTACCAATAAGAGATAATCTTAAGTTTGTTCAAGATTTATTTTTTACATATAGAGAATTAAGCCTATTTATAAAAAAGCACGACTATCTTCTTGATGAGTTTAGGGATTTAATAGGTGGGGAATATTTAATTGATGATGATAATGAAGAAGTTAGATTTATTCCTCATTGTTGCCGTCCGAAAATTTTGAGAAACATAACCGTTAAAAGTGAGAAATCTGAAATTTTAACTAAT
>CABQSN010000035.1:0-13202 GCA_902466845.1 uncultured Haemophilus sp.
ATGGTTTACGGGGAATCAGTCCTTTTATGCCATTTTTTTCAAACCGTTTCAACCATGTCCCGACTAGGGTGTTGGAAGGAATATTGTAAAAACTCGCAGCTTCTCTAATGCTCATTTTTCCATTCAAAATAGGTTGAAGAATTTGTAATTTAAATTCGATTGTGTAGTGTTTACCCATAAAAAAATCTGCACCTCAATTGTTGGTTTGTTGAGTCCAACTTTTGGGGTGCAGATCATTTTGACCACACTTTTTCTTTTTATATCAATTTTATTCATATAAAATGACAATAAAATTCACATCCATCTAGACGTCTAAATCTTTAATGAAGACGTTCATTTTGTTACACTCAGCCCGTCTTAGAATTAATTAAATATAGGAAAGCAAAATGAGTAAACTTTTTCCCAATGCCACTATTCGTACTTCTGCGCCATATCGTTTTGATATTGTAGGCAGTTTTTTACGTCCAGAGACTTTAAAACAGGCTCGTCATCAATGTAGTTGTGGTGATATTTCTTGTGCTGATTTAACGCAAGTTGAAGATGTAGAAATTGCAAAATTGGTAGAGCATCAAAAAAATGTCGGATTACATGCGGTGACTGATGGTGAATTTCGTCGTACTTTTTGGCATCTAGATTTCTTAGCCGCATTAGATGGCGTGAAAGAAGTGGATGCTGAAAAATTCTCAGTGCAATTTAAACACGATAATGTACGTCCAAAAACGTTAAAAATTGTGGATAAGATCGGTTTTTCAGAGAGCCATCCGTTTGTTGAACATTATCGCTCATTACAAAAAATTGCAGGGGAGACTGACGTTAAATTAACGATTCCTTCTCCGTCTATGCTTCATTTAATTTGTACAGTGCGTGCTACAGATTATCAGCCAATTGAACGTTATAAAGATAACAATCAATTGTTATTAGATGATATTGCTGATGCTTATATTGATGCAATGAATATCTTCTATAAATTAGGCTGTCGTAACTTACAGTTGGATGATACAAGTTGGGGCGAATTCTGTGCGGAAGATAAACGTAAAACCTATACTGAACGTGGTTTAGATTTAGATCAAATTGCTAAAGATTATGTGTATATGTTAAACAAAATCGTGGCAGCGAAACCGGCTGATTTAGCGATTACAATGCATATTTGCCGTGGTAACTTCCGTTCAACTTGGTTCTCCGCTGGTGGTTATGAGCCTATCGCAGAAACCTTATTTGGTCACTGTAATGTGGATGGTTTCTTCTTGGAGTATGACAGTGATCGTGCTGGTGATTTTAAACCTTTACGCTTTATTAAAAATCAACAAGTGGTATTAGGATTGATTACCTCTAAATCTGGTGAGTTAGAAAACCGTGATGAAATTATCGCCCGTATCAAAGAAGCTGCGCAATATGTGGATATCAATCAACTTTGCTTAAGTCCACAATGTGGTTTTGCTTCAACGGAAGAGGGTAATATCCTGACAGAAGAACAACAATGGATGAAACTCGATTTTATCCGTAGTATCGTGGAAGAAGTTTGGGGTAAATAATTTCAAATTGGAATGTAAAAGAGATAATTGTTAAGATGGTTATCTCTTTTTTCATAAAAGTACGGTTAAAAATAACCGCGCTTTTAGGCAATAAAAAAGGAAGTTGATAGACTTCCTTTTATGTTATTTCAACTTAATTATTTTTGACGCATTGCAGGGAATAGGATCACATCACGGATAGATGGTGCGTTAGCATAAAGCATTGCTAAACGGTCGATACCTAAACCTTCACCTGCTGTTGGTGGTAAACCGTGTTCAAGTGCAACAACGAAGTCATCATCTTTAAACATCGCTTCATCATCACCGGCTTCTTTTGCTGCAACTTGTGCATCAAAACGTTCGTTTTGGTCTTCGGCATCGTTTAATTCTGAGAAGCCGTTACCAATTTCACGTCCGCCGATGAATAATTCAAAACGGTCTGTTACTTCTGGGTTTTCATCATTACGACGTGCAAGTGGTGAAATCTCTGCTGGATGTGCCATTAAGAAGGTTGGTTGAATTAAGTGATGTTCAGCCACTTCTTCAAAGATCGCATTCACGATAGAGCCTAAGCCCCAAGATTTTTGTACTTCGATACCTAAGCGTTCAGCGGTTGCTTTTGCACGATCGAAGTCATAAAGATCTTCTTTTACGATACCTTTATCAGCACCATATTTTACGGTTGCATCATGTAATGTAATACGCTCAAATGGTTTGCCGAAGTCAAATTCTAAATCTCCGTATTTCACAATGGTTGTACCAAGAATATCAATCGCGAGTTTGCGTAATAATTCTTCGGTGTTATCCATTAAATCATGATAATCCGCATAAGCTTGGTAGTATTCAAGCATGGTGAATTCAGGGTTATGACGAACAGAAACCCCTTCATTACGGAAGTTACGGTTTAATTCGAATACACGTTCAAAACCACCAACCACTAAACGTTTTAAGTAAAGTTCTGGTGCAATACGAAGATACATATCAACATCTAATGCGTTGTGGTGAGTGATAAATGGACGAGCAGATGCACCACCTGGAATCACTTGTAGCATTGGAGTTTCAACTTCCATGAAACCTTTAGAAATAAAGAATTCACGAATACCCGCCACCACTTTTGAACGAATCACAAAAGTACGACGAGATTCTTCATTAGAAATTAAATCTAAGTAACGTTGACGATAACGTGCTTCCATGTCGGTTAAACCATGGAATTTGTTTGGTAACGGACGAAGTGCTTTGGTTAAAAGTTGAACTTCCGTTGTTTTGATGGTTAATTCATTGGTTTTGGTTTTGAAAAGTGTACCTTTCACCCCAATGATATCGCCTAAATCCCAGTTACCGACATCTTCAGCATAAACGCCTTCAGGAAGGTTATCACGAGCAACATATAATTGGATTTTGCCACTCATATCTTGCAAGGTAATAAAGGTGGCTTTCCCCATTGCACGACGAGTCATAATACGACCGGCAACGGCTACTTCAATGGCTTTTTCTTTTAATACTTCACCATCTTCGGCTTCGTACTTATCATGTAAATCTTGGGCAAGGGCATCACGACGGAATTGGTTTGGAAACGCATTACCTTTTGCGCGTAATGCGGCTAATTTTTCACGGCGAACGAGCATTTCGCCATTGAGATCTAATTCTTTCACTTCTTGTTCTGACATATCCTTTACCTCGTTAGTTTTTACTTAGAATGTGATTTATTAAAAATAGAATTTCCTTATTCTACCTATAGCATTGTTTTTTGTTAAGCCTTTTTTAATTAAGTCATCTTTTTTAGTCAGAAAGTTTAACAAATTGAATAGTAGCAAGAGAAATCATGTAATTTTATAGCATTAATACTTATTTCTAGATTGTGGGCTACTATATAAAAATATAAATAAAAAAGTGCGGTCAATTTTATCAGCGTTTTTAAAAACGTTTGAAAAGTTGAGCGCACTTTTAGCAATATTAAGAATTATAGATCGAAATCATCAAAATCTTTGGTGTCTACTTTTGAGTCAATTTGACCCACAAGGTAAGAACTCACTTCCACTTCTTGTGGCGCCACTTGTACGTTGTCAGAAACAAGCCATGCATTAATCCATGGAATTGGATTAGAACGTGCACCAAATGGTAATGGAAGACCAACGGCTTGCATACGGATATTAGTGATATATTCCACGTATTGCACCAAAATGTCTTTGTTCAAACCAATCATTGAACCATCTTTGAATAAGTAATCTGCCCATTCTTTTTCTTGTTCTGCTGCGGCTAAGAATAAATCATAGGCTTCCTGTTTACATTCTTCCGCAATTTCTGCCATTTCAGGATCGTCTTGACCTGCAGCCATAATGTTTAAAATGTGCTGTGTACCCGTTAAGTGTAAGGCTTCATCACGTGCGATAAATTTAATAATTTTCGCATTACCTTCCATTAATTGACGCTCTGCAAAGGCAAAGGAACAAGCGAAAGATACGTAAAAACGAATCGCTTCAAGTGCGTTCACACTCATCAAGCAAAGGTAAAGTTGTTTTTTCAGATTACGTAATGTCACCATACATTCTTTACCATCTACCGTGTAAGTACCTTCACCGTACAAGCTGTAAAGCTGGCTATCACGAATTAAATCATCGTAATAAGAAGAAATGTCACGTGCACGTTTGATGATTTCTTCGTTCGTCACGATGTCATCAAACACGATAGATGGATCGTTCACAATGTTACGAATGATGTGTGTGTAAGAACGAGAGTGGATGGTTTCTGAGAATGTCCAAGTCTCGATCCAAGTTTCTAATTCAGGAATAGACACTAACGGTAATAATGCAACGTTCGGGCTACGGCCTTGAATAGAATCTAATAAGGTTTGATATTTTAAGTTACTGATAAAAATGTGTTTTTCATGTTCAGGTAATGCGGCATAGTCGATACGGTCTTGAGATACATCCACTTCTTCCGGACGCCAGAAGAAGGAAAGTTGTTTTTCAATGAGCTTTTCAAACGTCTCATATTTTTGTTGATCGTAACGTGCAACGTTAACGTTTTGACCAAAGAACATCGGTTCTTTTAATTGGTCGTTTTTGGTTTGTGAGAAAGTAGTATATGCCATGTTATATCCTTATTTATAGCGGGCTTTTACCCACTTAATGATTGATTGCCTAAAAATATCAAAAGGCGGACTTGTAAACAAGCCCACCTAAATGATTAAATCTTACACGCTCCTCCCGCACAGCCGTCATCTAAATCTTCTTGGCTGTCTTCAGCACCATCACGGGTGTTTTGATAGTAAAGGGTTTTTAAGCCGTATTTGTAAGCGGTTAAAAGATCTTTTAACAACACTTTCATTGGCACTTTACCGTCTTCAAAACGTTTTGGATCGTAGTTGGTATTTGCAGAGATCGCTTGGTCTACGAATTTTTGCATAATGCCCACTAAGTGTAAGTAACCGTCATTACTTGGAATATCCCAAAGCAACTCATAGTTATCACTTAAGTTTTCATAATCCGGTACAACTTGTCTTAAGATACCATCTTTTGATGCTTTAATACTTACATGACCACGTGGCGGTTCGATACCATTTGTTGCGTTAGAAATCTGTGAAGAGGTTTCTGACGGCATTAATGCGGTTAAGGTCGAGTTACGTAAACCAAACTCTTTGATTTCTTGACGTAACGTTTCCCAATCATAATGCAATGGTTCTTGCGTTAAGCTATCGATATCGTTCTTATATGTATCGATTGGTAAAATACCTTTTGCGTAATTGGTTTCATTGAAGTATTCGCATGCACCTAATTCTTTCGCTAAGTTCATGGAGGCTTTCAATAGATAGTATTGAATCGCTTCAAATGTACGGTGAGTTAAATCGTTCGCTGAACCATCAGAATAACGCACACCATTTTTCGCTAAATAATACGCATAGTTAATCACACCGATACCAAGTGAACGACGACCTAATGAAGAACGTTTCGCCGCAGGAACAGGGTAGTCTTGGTAATCTAGTAATGCATCTAATGCACGTACTGCAAGATCCGCCAAGTTATCTAACTCGTCTAAATCATCTAATTGACCCAAGTTGAACGCTGAAAGTGTACAAAGGGCAATTTCACCATTTTCATCATGGAAATGTTGTAATGGTTTAGTTGGCAATGCAATTTCTAAACATAAGTTAGATTGACGCACTGGTGCAACAAGCGGATCAAACGGTGAGTGAGTATTACAGTGATCCACGTTTTGGATATAAATACGACCGGTTGATGCACGTTCTTGCATTAATAAAGAGAATAACTCAACGGCTTTTACAGCACGTTTGCGGATATTTGGATCCTGTTCGTATTTCACGTAAAGTTCTTCAAATTTATCTTGATCTGCAAAGAAAGCTTCATAAAGTCCAGGTACGTCTGAAGGGCTGAATAAAGTAATATCTGCACCTTTAATTAAGCGTTGATACATTAATTTGTTTAATTGTACGCCGTAGTCCATGTGACGAACACGGTTATCTTCCACACCACGGTTATTTTTCAATACTAATAAGCTTTCAACTTCTAAGTGCCAAATCGGGTAGTAAACTGTCGCCGCACCACCACGTACGCCACCTTGTGAACAAGATTTGACAGCACTTTGGAAGTGTTTATAGAATGGAATACAACCAGTATGGAATGCTTCACCACCACGAATTGGGCTACCTAACGCACGAATTGCACCTGCATTTACCCCGATACCTGCACGTTGTGAAACGTATTTCACGATTGCTGCAGAGGTGGCATTGATAGAGTCTAAGCTGTCACCACATTCAATCAATACACAAGAGCTGAATTGACGCGTAGGTGTACGAACCCCCGCCATGATAGGCGTAGGTAAAGAAATTTTGAAGGTTGATGTCGCATCATAGAAACGACGAATGTAATCCAAACGGGTTTCTTGTGGATATTTTGAGAATAAGCTCGCTGCAACTAATAAATAAAGGAATTGCGCAGATTCATAGATCTCACCGGTTACACGGTTTTGAACTAAGTATTTCCCTTCTAATTGTTTTACTGCTGCATAAGAAAAGGTCATATCACGCCAGTGATCAATAAACCCATCCATTTCATCCCATTCTTCACGAGTATAGTCGGCTAAAAGTGCAGGATCATATTTGCCCATACGCACTAATTTTTTCACATGATCGTATAAACGAGGCGGATCAAAATGGCCATACGCTTTTTTGCGTAAATGGAAAACCGCAAGACGTGCAGCAAGATATTGATAATCCGGGGTATCTTTACTGATTAGGTCTGCTGCTGCTTTAATAATCGTTTCGTGAATATCAGACGTACGAATGCCTTCATAAAATTGAATATGAGAACGCAATTCAACTTGAGAAACAGAGACGTTTTCCAAGCCTTCAGCCGCCCAAGTAATCACACGGTGAATTTTGTCTAAATTGATTTGTTCAAGCGTACCATCGCGCTTTGTAACCATTAATCCTTTGTTCATGGGAGATAAAACCTGCTAGAGAGATGACTTTAAAAAAACACAAGATATAGTGTTATGAAAAATAACGATGCACAAGATAGAGTGTTTTAAAATTGAATTCAAGCAGTAAATTTTTTACTTACATTATTGACAAAAGATAAGTCATTTAAAACAAATAACTTTTTTTCGAAGTGATGTTTTTTTAAGCAGGATCTTTTTTGTAAATCTTTGTAAAGAAAAAAGTGCGGTCAAAAACGAGATGATTTTTGACCGCACTTCAATGTTTAAAAGTTTAATTAATTCAAGTATTTAAATACTTTGACGACTTTTTGAACACCAGTAACTTTACTTGCAATTTCTGCTGCTGAGTCTGCTTGTGAGCGGGTAAGGTTGCCGAGTAAGAATACTTCGCCATTTTCGGTGATCACTTTCACATCTGTTGCCTTTACATTATCGCCAACGAAGAGTTTTGATTTAATTTGTGTGGTAATCCAACTGTCTTTGGTAATTTGACCAAAGTTAATTTTATTGCCCACACGTAATTCGTTATAGACATCATTCACACCATCTACGCCTTTAGTAAGACTGGTTGCAATTTCTTTTACGCCTTCACTCGGTACTTGACCAATTAATAATATACGGCCACTATAAGAAACGGCATGTACACGACCTTCCGATTTAATTTGTGCATCCTTATCTAATGCATTTTCAACTTTTACTTCTAAAGTTTCATCATCGACTTGCGTCCCCATTGTACGAGGATCTGTTGTAACTTTAGCACCTGCAGCCGCACCACCAAGCACAGCAGCTACACAGCCTTGTAACATAATCGATGCACCAAGTACGAAGGCGAGTTTTTTAAATGGGGTTAATTTCATCATTAATCTCCTTTTTATAAATGAGTGAGTTAACTAATTAGTCAATTAATTTTAGAAATAGTTTGGTTGGAAAAGCCTTTAATGTCAAGCTCTTGGGAAAAGTGTGCTATCAACAAGCTCACAAAGTGCATTAATGACGAATAAATGATTTTCCAAAATACGCGCTTCTTTCGTTGCGGGAATAGAGATTTCTAAATCTGCTTCAGCTAATACACCTTGAATCGTATCATTGTTTGCACCGGTTAAGGCAATGACCTGAATTTCTTTGTTGACGGCATTAGCAATTGTATTTAGCACCGCTTTTTCTGTACCAAGCGGAGCAAAAGCGATCAATAAGTCACCGGGCTTCGCGATAGTGTTGAATTGATGTTGATAAAGCTGCTCGATAGGTTGATCAAAAACCAGTGAAGAACCGACCGCACTTTCAAGGTTAAGATTTACGGATGGTAGACTAGGGCGCTCAAAATCGTAACGATTAAGCAAATTTGACACTAAGAATTGCGCATTCGCGTAAGAGCGAGCGACGCCACAGGCAATCACTTTATGACCACTTAACAAACATTGCATGACCATTTGTGTGGCAGTTGCAATATTTTCTGATAATAGGCTCGAAGCAGAGATTTGAATCTGAATACTTTCGCTATAAATATCTTTAACTTTTTGTAACATAATCGGAAAAGGTTAATCGAGAAAATTAGGAATCCATTGGATATCACTGGCAGTTTTTCCAAAGGCGATAAGATCAAAACGGCAATCCGCATCTTCAAGACTTAGATCGTGTTTAGCAAGCCATAAATTTGCGGCATTCAGCCACTTTTGTTGCTTTTGCCAATCCACACTTTCAACAGCAGATCCAAATGCTGAGTTGGAGCGTTGGCGTACTTCAACAAACACAATGGTTTGCCCGTCTTGCATAACGAGATCTAATTCACCGCATTTGAAATGTTGATTCGCCGCGATGAATTTGAGACCTTTAGACTCTAAGAAAAGGCGGGCTTGATGTTCAAAGCCCGCCCCTTGTTGACGTTTTAATGAAAACATGTATTAGTTCGCAACCGCTACCACGTTACCATCTTGTACTTGATACCATGTCATATCGCGGTCCACATCACAGTTTGAATCTGCGCTAAGCTGACCGGTTAAACCACTTAAGGTGTAACCTGGTACTTGGCGTAATTCATTAAAGTGATTGATGAGCAACCATGCATCAGAACCCATTGCATATAAACGCATTAATTGGAATTCACCACCGGTTGAGCCAGCCACTTTTTGATATTGTGAAGAATCGCTTTGTTTAAAGAATGGAATATCGCTAAATTGAACGCCATTCATTTTCGCATAGTATTCTGGTGTATTACTTGCCGCGTTAGAACGAGAGCTTGCATAAATACGGACATTCGGATTGCTGGTATCTAAATAACCTTTAATTTCAGCCAATTCATCTGGTGAAGAGATGACATAAAGTGCACTTGTATCTTGTGGTGCACCTTGGAAGAAGTAGGTAATATCAGCCGGTAAGTTATAGTAGCGAATATTCGCATCTGTACCCGCTAAACGTTGCCAACGCACGTTGAAAGCATTACCAACACGTTGTCCTAAATCATTTTGCGGCATTGCAACGATTGGATTGCGAATACCATCTTTCCACATTTTGTTAGCAGCGGACTCAGCTTCATCTTCTGGAGATAAACCGTAATAACAGACTTGGTTAATTGCTTGAGTATTTGCTGTTGCATTTAATGTGAGTACATCCATGCCTTGTACTGTGCTTGGATTCGCAATGATGGCATCGATATTTTGTTTAAGCAATGGCCCCACTAACGCTTTAATACCTGATGCTTTTGCTTGTTCAATAATGTCGTTAATCGGTGTAGTTGATGAGTCAAATACTTGTACAGGGATGGTTGAGTTACCTTTTGCATCATTGAAACCGGATTGGATAGTTGTACCTAAAATTTGGCCATCGCCGCTTAAAGGTAAGACTAAACCAATTTGAGCTAAATTCGTTTGTTGGAAATTCAACAAGCTTTCTAGCTCTTTAGGGAAAAAGGTTGCTGCAACGTGATTTGGATAAGCTGATTTCCAGCTTTGTAACGCTTGGCTTAATTGTACTGGCTGACGAATGTTGTCATTATAAGCTTTAATTAAAGTGAGCCAACCGCCTAATGCCACGCTACCTTCATCGGAGGCATTATTGATAACAGCCGTATTCGCAGAACGGAGTAACGACCAAGTTTTATCAACATTATCTTTACGACGTTGCATGTCTGTTAAATTTTCATCCATTTTGATGCGAGCTTTCACCGCTTCAATCACGTCTTTACGATTTTCTGCTGTTTGAGCAAAGGTTTCGTAATAACGAGATTTTTGTGATGGACTTAATTTAGTCAGCTCGAGTGCACGTAATTTACCTTCAGCAACATCATTAT
Source organism: uncultured Haemophilus sp. (assembly GCA_902466845.1). Lineage (GTDB taxonomy): Bacteria > Pseudomonadota > Gammaproteobacteria > Enterobacterales > Pasteurellaceae > Haemophilus_D. The sequence goes on from CABQSN010000035.1 coordinate 10,255, forward strand.
TGCCTTTTGCTGCGGCGATGCGCGCTTCAATTAACGTACGATCTAATTGTTGTGCTTCGTTTAAGTCAACCAATTCAGTTAATAACTCTTCGGCCTGCGGCACTTTATTTTCAGTAATTAATACACGTGCTGCTAAAAGTTTGTAAGTTTGTTGATCTTCTTTATCTTGTGCTTGTCCTAATTTGTTCATATAAAATTCAGAACTTGCATTGGCATCACGTTGTAATGTTTGGGTAAAGCTGCTACCAAATAAGTTAGAACAACCTGCTAACGCAACAGACAATAAAATCGGCATTAAACGTTTTTTAAAACGACCGCCTTGTAATAGAATAGACATATTCGCTCCATAATGAATAAATCAATAATGGTCGATCTTACTTATCTCACAATGTAAAAGCAAACAAAAATGAATGATTTAACCGGAATTTTATATATTGTCGCCACGCCAATCGGGAATTTACAAGATATTACACAACGTGCTTTAGAGACCTTTTCGAATGTAGATTTAATTGCCGCGGAAGATACGCGCCACAGTGGTTTATTGCTCAGTCATTATGGTATCAAAAAGCCTTTTTTCGCCTTGCATGATCACAACGAACAAGAAAAAGCCCACGTATTGGTAGAAAAGTTAAAGCAAGGCACCAATATTGCATTAATTTCCGATGCAGGGACACCCTTAATTAGCGATCCAGGTTTTCATTTAGTGCGTCAATGTCGTGAGGCTGGCATTAAAGTGGTGCCGTTACCCGGCGCTTGTGCCGCGATTACTGCATTATGTGCATCGGGAATTGCCTCAGACCGTTTTTGCTTTGAAGGTTTTTTACCTGCGAAAACCAAGGCACGTAAAGATAAGTTAGAAAACGTCGCAGAAGAAGACCGCACTTTAATCTTCTATGAATCAACTCACCGCATTTTAGATACCCTTGCCGATATGCAAGATGTATTAGGTGGCGAACGCTATGTTGTACTTGCCCGTGAAATTACGAAAACGTGGGAAACCATTGCAGGGGATAAATTAAGTGATCTTCGTCAATGGTTAAGTGAAGATCCGAATCGCACGAAAGGTGAGATGGTGTTAATCGTGGAAGGCAAACCCAAATCAGAAGATAGCGAAGAATTTTCACCACAAGCAATTAAAGCGCTCACTTTGATTGCCAAAGAACTCCCTTTAAAAAAGGCTGCGGCGATTGTGGCTGAACTTTATGGTTATAAGAAAAATGCCTTATACCAATTTGGATTGGATAATTTAGATTAGTCAAAAAACTATCTCCCTCTTTAGCAAAGAGGGGCTAGGGGAGATTTGGCAGAATTAATTTTTATAAATTTCGGAGAACAAATGTTAAAACAGGTTTCAGATACCTTACTTGCACCAAGCAATTTATCTCATCAATCATTGCTTAATATTTTTGATGTGATGTCGCATCGTCATATTGATTATGCGGATCTTTATTTTCAATTAAGCCAAGATGAAAGCTGGGTATTAGAAGACAGTATTATTAAAGAAGGTGGCTTTCATATTGATCGCGGTGTCGGTGTACGCGCCGTTTCTGGAGAGAAAACAGGATTTGCATATTCCGATCAAATCAACTTAGCCTCATTACAACAATGTGCAGAGGCCGTAAAAGGTATTGCACAAATTAAAGAAGGCAATTTAATTTCGCCTCAAGCATTTAATGCGGTGAATGCGGTTCAGCGTTATGCGGCGATTAATCCGTTAGAAAGTTTAAGTAAAGAGAAAAAGATCGAGTTATTACACCTTGTGGATCGTACAGCGCGAGCTGAAGATCCTCGAGTCACCCATGTTTCCGCCGCATTAAGTTCGATTTATGAAGAAGTGTTAGTAGTTGCAACGGATGGCACACTTGCTGCAGATATTCGCCCGCTTGTGCGTTTATCCATTTCGGTTCTCGTGGAAGAAGATGGTAAACGTGAGCGGGGTAGCTGTGGTTCAGGTGGACGCTTTGGCTTAGATTGGTTCTTTGAAGTGGTAAATGGAGACATTCGTGCCGTTAATTTTGCCAAAGAAGCGGTTCGTCAAGCCCTTGTGAATTTAAGTGCGGTCGCGGCACCAGCAGGATTAATGCCTGTGGTATTAGGGGCAGGTTGGCCAGGCGTATTGCTTCATGAGGCGGTAGGGCATGGTTTAGAAGGGGATTTCAACCGCAAAGAAAGCTCTTTATTTACAGGGAAAATTGGTGAGTTAGTCACGTCACCATTATGTACAATTGTGGATGACGGCACATTACAAAATCGCCGAGGTTCTTTAACCATTGATGATGAAGGTGTGCCAAGTCAATGTAACGTTTTGATCAAGGATGGGATTTTGCAAGGCTATATGCAAGATAAACTCAATGCACGATTAATGGGCGTGAAACCGACAGGAAATGGTCGTCGTGAATCTTATGCGCATTTGCCAATGCCGAGAATGACGAATACCTATATGTTAGCGGGTCAAAGCAAATTTGAAGATTTAGTGGCTTCAGTAGATCGCGGTATTTATGCTCCGCACTTTGGTGGTGGGCAAGTGGATATCACCTCAGGTAAATTTGTGTTCTCGACATCTGAAGCTTATCTTATTGAAAAAGGAAAAATTACCAAACCGGTTAAAGGGGCGACATTAATTGGCAGCGGTATTGATGTGATGCAAAAAGTTTCGATGGTCGCCGATGAAACAGACTTAGATCTTGGTATCGGTGTTTGTGGCAAAGATGGCCAAAGCGTGCCAGTCGGCGTTGGTCAGCCTGCCTTGAAAATCGATGAAATCACCGTTGGTGGAACCAATTAAACATAAGCCCGATAATCATATCGGGTTTTTTATTTCCTTCGTATATAAGTGCGGTCCGTTTTTCATCTATTTTTGATTAGTCAGTTTCTGATGAATAATCATTGCGTTAGGCTAAAAGTTAAACACACCACGCGTTTATCTCGATTCTTTTATGATCCCTATC
>CABQSN010000036.1:0-12937 GCA_902466845.1 uncultured Haemophilus sp.
TCATCTTCCAAACCTGAAAGCTCTAACACATCTTTTAATGAATCGCCACGTACTACAGTATGGCTAAATTGATCGGTGATACGTAATGCTTGATCAGCCACATCTAAAATACCGCTCAGCGCATCTTGAGCATCTTTTGGTAAATCATTGAGATCGTCAAATTGCGGTTTGATTTCATCGACTTCATCATCTTTGGCTTGAAGTTCATCATCATAAGAGGTTGCATCTTCCGTATTAGCATGTTGTTTTGTTTCAGGATGTTCGCCTTCTTGAGATTGAGGATTGCCCGATTCTGTTTTTTCAGGTGTAAGAGATTGATATTGAACGTTATCCACCATCTCTGGTTCAAGATTACTTTGCAGAGAAGGATCATAATCAGCGGTATCTTTAAAGGCGAGGAAAATGCCCGTTAAAATAAGCAAAAGTGCGGCGAAAAAAATCGCCGCTTTTATGCGGGATTTTCGTTTCCGTCTATCTCTGGCTAATTTAACGTGTTGTACCATTTGATACCTTTAAAATGAGTAAAAAAGATTTTCGTTTTTCAGACTACAAACTCTGAAAAAAATTCATTTTACCCTAAAAATGTAAAATCTTATGCCTAAATATTAGGCATAGTCGGAATTTCTTGAGAAAAAGGCGGAAATGAGCTATTTTAGTGAGCTATTTTTAAAGGGGGAGTTATGCAGATTCGCGCCATTCAACCAGCCCAACCCACACCATTAATTACACTGAAAAATATCAATGTGGTCTTTGAACAAAAGACCGCATTGCGGGATATTAACCTCAGCATTTATCCCAATTCCATTATCACCATTGTTGGGCCAAATGGTGGGGGAAAATCGACCCTCTTAAAAACCTTATTAAAATTACAACCGCCGACATCCGGTGAGGTGATTTATAGCACCAATGTCAGAATTGGCTATGTCCCACAAAAAATTCACCTCGATCACAGCTTACCAATGACGGTTGAGCGTTTTCTGGCACTCAAAAAAGGTGTTAAAACGCAAGAAATATCAACCGCACTTGAGCAACTCTCTATCACTCATTTGAGAAAAAATAATATGCAAAAACTCTCAGGTGGGGAAATGCAACGCGTGTTATTAGCTCGTGCGATTTTGAACAAACCCAATTTACTGGTGCTAGATGAACCAACTCAAGGGGTCGATATTAATGGTCAAGCTGAACTTTATCAGCTGATTCACCGTACTCAACAAGCCTTAAATTGTGCGGTTTTAATGGTTTCCCATGATTTGCATATCGTGATGGCGGACAGTAAAGAAGTGTTGTGCATCAATCAACATATTTGCTGTGCCGGCACACCAGAAAGCCTATCGAATGATCCCACATTTATGCGTCTTTGGGGGAATCAAATCTCACAAAATGTGGGCTTTTATACGCACCATCATAATCATCATCATAATATGCACGGTGATGTTTGTAGTTGCAGTGCCAATCCATCTGAATGCCAACAATAAGGAAAAATCATGTTTGAGATTTTATTTCCCGCCTTGCTTACGGGATTACTGCTTTCCTTAATTACCGCACCACTGGGTGCTTTTGTGGTGTGGCGTAAAATGGCTTATTTTGGTGATACCCTTTCCCACTCTGCCTTACTCGGTGTGGCGTTAGGCATTTTCCTACAAATTAACCCTTATGTTGCCATTGTAATTTTGACGATTATTCTCGCCGTATTAATGGTTTGGCTCGAAAGTAACACGCAATTTTCAGTGGATACCCTTTTAGGCATTATCGCACACAGTTGTCTTTCTCTTGGCGTGGTCACCGTTGGCTTACTTAAAAATGTCCGCGTAGATTTAATGAGTTATCTTTTTGGGGATTTGCTCGCCATTAATTTTAACGACTTACCTTACATTGGCGCGGGTGTTGTTATTGTATTCGGCACGCTGCTTTACTTCTGGCAAGCCTTACTCTCCACCACAGTTTCGCCTGAACTGGCTCAAGTGGAAGGCATTAATATCAAAAAAATGCGATTTATCTTAATGATTTTGACCGCACTGACAATCGCATTAAGTATGAAGTTTGTTGGAGCCCTGATTATTACATCACTCTTAATTATCCCAGCTGCAACGGCAAGACGTTTTGCCAAAACACCTGAACAAATGGTGTTTATTGCGATTTTAATCAGTATGCTTTCCGTCGTTGGCGGATTATTCCTTTCCGCCTTTTATGATACCGCTGCGGGGCCTTCTGTCGTGATTTGTTCCGCATTTTTGTTTTTGTTATCATTACTAAAAAAGGAATATTTATAATCCGCTCCAACCAGTGAAAACCATTTGCACCGCACCTTAAATCTTGATAAAGTGCGGGCAACTTTTGACGATATTTTAGGATAAGAAATGAGCCAAGAATATTTAGATTTTGAATTACCTATTGCTGAACTTGAAGCCAAAATTGAAGCGCTACGTTCAGCATCTGATGACAAAATTGATTTACACGATGAAATTAAACGCTTGCAAAAGAAAAGCGATGAATTAACCAGAAAAACCTTTGCAAATCTTGATGCATGGCAGGTTTCTCGTATGGCGCGTCACCCAAATCGTCCATACACCCTTGATTATATCGAACATATTTTTACTGATTTCCAAGAACTTGCGGGCGATCGTGCCTTTGCAGATGATAAAGCAATCGTAGGTGGTCTTGCTCGTTTAGATGGTCGCGCGGTAATGATTATCGGTCACCAAAAAGGTCGTACAGTAAAAGATAAAGTAACACGTAACTTTGGTATGCCAGCACCTGAAGGCTATCGTAAAGCGTTACGTTTAATGCAAATGGCTGAGCGTTTTAACTTGCCTATTATTACCTTTATCGACACGCCAGGGGCTTACCCAGGCATCGGTGCGGAAGAACGTGGTCAATCTGAAGCGATTGCTCGTAACTTACGTGAAATGTCTACCTTAAAAGTGCCTGTTATCTGTACGGTAATCGGTGAAGGCGGTTCCGGTGGTGCATTAGCTATTGGTGTCGGCGACAAAGTGAATATGTTGCAATATTCAACTTATTCCGTTATTTCACCAGAAGGCTGTGCTTCTATTTTATGGAAGAGCGCTGAAAAAGCGTCAACCGCAGCAGAAGTCATGGGCTTAACCGCAACTCGTTTAAAAGAGTTAGGTTTAATTGATAATATCGTTCAAGAGCCATTAGGTGGTGCGCATCGTAATTATCATGAAATGGCACGTAATTTAAAACAATGCCTTGTTGAAGAACTAAACGAACTCGATACCTTCGACAAAGATGGCTTATTAGAAAGACGTTATGAACGTTTAATGTCTTACGGTTATTGTTAATAAAATAGAAAAAGAGCGGTTAGTTTAACCGCTCTTTTTTGTGTTTTGAAAAAAATGTTGCATGGATGCAAGAAACAGCATCAATGCCTAAAATAATATAACAAGGAGAACTCAAAATGAAAAACGTATTAGCAATCCAATCTCATGTAGTTTATGGTTTCGCTGGTAATAAATCTGCTACCTTTCCAATGCAGCTATTAGGCGTGGATGTATGGGCACTCAATACCGTGCAATTCTCTAACCATACTCAATATGGTAAATGGACAGGCATGGTTATTCCACAAGAGCAAATTGGTGAAATTGCTAACGGTTTAGATGCTATTGGAAAACTGCAAGAATGTGATGCGTTGCTTTCTGGCTATTTAGGTTCAGCTGAACAAGTTGACCAAATTATCTATGCTTTAGAGAAAATCAAAGCTCGTAACCCAAATGCACTTTACTTGTGCGATCCCGTGATGCCAAATGCCGAAAAAGTCTGCGTGGTAGCTGATGGTGTACGTGAACGCTTAATTGAAAAAGCCATTCCACGTGCGGACATCATGACACCAAATCTTTCCGAACTTCGTACGCTTTCTGACTTCCCTATCAACACCTTTGACGATGTGCTCAAAGCCGCTAATGCGTTAGTTGCTAAAGGTGTGAAGAAAGTGTTAGTTAAACACTTAGGTAAAGCAGGTAAATTAAATGATCCTGATACCTTTGAAATTATTATGGCGACACCTGAAGGTGTATGGCATTTAAGTCGTCCGCTTTATAAATTTAACTTTGAACCTGTTGGTGTGGGTGATTTAATTGCGGGTACTTTCTTGGCGCATTACTTAAACTGTGGCAATGATGTTGAAGCTTTTGAAAAAATGAATAATGCCGTGGCGGGTGTGATGAAAACCACCTTTGATTTGAAATCTTACGAACTCCAACCTATTGCTGCACGTTTTGAGATCTTAAATCCAAGCACAAACTACAAAGCTGTTAAAGTGGCCTAATGGATCTTTTTTCATTATTCCAAGCACAAATTCCAACCACCGCCAATAAGCTTCTCATTGCTTTTAGCGGTGGTTTGGATTCAACTGCACTGCTTTCTTTAGTTAAAAAACTCAGCGAAAAACGACCGCACTTAAGCCTGCGAGCTATCCATATCCATCACGGATTAAGCCCGAATGCGGATACTTGGACGGCTCATTGCCAACAACTCTGTGAACAATTTGCGATTCCACTTATTATTGAAAAAGTCAAAGTGGAAATGCACGATGGCATTGAAGCGGGTGCAAGAGAAGCCCGTTATCAGGCCATTTCGACACATATTCAACCTGACGAATATCTGGTCACTGCACATCATTTAAATGATCAAACTGAAACCTTTTTCCTCGCATTAAAACGAGGCGCGGGATTACAAGGTTTAGGTGCCATGCAAAAAGAAAGCCAATTGTTCGAGATGCCTATTCTACGCCCGCTCCTATCTTTTAGCCGTAATGAATTAGAAGATTACATTCAGCAAGAAAATCTGTCTTGGGTCGAAGACGAAAGCAATCAAGATAATCATTACGATCGTAATTTCTTACGCAACCAAATTTTGCCTGAATTACGCCAGCGATGGGGGCATTTTGATCATGCAGTTCAGCGTGCCGCACAACATTGTTTTGAGCAACAACAACTGATTAATGAATTATTACAAGATTGCTTTGAACAGCATCTTCTTGAGGATCAAAAACAGTTTTCGCTCCTGAACTTTCTAGACTATTCATCGCAAAAACAAACCGCACTTTTGCGAATGTGGCTGGGTAAAAATCAGATTGCCATGCCAACGCAGGTTCAATTAATGCATATTATTGATGATGTTATTCAGGCTAAAGCGGATGCCTCCCCACAATTTCAACTTGGGGAACATATTATTCGCCGTTATCAACAATGTCTCTATTTAACCGGAAAACTCGCTGATTTGTCGCAAACTTGCCTTGATATGCCATTAAATCAAAAGATTACCTTACCTGATAATCTTGGAACTATTTATGCCGAATGCAATTCACAAGGTATTTTAGTGCATTGGAATGACAAACAGGTTCAACTTGCTAATACACAAGAACCCATTCAAGTACGATTTGCTTATACTGGAAAAGTAAAACGCCAATATAATCGCCCTGCTGAAATCATGAAAAAAATCTGGCAAGATCTCGGTATTCCGCCTTGGCAACGAAATCGTATTCCACTCATTTTTTATGGTGAGACTTTACAAAGTGCGGTGGGATTTTTCCGTGTTTTTCAAAATGAAGAGAAATAAAAAATGGGTGATGATTCACCCATTTTTATGATTAAGAAAAGCGTTTAAAATGCCCGCCGTAAATTCTTTCCGTAAATAAAATCCCAGCGGCAAAGTATCAATTACTTCCCCATTCTTACCAATGCCTTTTGTGATAGCTTTGCTGTTTGCACCTTTTGGACGCAGCTGCATCACTTCACCAATACGAGCCGTAATCTGATCTAACTTACCGAGCACAATATAATCCATCAACTCTTCCCAATCTTGGCGTAATTGATGTTCTTGTTCAGTCGAAGGTTGCCATAAGATAGGCTGACCAATATGGCGATCACGTAAAGGGATATCTCGACTGCCTTCAATAGGAATCCACAAGACTTTCGATAATTTATGACGAACGTGTGAATTTTCCCAATTTACCCCTGAGTTTTGAACCAAGGGGGCAAGACTCACAAACGTGGTTTCCAACGGAAAACCTTCTGCATTGATGGGTAAGGTTTTTAACTCAATGCCTAAATGAGAAAAATCTTGTTCTGCTTTACTACCTGCTGTCGCTCCCAATGCGGTTTCAAGCAACATTCCAACCCAACCTTTGTCTCGTTTTAAATCAGGCGGAACGAGAATATTTAACTCATCTGCAAGTTCGCCAAAGGTTAACCCCGCAATAGATTGTGCTTTTTCTAATAAGACTTGTTCGGTTTGTGGGATCATTCGTGGTATTTCTTCAATAATTTCGGTTTAACGTATTCTACGCCTTTGTTGATGTAAGGAATATTCTCTAATTTCAATAAAAAGCGTTTTGCTGGTAATCCACCACCAAAGCCGGTAATTTCACATTTTTTCCCTAATACACGATGACATGGAATGATAATACTAATAGGGTTACTCCCCACTGCACCACCAACGGCTCGCACCGCCTTAGGGTTATTAATGCTTTCGGCTAATCCACCATAACTGGCTGTTTTACCATAAGGAATTTGACGCAATGCTTTCCAAATCGTTTGTTGAAATGCGGTACCTTTAGGCGATAAAGGAATATCGGAGAAACTTTCTGGCTCGCCATTAAAATAACGCATTAAAGCGCACCGGACTTTTTCAAAAAGCGGTAAATCTTCTCGTAAAATCCAATTCGGATTTGGCGTGGTTTGTTCTAACTCACAATCTAAATTTGTAAGGTTTTCACCATCAGAAAGCATTAATAACCGACCAATTGGTGAGTCCATATAAGCATAAAAAAGTGCGGTCATTTTTCTCTCGTTTTTTTATGGGTTGATATAAGAAAAAAGCACACCAAACATTCATTTGGTGTGCTACATATTATGCTAAATTTTTAACAAATTAGAAACTGTAGTTTAAGTTTAAACCGTAAAGGTTAGCACTTGCTTTAGAGGTATAATTCGCTGTTACTGTTGCTAAACCACCAATTGGTTGGCTTTCGGTGAAGTGAATTTTTTTACCACGTAAGTGCGCAAAGCCCGCATCAATAGAAAGATTCGGGGTAAATTTATAAGTTGCCCCTACGCTATACCACATACGATCAGTATCTGGAATAGATGCACTTGCATGCTCTGTTGGTGCAGCAGCTTCATCATAAGCAATACCGGCACGAAGCGTTAATTTGTCATTTACATTATAGGTTGCACCTAATGCATAACGAGAATTGCTACGGTATTTTTCATCTTTATGGAATGCGAGTTCTCCGTCATTAAAGGTTGCGTGTAACTCTTTGAAACGGCTCCAGTGTGTAAATTTGTAGCTGTAGTGCAATGCCAAATTATCTGTAACTTGGTGGAAACCTGATAATTCTAAATAATCTGGTAGGTGTAATGTTAATCCACCTGCAGCAGGGCCTTGACCACGGATAGTACGACTTGCACTCACAGCATTATCATCTTCAAAGTCAATATCGACTTTTGAGTGATAAGCTAAACCTACACGGTTATTTGCGTTGAACTCATACATTAAACCTGCATTCCAACCAAAACCCCATGCATTTTTATCCTGTAAGTGGGTTAATACAGTTTCTTTATTCACACCTTGTAATTTTGCTAAAGAAGCGGCCGCGTTTGGTGAAATTCGTCCAGCTCTCACTAATGCAGGAACTAATGGCGCAGCATTTTTTACTGCATCACTTAAAATACCAGCACGACGTTCAATTTCTGCTTTTGCATAAACTGCATTTAAACCCACACCAGCAGTTAAACCTTGAGAGACACGATATGAACCGCTTAAATTTAAGTTAATCGCACTTAAATCAGTTTTACCGCCGAATACTCCCGCGTTGTAATCTGATTCATATTCACTTTTTAATCCAAAATTCACATTCATACCACCACCAATGGCAAATTTGTCATTAATTGGTGCTACAAAATACATATTCGGAATCAATGAGCCAGGAACAACACTATTATGATCTGCAGAACCTACAGCAACAGTACGACCTAGCGCATTAACTGTAACTGGACCACTCATATGAATTTTAGAATCCACATAAACGCCACCCACAGAGAATTGATTGGTTTTGAATAAGCTCATTAATGCAGGGTTCGTTGCAACTACTGAAGCATTATCAGCAATTGCTGCTTCACCCGCATAAGCACGACCAAGACCTGATGTAGAAACTTCTGCTAATTGGAATGCGGCTGCATTTGCACCGCTTGCTACTAATAATGTGGTCATTGCTAATAGCGTTTTATTAAATTTTGTCATTTGGAACCTTTTGTTATTAATAATAATGAAAAAAGCCGCGAGATTCTAAAACTCCAATAAATGGAGTGCAAATTATTTTAGATTAAATTTTAAGTGTTCCGACCAGTGATAAATAAATGATATTTAAATTAAAAAAGTGCGGTCACTTTGGCAGAGCGTTTCAAAAATGCTAGAATGGAGTTAATCTTAATTTTAAATAAGGAAATCCTATGACAGTAACATGCAAAGCAGAAGAATCTCTCACTTGTAGTTGTGTTGATGTAGGTACGATTATTGACGGTTCAGATTGTTCTGTTGATATTCATCAAACCTATGCGAATAAAGCTGAAGCTGAAGCGGCACTTAATCGTTTCATTGAAAAAGCTCGCAAAACAGAAAGCGATCCTTGCGACATTAAAAGTGAAATCACCGAAACTGAAAATGGCGCAAATTTAACGGCTCGTTTTACATTTAGCTGCCAAGCTGAAGCGATGATTTTTGAATTAGCGAATCGCTAAAAACACATTAAAAAATAACCGCACTTTATCCTTTAAAATAAAGTGCGGTTATTTTTTTAGTAAAAACCCAATTAAATCACTATCGCAAACGTTTGCTTAATCTGATACAATCACGCCGTTTTATCATTTAACCTAAAAATATAGGATAACATTGTGAGCAAACCATCATTAAGTTATAAAGATGCAGGCGTGGATATTAATGCCGGTAATGAATTAGTTGAACGTATTAAACCACACGTGAAACGAACTACTCGTCCTGAAGTCATCGGGGGATTAGGTGGATTTGGCGCATTATGTGCTATTCCGGGCAAATATAAAGAACCGATCCTCGTTTCAGGTACAGACGGTGTAGGAACAAAACTACGTTTAGCCATTGACTTAAAAAAACACGATACCATCGGTATTGATTTGGTTGCAATGTGTGTTAACGATTTAGTGGTTCAAGGCGCCGAACCATTATTCTTCTTAGACTACTACGCGACAGGAAAACTTGATGTGGATGTTGCTTCAGATGTGGTCAAAGGCATCGCAGAAGGATGTGTACAATCTGGTTGTGCATTAGTTGGTGGCGAAACCGCAGAGATGCCGGGTATGTATCACACTGGTGATTATGACCTTGCAGGTTTCTGTGTAGGCGTTGTTGAAAAATCAGAAATCATTGATGGTAGCCAAGTTAAAGTAGGAGATGCTTTAATTGCACTAGGTTCAAGTGGCCCGCATTCAAATGGTTATTCTTTAATTCGTAAAGTCATTGATGTTGCTGGCGTCAACCCAGCCACTGAGCAATTAGGTGGTCGTCCATTAAGTGAACAAGTGCTTGCACCGACAAAAATCTATGTAAAATCTGTTCTCGCTTTAATCAAACAAACGGAAGTCCATGCTATCGCACACTTAACGGGTGGCGGTTTCTGGGAAAATATCCCTCGTGTATTACCGAAAAATACCAAAGCTGTTATTGATGAAAGCAGTTGGGAATGGCAACCCGTATTCAAATGGTTACAAGAAAAAGGCAACATTGAAACCTATGAAATGTACCGCACATTCAACTGTGGCGTGGGTATGGTGATTGCATTACCACAATCGCAAGTAGAAACCGCTTTAGCGATTTTAAAACAATCCGGTGAAAATGCCTGGTTAATCGGTCATATCGAAAGTGCGACAGATAACGAACCACAAGTTATTATTAAATAATTTCAATTTTCCATTTCAGGGCGAAAATTTCAGAATGAAAGGTTCGCCCTTCTTTTATGTAGAATAATATGAAAAAAATTGCCGTCCTGATTTCAGGGCAAGGATCAAATCTTCAAGCGATAATTGAGGCTTGTCAAACTGGATTTATTCCAGGAAAGATTGTGACTGTCATCAGTAATAAAATCGATTCATTTGGCTTAGAACGCGCTAAAAGTGCGGCCATTCCTAACCGCGTTTTTTTACGTCAAGATTTTACGTCCAATCTCGATATGGATAAGGCTATCGGTGATTATTTAGAAGATCTCAGTGTTGATCTCATTGTGTTAGCCGGTTACATGAAAATCTTAACCAAACCATTCACACAACGTTTTACTGGGAAAATTTTAAATATTCATCCTTCCCTTCTGCCAAAATATCCTGGGTTACATACTTATCAAAGAGCACTTGAGAATGGCGACAGCGAACACGGTACAACCGTGCATTTTGTCAATGAAGAGATCGATGGTGGTGCCATTGTGTTACAAGCTAAAGTGCCTATTTTCCCTGGTGATACCGTCGAGGAAATTGAACTTCGTACGCGTGAACAGGAATATAATATTTATCCTTTAGTGATTAAATGGTTTATTGAAGATCGATTAAAACTCGAAAACGGTATAGCGTATTTAGATGCCTCCCCTTTACCGACATCTGGCTATGCCGCTGAATAACGTTAAATAAAAAGCGATACATATTGTGTACCGCTTTTTTCAGTTCAGCACTTCTATTAGAAACGATAACCTAAACCGACGAAATATACTGTAGGGTCAAGTTTCACCTTCACCGTATGATTTTCACCAGCTAAATTAAAACGCGCTTTGGTTTTAATGTTCGCGTACCACATTGCCGCATTGAAATAAAGGTTGTCGGTCAGTTTAATATCGACACCCACGTTCGCAATTGGGCCAACTGAATCTTTTAATCTAAGATCAGATACGCCAGCTAACTTCACTTTTTCACTGAAAAATGTCGTGTAGTTAAGACCAGCACCTACATAAGGACGTACGCTAGCATCTTTATCAAAGAAATAGTATTGAGCATATACACTTGGCGGTAAATGTTTAGTTTTACCTACTAAGGCAGAACCTAACTTAATTTCATGACTGAAAGGGGTCGCCGCAAGTAATTCTACCCCGATGTTATCAGTGAACATATAAGTACCGGTTAAACCCAATTGAGTATTGTTGTTCACTTTAAATTTAAAGACATCGCTATTTGTGGTCGTGTGTGTATCCACAAGAACACCACCCGCTCTTACAATAACATCACCTTGCTGATGTGCGTTTGCAAAACCCGCTAATAATGCCGCGCTTAATCCCAATGCTAATGCTGCTTTTTTCATTTTGACTCCTTAGTCATTTTCTTTAAGATTAATTCCCATACAAATTATGGGTGAATATATAGTACCTATTTTTTAGTATTAAAAATGTGATCTCTATCAATTTTTTAAAAATTAATGATTAATAATTTTTGATCTAGAACAATTTCTTGTATTTTTAGTTTTTTGATGTCAAAGCTTGTATAATTACTTCACTTTTTTTACCGAGAAAATACAATGCAAATTAACTTTACTCAGATTTTTCAAGATAGCCTCAACTTTATGCGTAATCAGCGAAAAACCGTGCTACTTTTCGTTGGTATTTTCGTCATCTCACAATTGATTAATGCATTAGTCAGTGTCCCAATGCCGAGTTTGGGTGATAATCCTAATCCATCACAACAGGACATTATTGATGCATTAAGCAAAGTGGAGCCAACTGCACTGATTGGATCTTTTTTATTCCAACAATTGTTGATGTCTTTTATTGCAACCTTCGGTATTGCAACCATTCATCATATTAGTCAGCAAAATGAAAATCCGATTAATCAAGGTCTCATGCTGACATTGCGCCGTTTTTTAGGTGTGGTCGTTTTAGATATTTTTATGAGTTTGCCACTTTTATTTGGCCTTGCTGATGTTATGAGCTCATTTTTAAGCAAAAATGCCCTCTCCCCTCTAGCCTTTGTTTCAATGGTATTTGGTTTATTTTTCTTTGTTCGCCTATGCTTATCGCCTGTGCATTACATTGCCGCAAATCAATCTATCGGGCAAAGTGCTTTACAAGTGTGGCGTGCGGGTATTAAACGAAATGGCGTATTAATTATTTATGCCTTGCTCACTTATTTACTTCTTCCTTTAGTGGTAAACACCATTGGTGCAATCTTAGGTTCATCATTTTTAAGTGCTATCGTTGGTATCTTGGCTGCATTATTTCAAATGTTTATTTTGGTATTTACTTACCGTTTTTACAGCTTATTTATGAAGGCATAATATGAAACAACTTCTTGAATTTATTCCTCTTGTTCTCTTTTTCATCACCTACAAAATGTTTGGTGTGCGCGATGCTGCCATCGTATTAGTGATTGCAACCATTATTCAAATGATTGTGCTAAAACTGAAATATGGTGTGATTGAGAAACAACAAAAAATCATGGCGATTGCTGTCGTCTTTTTTGGTTTGCTCACTGCCTATTTCAATGAAATCAAATACTTACAATGGAAAGTCACCATTATTAATGCCCTCTTCGCCATTGTTTTATTGGTTGCACAATTCCAATTCAATACGCCATTGGTGAAAAAGTTATTAGGCAAAGAAATCCAATTACCGGATAATGTGTGGAACAAATTAAATATAGGCTGGGCAGGATTTTTCATTCTGTGTATGCTTGTAAATATTTATATCAGCCAAAATATGTCTGAAGATGCTTGGGTTGATTTCAAATCTTTTGGTTTACTTGGTATGACCTTTGTTGCAACAATCGTCAGCGGTGCTTATATTTACCGTTACTTACCTAAAGATGATCAAAAAAATAACGGGGATAAATAATGGTTACAAATCTTACTGATAAAAACGGTCGTCAATCTAAAGGCGTATTATTATTACGCACCTTAGCGATGCCTTCAGATA
>CABQSN010000037.1:0-12768 GCA_902466845.1 uncultured Haemophilus sp.
CGTAACGTAATTCCAGTTCTGTGAACCACGGTGTAATATTGCGTTGTACAAATCGCACATTCCACGCATCACGATCAAACTTACTCCCATCCATCATTCGATCCGCGTAAGCCGCTTCGCCTCGACTACGTTCATAAGTTCCGGTCAATAAGGTGTTTTCTGTCGGTGTGAAACCAAGCTGTAACATTTGATTACGGCGCTCAAAAGAGGAATGAAGTCGATTGCCATCGCCATCTTTGTAATTACCCGCCTCATTGTGTGACATACTTGTGCGTAAATAACCATATTTGCCACCAGCCATCGCATCAAAATAAGCATCACGACGTTTATTTCCAGCAAGGGTTACACTGCCATTTAAATAAGTGTTTTGCGTATCAAATTCAGGTTCTTTACGAACAAAATGTACGGCTCCAGCCACTAGACCCGTGCCTTGTGTGACTGTTTGAGGTCCTTTAGTAACAACGACTTCATCATAAGCGGATGGAAAAATATAAGCAGTTGGTGGATCCATACGATTGCTACATCCTCCATAAATAAATTGATCATCCGCTTGAATACTTAAACGAGATCCCCCCAATCCTCTAAAGAGCGGATCTCCAGAACTTCCCCCTTTGCGAATCACGCTCATATTTGCTACTGATTGTAGTAAATCGGCTCCATCACCAGCAGGTAAAGGTTGAAGCGTTGTTTTAGGATTAAGTTTGACTGAATTAGCATTCGTCTGAGTAACACCGGTGACCACAATAGGCTCCAACAATGTTACAGATTGCGCATCTTCAGCAAAAGCATTAGATAAGAAAAATGGAAGTGGAAGGAGAGCAAAATAAGATTTGTTATGCATAATCAATCCTTTGTTTGGCAATTAATTAAGAAAATTTACAATTCAATCACATAAAAAATTCCAAACAAATAACCAACTGCTATGAAATATTTATCACATCAATGATTGAACTTGCAATAACATTATAATGAATCTTATTCTTATTAAAAACAAAATGCAAGGTGAAAAGATTACGCTTTACTATGCATCTGGCAAACATACTACTGCCCACAACAATTGAACTATTCCAAAAATAACGCAAGGAAGGAATAATAAAGCATAAGCTCCTATAATAGGATCAATAACGCTATACCAGTTTAAATAAAAAAAATGTAAAGATAATCCGACGATAATAGGAATTAAAAATGGCGTAAAAAATGCCACCCATAAATACAACAAATAATAGCGACTTGCTTTTTTTTGAGTGATGAAAAAGACAAGCGTTGTAATCGCCCCAGGTATGAATGAGATAGGAAAAGCAGCCCAAAATCCCCCTTCAGAAAGTGGATCTATGGATATTTCAAATAAATAAGTGCAGGCTATACATAATAACGCAATAAAAAAAGTTCCAATAAAGAAAGTCCCAATAAAAAAACGTCGTATAGCCCTTTGTAATGGATCATTCACTTTTATACATCCTTTTCAAATAAAATTAATAACTCTAATAAGTAGATAAGTAAGTACAATAAATTAGCCTACTTTAATACTAATTAAATGTTGCGATATATACTTTTTCGTTAAAGCCAATCAATGCCTTTCCATCTTGTAAAATAATAGGGCGTTTAATTAACGTTGGATTTTCAGCTAATACGGAAAGTGCGGTGGATTTCGAGAGTGTATTTTTCACATTTTCATCAAGATTACGCCAAGTCGTACTACGTTTATTGACTAAATTGTCCCAACCAAATTGTGCTTCTGCTTGTTGCAAGAACTGAGTATCTAATCCATCAACTCGGTAATCATGTAATTTATGTTCAATATTATGTTCAGTTAACCACTTCAATGCTTTTTTCACTGTATCACAGTTTTTAATGCCATAAACGATAATCATATTCTCACCTCTAAAAATAAAAAATCCCCGATTTCATTTAGAACGAGGATTCTAACTGCTACATAGATTAATCACAAATAATTAACCCGATATAAATTTTTACATCCAAAAGAAAAAGTGCGGTGAAAATCAACCGCACTTTTCAAAAGGGAAATTAGAATTCGTAACCTACGCCCACTTTAGCGCCATAGTTATTCACTTTAGTATCGTCAAAGCTACCTAAACGGTTATATTCTAAACCACCGTTTGCATACACTTTGTCTGCTAATTTATATTTAGCACCCGCAACTACACCATAACCCACTTTAGTTTCAGAAGAACTTTTGTAACGTTGTTCTGCTCGGTCTTCAAATTTGAAACGGTTAGCCGCAAGACGAGCACCAACATAAGGTTCAATTTGAGAGTTGGTATCGAAGTCATAGAATACTGTCGCACCTAAACCTTGAACTTTAGTACCTTGGAAGTTGCCGTGATGAGTATAATCACCTGCTACACGCACATTACCTAATTTGTAACCCACTGCAACACGAGGTTCAACTTTAGTTTTGCTTGAACCACCATTGCTTAATTTAGTTCTTGAAAGACCAAGATCACCTTCTGCATATAAACCTGCATTTGCAGTTGAAGCAACCGCTAATGCACCGACAACGATAGCTAATAATGATTTTTTCATTGGATAACCCCTGTTATTTGATTGAAAACGTTAGGAATATATCACAGCACTCATTAATTTTCACTATGAAAAACCAATTTTTCGTGACATTTTCGGCATAAATAAGCAATTTTATCGCGTTGAATACGATTATGCCGACGAATCGTTAAATAATGGGTCTGGCATTCGCATTGATAAGCAAACATTTTACCTTGTACACTTTCCACATCAAATTGGTGGCAAGTATCAGCCGGAAGATTAAATAACTGTGTCATCACTGCTTGCCATTCCCGTCCATGCGGTTTCACCCGACCAAATACTTGATACACAATAAGGTGGGCTAATTCGTGTGGAACCACCTGACGAATAAATTCATCTGAGTTCTCGAGTAGCAAAGTGCGGTTAAATTTAATCTCATTTTTCTGCAAGTAGGCAACGCCAGCCTTTACTCCTCGCAAGTCATAACTGATTATCGGAATAGGAAATTTCCGGTGAAAGTGATTTTCAGCGAGTTGTAATGTTTCTGCAAGTTTGCGCTGAACCTGCATTTTTAAATGCCGAAACTGAGTTTGAGATGACATCATCATACTAAGTAAACAAAAACCGCTAAATTAGCGGTTTTTATCATATACATTTAATTTACTTATTTTAGACCTGCTGCCGCACGTAATTCTTCAGCGCGATCTACTTTTTCCCATGGGAACTGTTCACGACCAAAGTGTCCATACGCCGCAGTTTGGCGATAGATTGGTTGAATTAAATTTAACATTTTAATTAAACCATAAGGACGTAAATCAAAGAATTCACGCACTAACTTAACTAATACTTCGTTTGATACTTTTCCTGTACCAAAGGTTTCTACCATGATCGACGTTGGCTCTGCCACACCAATTGCATAAGAAAGTTGAATTTCACAACGATCTGCAAGACCTGCTGCAACAATATTTTTCGCCACATAACGCGCGGCATAAGCGGCTGAACGGTCTACTTTTGATGGATCTTTACCCGAGAATGCACCTCCACCATGACGAGCAGCTCCGCCGTAGGTATCAACAATGATTTTACGACCCGTTAAACCACAGTCACCCATTGGACCACCAATCACAAAACGACCGGTTGGGTTAATGAAATATTTTGTTTGTTGAGATAACCATTCACTTGGCAAAATTGGCTTGATGATTTCTTCCATCACGCCTTCGTAAATTTCTTTTTGTGAAACTTCTTCACTATGTTGTGTAGAAAGCACTACCGCATCTACACCTACGATTTTGTTATCTTCGTATTTTAAAGTGACTTGGCTTTTCGCATCAGGGCGTAACCACGCGAGTTTTCCACTTTTACGTACTTCCGCTTGTTTTTCCATTAAACGATGCGCATAAGTAATCGCTGCTGGCATTAAGACTTCGGTTTCATTTGTTGCATAACCAAACATGATCCCTTGGTCACCCGCACCTTGATCTAATGGATTCTCACGATCCACACCTTGGTTAATATCAGATGATTGCTTACCAATCGCATTTAATACCGCACAAGAATTACCATCGAACCCCATCTCTGAGTGTTTGTAACCAATATCACAAATCACTTGGCGAGTGAGATTTTCAATATCAACCCATGCTGATGTCGTAATTTCACCACCGACTAACGCCATCCCTGTTTTTACATAGGTTTCACAAGCCACACGTGCTTTAGGATCTTGTTTTAAAATTTCATCAAGTACCGCATCAGAAATTTGATCGGCAATTTTATCTGGATGTCCTTCTGAAACAGATTCAGAAGTAAATAAATAGCTAGACATAAGTTCTCTTCTTTTGGATGTATTGACGTATAGACGTCTATAATACGCTTTTTTGACTAATAAGCAAGCATTCCTATCAAGTATTTTTGAAATTTAACCAATTTTGTAACATTTGTTCACCGAATTCTGACATGTAAGACTCAGGATGAAATTGCACAGAAAAAATAGGTAAATTTTTGTGCTGTGTTGCCATCACGATTTCATCATCACAAACGGCTGTAATTTCTAATGTCTCTGGCATACTTTCTGTTTGTACTGCCCAGGAATGATAAAGACCTATTTCAAATTCGGCTGGAAGCCCTAAAAATAAGCCTGAATTTGACCGCACTTTTAAGCGGCGTTTCTGTCCATGGCGCACACTTGGCAAATTATAGATTTCTCCGCCAAAGAATTCACAAAGGGTTTGATGTCCTAAGCAAACCCCTAGAATGGACTTTGTTTGATAAAATCGTTCTAACATCGCAAATAATTGTGGATACATGCTTGGAACATCTGGTCCTGGAGAAATTAAAATATGTGTATAACCTTCTACACAATCTAATGATAAATCTTCAATACTTACCACATCAAAACGCACCTGTAATTGGCGAATAAGATCCACTAAATTATAAGTAAAAGAATCATGGTTATTAATAACTAAAATTTTTTTCATACGGGCTAGTGCCATAATTCGGTGACTAAATTCATTTCAACATTATAGCGATTCTGCGTTAAAATCCTTTTTATTTTTTTATCTACAAGCCATGCAAACATTTATTCAGCAAGCTAATACTTATGGTGCATTACGCCAACCTTTTTTCTTCTTAATTGATTTTGAACAGAAGAAACCGCTTATTTGTTCTTTTGATGAAAGCACTGAAAAAGGGCTGATTTGGGATATTCAAGGCGTAAAAAATATCCCTGAAAATCAACCGCACTTTGCTTTGTCTATCATTGATAAAAAACCCATTACATTACATCAATATGAACAAGGATTTCATCTTGTTCAACACGAATTACAAAAAGGTAATTCCTATTTACTCAATCTCACTTATCCTACCGAAATCAAATTAAGTGGCAATTTAACTCAAATTTTTCACTCGATTGAAGCACCTTATAAATTACTTTTGAAGGATCAATTTGTCTGCTTTTCACCTGAATCCTTTGTGCAAATTCGACAAAACAAAATTTACACCTATCCTATGAAAGGAACGATTGATGCGAGCCAGCCCAATGCCAAAGCTAATTTGTTAAAGGATGAAAAAGAGCAACGAGAACATTACACCATTGTCGATTTAATGCGTAATGATCTTGCAATGGTTGCCAAAAATATCAAAGTATCTCGTTTTCGCTACATCGATAGTATTTATACAGAACAAGGCGAAATACTACAAACCAGTTCAGAAATTTACGGTGAATTAGAAGATAATTGGCAAAATAAAATTGGCTCAATATTAGCCGCACTTTTACCTGCTGGCTCAATTAGCGGAGCGCCTAAAGAAAAAACGGTTTCCATTATCCAACAAGCTGAAAAGCAAGAACGAGGTTATTACACAGGAATTTTCGGTATTTTTGATGGCGAAAGCCTAAATAGTGCCGTCGCAATTCGCTTTATTGAACAAAGAGGTGATAAATTTTATTTTCGTAGTGGTGGTGGCATTACCATTCAAAGCCAACTTGAAGACGAATATCAAGAGCTGATTGCCAAAGTTTACCTTCCAATCCAAAAGGAAAAGTAATGTTCCCTTTATTTGAAACCATCGCCATTGAAAATGGCAAAATTAAAAATATTGCTCTGCATCAAGCACGCTATGAGCATAGCCTTATCACTTATTATGGAAAAAGTGAGATCACTTTTTTTAATCTTTTAGATCTAATTCAAGTACCTAAGGAGCTACATAATAAGCTTGTTCGCTGTCGAATTGACTACAACGCTCATCAAACCCAAATTTCATACCTTGAATATACACCTAAAACACATCGTGAATTCAAGCCCATAGTCTGTAATGAAATTGATTATTCGATCAAATATGCTGATCGTGAACTTATCAATACCTTATTTGCACAAAAGGGAGAGGCTGATGAAATCATTATTATTAAAGATAGCTTTGTGACAGACTGCTCTATTGGCAATCTCGCCTTTAGAAAAGGGACTCAATGGTTCACACCGAATACTCCTTTATTAAAAGGCACACAAAGGGAATATTTACTACAATCCGGTCAACTTCAAGAAATTGAAATTAGACAAGAACAACTTGAGCAGTTTGACGAAATTCGAGTTATTAATGCATTGAATGAACTATAAAACGCCCATTCATTTGTCTCATTTTACTTGACTAAATCCAACATCTCTTGTGCATTCGCTAACGCAAGATCCGTAATTTCACTGCCACCGAGTAATCTTGCAAGAGCAGGAACGCGTTCTTCTTGAGAAAGTGCGGTCATTTTAGTTTCTGTTTTATCATCAACGGTAAATTTCTCAACATTAAATTGATGATGTCCGTGACATGCTACTTGTGGTAAATGGGTCACACAAAGCACTTGGCATTTATCACCTAATTGACGCAATAATTTACCCACTACACTCGCGGTTTTTCCACTAATACCAACATCCACTTCATCAAAGATCAGCGTTGGAATCGCCGATTGATCGGACGTTAAGACTTGAATCGCTAATGAAATACGAGACAATTCACCACCTGATGCCACTTTTGCTAGCGGTTGCGCTTGTTGTCCTAAATTACTGCGTAAAGTAAAGACGACATTATCTGCTCCATTTGCCGCTACTTTAGTTAAATCCGAATTCACTTCAATGAAAAACTCGGCATTTTCCATTGCAAGTCCTTTGATAGAATGTGTAACCTGCTGTGCTAATTTCCCTGCTGCTTGGCAACGACTTTCATGTAATTGTTTTGCCGTATGTTGCATTTTCTCAAAGGCAGCTTTTTCTTCTAAAATCAGGAGCTCTTCACTTTCTGAAAAATCTAAAAGTGCGGTCAATTCTGCTTTTAATTTTTGATGCCATTCCACCAACTCTTCAGGTTTCACATTGTGCTTGCGAGCGAGTTGTAAAGCTTGACCTAAACGCTGCTCAATCTCTTGTAATAACATCGGATCTTGCTCAATATGAGAAGCAAGATGTTGGACTTCACTTGTCGCCTCTTGCACTTGGATAAGTGCATCATTCAACATTGTTTGAACGGAAACATATCGAGGATCTAACTCACTTAATTCATCAATATACTGTGTCGCACGATAAAGCATAGAATCGATACTCACCGTCTCATTTTCACTGAGTAGCTGTAAGGCTGATTGTGATAACTGTGTCAGCTGTTCGCTATTTGATAGACGACGTTGATCCTCTTCTAATTCTAAATATTCATTTGGACGAAGGGCAAACTCATCCAACTCTTCTACCTGATATTGTAAAAGTTGTTTCTTCGCTTCATTTTCAGCGACTTTTTGTTGGAAATTTTTAACTTGCGTTTGAAGATTTTTCCATGCTCGATAATCTTCTCGCATTTGTGCGAGTAAATCATTGTGATGCGCAAATGTATCCACCAACTGAAGCTGATAATCATTTTTCAATAATAATTGTGAAGCGTGCTGCCCATTAATATGAATAAGATATTGTCCTATTTCTTTTAATTGGGAAGCCGATACGGGCGTGCTATTGATAAAGGCTTTAGAACGCCCATCTGCATTAATGACACGACGTAGAATACAATCAGAGGGATTATCAGGATCTTGCAATTCTTGCTCTTGCAACCATTGATAAGCGGGGTTCGTTGGTTCAATAAAAAAGGTGGCGCAGATTTCGGCTCTTTCCTGCCCTTCTCGAACCATAGAAGTTTCAATACGCTGCCCCAAGCATAATCCCAACGCATCAATAGCAATAGATTTTCCTGCGCCGGTTTCCCCCGTGATCACAGACATTCCTTTCGCCAATTCAATCTCTAATTGACGAACAATTGCAAAATTATTGATGGTAAGTTGGGTTAGCATAAAAAATCTCCTTAACTGTATATCCATATATTATAACTGATATAATATACAGTAAAGAAATTTTTAACTTTTTGGATTAGAAATTTTTAAGCCATCCTAATTTCGTGCTTAATACATTGTAATAATTATAATTTTTCAGGTGTAACAAACGCAGTTTATGCGGGCTTTTTTCAATATGCACCACATCATCTGGGCAAAAACCGAGTGCAATTTGACTATCACAGCCTAATTCCAACTGTGAAGTATTATGTTCTGCAAAGCGAATTGAAATTTTACTGTCTCCATCAATTACTAATGGTCGAGAAGAAAGCGTGTGCGGGAACATCGGCACAAGAGCAATCGCATTTAAATTTGGTGTTAAAATCGGGCCACCAGCGGAAAGCGAATAAGCCGTTGAACCTGTTGGAGTGGAAACAATCAACCCGTCTGAACGTTGAGAAAAGGCAAATTTATCGTTGATATAAACATGGAAATCAATCATGTGCGCAATTTTAGCGGGGTGAATCACCGCCTCATTTACGGCATTGCTACTGGAGATAATTTCTCCGTTTCGTTCAATTTTAGCTTCCAATAAAAAACGCTCTTCGACAAAAAACTCGCCGCGTTCCAAACAAGCTTCAAGCTGTGCATAAGCATTTTTCGGGTCGATATCGGTCAAAAAGCCTAAGTTGCCTCGGTTAATACCAATCATTGGAATATTATATTTAGCCAAAATGCGAGCACGCCCTAGCATATTGCCATCACCACCGATCACAATTACGAGTTGTACTTGCTCACCGATTTGTTCAACTGTCGCTAACACCTCTTCCGGTAAACCAAATTTTTCTCCCACCTCTTTTTCGACTAAAACTTGATATCCTCTATCTTTCAGCCATTGATACAAGTTTTTATGCATTTGCAAATTAATATCGCGACGTGGTTTTCCCATCAAGGCGATGGTTTTAAATGATTTGACTAATTCATCCATAACTATGATTGCTCCCAAGTGCAAACTCACCGATTTCTGACCGCACTTGAATTTAAAATTTTAGCCATTATATTACATAGCAATTCAGTTTTGCTAAAATAGCACTAATTTTTGATAAATGGAGAAAAAGATGTCAGAACAAGCACAAAACTTAAATGAAAATGAAGAACTTGTTGAAGAAGTTCAACAGGAAACCACGTCAACGGAAGATCCGTTAGAAGAAGCGATCGCTCGTGTACAAGAGCTTGAAGAACAATTAAAAGCACAAGTAGAAGAAACCTCTAAAAAAGAGCAAGATTTATTGCTTCGCACGCGTGCTGAAATTGACAATATGCGTCGTCGCAGTGAACAAGACATCGAAAAAGCACATAAATTTGCGCTCGAAAAATTTTCAAAAGACATTTTAAATACCATTGATAACTTAGAGCGCGCGCTTGCAACGCCTGCTAATAAGGAAGATGAAAACATCAAAGCCCTATTCGCTGGTGTTGAGCTGACTTTAAAAGAGTTACTCTCAACGGTTTCTCGCTTTGGTGTCGAGCCTGTTGGTGCAGTAGGTGATACCTTTAATCCAGATCTTCACCAAGCTATCTCTATGCAACCAGCAGAAGGCTTTACAACGAATCAAATCACCACTGTGTTACAAAAAGGTTATACCTTAAATGGTCGAGTGATTCGCCCAGCCATGGTAATGGTTGCAGCTTAATTTCTTTTCTATGACTTAAAGAGCGGACGATTTTTCGTCCGTTTTTTTATTGCCCAAAACCTTGATTCAGATCAAATTATTAAAAAATAATTTGAGAATAATTATCAACAAAAACACTCTTTCCTCCCAGATTTAGCAAGGTTTCACCTTAATTTCAGCCATCAAAAAACAGCAAATAACACTACATATTGTGTGTTGATCTATTAAATAAAACTATATATAGTGCTTTCGTTTTTTAAGTTAGCCTATATAGGAGTCATAAAATGAATGCTTTCTTCGTGATTAAGCGTGATGGTTCACGAATTGGGTTTGACCTACAACGTATTACTAATGCAATCAAAAAAGCAGCAAGTGCGGTCAATATTGTTGATGAAATTTATATCCATGATCTGAGCCAGCAGATTAATACTGAAATTTTTAGCCATTATCAGCATGAAATTGATATCAACCAGATTCAAAAAATCGTTGAAGATCACTTAATGACAAGCAAGTATCCACAAATTGCTCGTGCTTATATTGAATATCGTCACGATCGCGACCTTGCACGTGAAAAACGCAGCCAATTAACCAAAGAAATTGAAGGGCTGATTGAGCAAAGCAACGTGGAATTGCTTAATGAAAACGCAAATAAAGATGCGAAAGTTATTCCTACCCAACGTGATTTACTGGCGGGTATTGTGGCAAAACATTATGCCAAACGTCATATTCTGCCAAGAGATGTTGTTGAAGCCCATGAAAAAGGGGAAATCCACTATCACGATCTAGACTACGCACCATTTTTCCCAATGTTTAACTGCATGCTCGTTGATCTAAAAGGCATGCTTTCGCATGGCTTTAAAATGGGTAATGCCGAAATTGAACCGCCTAAATCTATCGGCACAGCAACAGCGGTTACTGCACAAATTATTGCTCAAGTCGCCAGCCATATTTATGGCGGTACAACCATTAATCGTATTGATGAAGTACTTGCACCTTATGTTCAACTCAGCTTCGAAAAACATTTGAAAAATGCCGCCCAATGGCAAGTTCCGGATGCGGAAGGTTATGCGAAAGCACTAATTGAAAAAGAATGTTTTGATGCGTTCCAATCCCTTGAATATGAAGTCAATACGCTCCATACATCAAATGGTCAAACGCCATTTGTTACCTTTGGTTTTGGCTTAGGTACAAGTTGGCAAGAACGGTTAATTCAGCAATCGATTTTGAAAAACCGTATTCGTGGCTTGGGTAAAAATCATAAAACGCCCGTCTTCCCTAAACTGGTCTTTACCATTAAAAAAGGCATGAACCAAAACGAACAAGATCCAAACTATGACATTAAAAAACTGGCATTAGAATGCGCTTCAAAACGCATGTATCCAGATATTTTAAACTATGATCAAGTGGTTAAAGTCACTGGCTCATTCAAAGCCCCAATGGGTTGTCGTAGCTTCTTGGGTGCTTATGAAGAAAACAGTCATGAAGTGCATGATGGTCGCAATAATTTAGGCGTGGTAAGTCTGAATCTGCCTCGCATTGCTCTGGAAGCACAAGGAAATGAAGAAAAATTCTACCGCACTTTAGATGAGCGCTTAGCCCTCGCGAAGAAAGCCTTACTTACCCGTATTGCGCGCTTAGAAAATACCAAAGCTCGTGTTGCGCCAATTCTCTATATGGAAGGCGCTTGCGGCGTTCGACTAAAAGCCGATGATAATGTTGCGGATATTTTCAAAAATGGACGAGCATCAATTTCTTTAGGCTATATTGGCATTCATGAAACCATCAATGCGCTGTATAAAAAAGGACATATTTTTGACGATGAACAACTACGCGAAAAAGGCATCGCGATTGTGCGTCGTTTAAGCGAAGCGGTAAAACAATGGCAAAAAGAAACCGGCTATGCATTTAGCCTTTATTCCACACCAAGTGAAAACTTGTGCGATCGCTTCTGTCGTTTAGATACCAAACAATTTGGTGTCATTGAAGGCGTTACCGATAAAGGCTACTACACTAACAGCTATCACTTAGATGTAGAGAAAAAAGTGAATCCATACGATAAATTAGACTTTGAAATGCCTTATCCTGAATTAGCCAGCGGGGGCTTTATTTGTTATGGCGAATACCCAAATATTCAACATAATCTCAAAGCACTCGAAGATGTATGGGATTATAGCTACGATCGTGTGCCTTATTACGGCACCAACACACCAATTGATGAATGTTACGAATGTGGCTTCACGGGAGAGTTTAATTGCACAAGCAAAGGCTTTGTTTGTCCTAAATGTGGTAATCATGACAGTGCAAAAGTATCCGTAACCCGACGTGTTTGTGGTTATCTCGGCAGTCCTGATGCTCGTCCATTCAATGCGGGCAAACAGGAAGAAGTAAAACGTCGAGTGAAACACCTATAATGTCGCGACATTGATTATGATAAAATAGCTCATCAAAAGTGAGCTATTTTTATTTCAATAAATAAGGAAGTACCATGCCAACACTTACACAAATCACGCAATCCATTATGCAAGATCCCGATAATCAATCATTCACAGCAAAAGGAATTGAACCGCTTTTTGCGGCACCAACGACAGCTCGTATTAATATTGTCGGACAAGCCCCCGGAATTAAAGCCCAAGAAAGTCGTTTATATTGGAATGATAAAAGCGGTGATCGCCTACGTGAATGGCTCGGTGTGGATCGCGATACCTTCTATCATTCTGGTTTGTTTGCTGTCATCCCGATGGACTTTTATTACCCTGGAAAAGGCAAATCCGGTGATTTACCACCGCGCAAAGGCTTCGCAGAAAAATGGCA
>CABQSN010000038.1:0-12614 GCA_902466845.1 uncultured Haemophilus sp.
ATCAGCTTGGATTTTAACAGGGCGTACAGATACGATTGTACCATAGCTAATTGAACGCGCTTCTTTTGCTTGACCAGCTGTATAAACATCACCGCTAAAAACATCAGTGTTCGCACAACCAGTCAAACCGATAGACATCATAAGTGCTAATGCAACTGTTACTTTTTTCATAAAACTAACCTTCTAAAAATGAATTAGATTGGGTTTCTTGGAGACCAAGTTGAAACGTTTTTCACGCCTTGACCGTTGTCAGATACTTTCACACAAGCACCAGTTACTAAAGTTGAATCGTATTTGTGAACGATCACTTCAGTTTCACCTTCTTGTTTATATGAACAGTCATTTTTACGAACGGTTAATTTTACATTATCACCTTGTAATTCGGTGAAGATAACTTGACCTTTATAAGCGCTTTCATCTTTCTGTGATTGAGATGAACAAGCTGATAAACCTAAACTTAATAAGACAGTTAATGCTAAGGTAATTTTTTTCATTACACTAAACCTCGAGTATTTTCTTTATTGTATAAGGATGAACCTTTATGCAAACGTGATTTTCTGTTTTATCAACAAAACTCACTGCAATGGATGGATTGGGCAATTGCTCCCCTTCCACCTTAGGTTCGCTCACCTTCATGGTTAATTGAGTTAGTTCCTTCCATAAAAATGTATTGCAAATTCGATTAACCCAATCCTCAATAGATTCATGAGGTAAAAACGGCATCACAATTTCAACATGCTCCCAAGTTTCTTGGGGATATTGTTTATTTTTAGGAAACGGTAATTCAATAACATCGACAGGCTGACCAATGAAATCAACTGGCTCATCTAATTCAATCAAATAGATAGGACGCCCATTGACGATATTATCGCTTAAAATTCTACCGCACTTTAATAACTCTGTCAGCCAATTTTTTGCTTTTTCTTCAGTATTTGCTCTTAAAGCTAAATGATCAATTTGATAATCCGCTAAATTCACTTTCATGACGGCAGCTAATTGCTGAATTTTTTCCTGAAATAAAGGCAACTCCTGATAAAGTGCGGTCGATTTTTCCATTAAATTTGACATTTTCTCCTGCTCTTACTTTGAGAAATCTATAAACAACGGTATCATAGCCGATTATTTTCATTATTCAATTTCAAGATTAGGAAAAACCGTGAATATTCAAACTATTTTATCCGATAAAATTAAACAAGCGATGATTGCTGCTGGCGCAGATGAACAATGTGATGCGCTTATTCGTCAATCTGGTAAACCCCAATTTGGTGACTACCAAGCAAACGGCATCATGGCTGCAGCTAAAAAACTAGGATTAAATCCACGTGAATTTGCACAAAAAGTATTAGATCATGCTGATCTTTCTGATGTCGCAGAAAAAACTGAAATTGCTGGTCCAGGTTTTATTAATATTTTCTTAAATCCAACTTGGTTAGCGAATAATGTTTCTGCAGCATTAAAAGATCAAAATCTTGGTGTAAGCGCAAATGAAAAACAAACTATCGTGATTGATTATTCTTCACCAAACGTTGCGAAAGAAATGCACGTAGGTCACTTACGTTCTACCATCATCGGTGATGCCGTTGTTCGTACCCTTGAATTTTTAGGTCACAACGTTATTCGTGCGAACCACGTGGGGGACTGGGGGACGCAATTTGGTATGCTCATTGCTTATCTTGAAAAAATGGAAAATGAACATGCGAGCGAAATGGAACTTCAAGATCTGGAAGCGTTCTATCGCGAAGCGAAAAAACACTATGATGAAGATGAAGCCTTCGCTGAAAAAGCCCGTAACTATGTGGTGAAATTGCAAGGTGGAGATGAATATTGCCGCACAATGTGGAAAAAATTAGTCGATATCACTATGCAACAAAACCAACGTAACTACGATCGTTTGAATGTCACATTGACTGAAAAAGATGTGATGGGTGAAAGTCTTTATAACCCAATGTTACCTGCTATCGTTGAAGATCTGAAAAAACAAGGTTTAGCCGTTGAAGATGAAGGTGCATTGGTCGTTTATCTTGATGAATTCAAAAACAAAGAAGGCGAACCGATGGGCGTTATCGTTCAGAAGAAAGATGGCGGTTTCCTTTATACCACTACCGATATCGCGGCGGCTAAATATCGTTATGAAACCTTAAAAGCGGATCGTGCATTAGTGTTCTCTGATACACGCCAAAGCCAACACATGCAACAAGCTTGGTTAATTACGCGTAAAGCAGGTTATGTGCCAGACAGCTTCTCACTTGAACATAAAAACTTCGGTATGATGTTGGGTAAAGATGGTAAACCATTCAAAACTCGTACTGGCGGCACCGTAAAATTAGCAGATTTATTAGATGAAGCGATTGAGCGTGCAACTGTATTAATCAACGAGAAAAATACCAATTTATCTGATGAAGAAAAAACTGCGGTTATTGAAGCGGTGGGTATTGGCTCGGTGAAATATGCGGATCTTTCCAAAAACCGCACAACTGACTATGTGTTCGATTGGGATAATATGCTCAGTTTTGAAGGTAATACCGCGCCTTATATGCAATATGCTTATACGCGTATTCGTTCAATCTTCAATAAAGCAGATGTGAATCCAACCGCTCTTGCAGAAGCGAAAATTCAGCTTTCAGATGAAAAAGAACGTGCATTAGCGATCAAATTGCTTCAATTTGAAGAAGCGGTTCAAACGGTGGGCAAAGAAGGAACACCGCATGTGCTCTGTGCTTATTTATATGAGTTGGCGGGTGTATTCTCTTCATTCTATGAACACTGTCCAATCTTAAATGCAGAAGATGAAAACGTAAAATTAAGCCGTTTAAAACTCGCTTCTCTTACAGAGAAAACCTTAAAACAAGGTCTAGAGTTATTAGGCATTAAGACAATCGAAAAAATGTAAAAAAAGTGCGGTCAATTTCGACCGCACTTTTTCTTTATACATCCACTAAAATGAGTATCGCCGCTTCTCCGCCCCATTCTTTGGGAGCTTGGTGTAATGCACGTACTTTAGGGTGCTGAACTAACCAACGTGGAATTTGTTTTTTCAACGTAAAGGTTCCATAGCCCGTCATGATGCTCGCGCAATAAACATGCTCATCTTCACAAGCTAACAACAGTGCTGCCAATTCCATTTTGGCTTGCTCACGGGTTAAACCATGTAAATCCAAAAATAATTCAGGTGAAAAATCGCCACGACGAAGTTGTTTCAATAAATGGCTATCTTCCCCTTCGCGTAAATATTTGATGACACCATCATGTTTATTTAGCAAGGGTTCATATTCATCGGAAAAATAGAAAAGCGTATCTTCTTTTTCTCGAATATCACGTAAATGGGATTTTTTTTGACCGCTCTTTTGACGCGGCGCCACAAAGGTATCTTGCTTGATGGGTTTGATCCCTTTTGTTTCCGCCCGAAAAAGATCAAAATCATCTGGTTCTGTCATTATTTTTCTCAATTTGTTAGTTTGCTTAATGATAGCACATCTATTCTATGGTATAACTAGCCAAAATTTTTATTGAGGCACAAAATGGAAACCTTACACAATCAAGAACTTGTTGCGACAATTTTAGAAGATAATGTGGCAAGTGAATTAACAACCATTCAAGATTTTTTACGCTGGACATACAGCACATTTAACCGTTCTGATATTTATTACGGACAAGGCCATGACAATGCGTGGGATGAAAGTCTTCAATTAGTGCTTGCAGGGCTTCAATTACCGCTCGATTTACCGCAAGATTTATTTAACAGTAAACTGACTCATTCTGAAAAAGAGACTTTAGTACAATTAGTTTTAAGTCGTATTGAACAACGTGTACCCGTCGCTTATTTAACGAATAGTGCGTGGTTCTGCGGATTAGAATTCTATGTGGATGAGCGTACGATTATTCCTCGCTCGCCAATTAGTGCATTAATCCAAGATAAATTTGCTCCGCTTTTAAAATCTGAACCAAAACGCATTTTAGATCTTTGTACTGGCAGTGGTTGTATCGCAATCGCGACGGCTGAAGCCTTTCCTGAAGCGGAAGTGGATGCAGTCGATCTTTCTGTGGATGCGTTAAATGTGGCGGAAATCAATATTGCGCGCCATCAATTAGAACATCGTGTTTTCCCGATTCAATCAGATTTATTCCAAAATCTCTTCGGTCAACAATATGATTTAATCGTCACCAATCCGCCTTATGTGGATGAAGAAGACTTGGCAGATATGCCGGAAGAATTCCATTATGAGCCTGAATTAGCCTTAGGTTCCGGTGTTGATGGTTTAGAAATTACAAAACAAATTTTAAAACAAGCACCGGATTATTTAACACAAAATGGCATGCTCGTTTGCGAAGTGGGCAACAGCATGGTAAGTCTCATTGAACAATATCCAGATGTGCCATTTGAATGGGTTAAACTAAAAAATGGCGGTCTAGGTGTATTTGCTATTAGCCGCGAAGATTTAGTGAAATATCACGATTCTTTTTAATCTCAAGTGCGGTTAAAAATCGTCGTGAATTTTGACCGCACTTACTAAATTACTGGCGCGCGTTCTTTACGCGTGCTTTTCTTTTTTTTAATAACACAATGAATTTACAAAAACTTTTACTGACTCGTCGTTTCTTTTCTACCCTTGCATTCTTTTCCATGCAAACGGTATTTTTCATCTATTTACAAGGAAAAGGATTAAGCAACAGTGAAATTGCCTTTTCGCTCTCGTTGCTTTTTTTCTGCAACCAAGCATTGGCTATTTTAGCCGGTATCTGGGGTGACCGTTTTGGACTGGCTAAAATGATGTTACTCGGATGCTTTTTAGATGTGATCGCCTATATTTTCTTTCTCTCTGCTGACAATTACATTCTGCTTTTAATTGCCACCACCTGTTTTGGCTTAGGCAGCTGTTTGTTTGGTACCAATGCGAAAGCCTGCCTATTGGTGCTCGCAGGCGAAGAATACAAAGAGAAAACTCGATTACAGGGAAAATATTTAAAAGTCACCTCCATGTCGTCTATGTTTGCGCCTTTATTGGTGATTCCATTTATCAAATACAATCACATTGAATGGTTGATTTGGGTCTGCTTTGCGATGGAAGCGGTTCTCTTTGCCTTAATGGTAAAACCGTTTTATCAAATCCAAACCTTACAAACCTTAGTGAAGTTTCGCTTTGCTCAAATTAAAGAAATTATCACCAAAGAATTTTTATTTGTGCATTTGATGTTGTTTATTCCCCTTTCCATTGCAACATCATTCTTTGTGATCTTCCCGTTCCTATTTGATAACAAATTAGGCATGCCGGAACACTCCCCCATTGCACTTTTTGTGAATGGTTTACTGACAGTTTCATTACAAAGTTATTTTTCTCGAAAAATTAATTTAACGATTAAACAAACCCTATGGGTTGCCCCAATCCTGGCTGTCGGCATTATCTTGCCTTGGTTTATTACGTTGAAATATATTTCTGTGGTTTCTGCTTATATTTACTTAGTCATCTTCACAGTGATTGAAGTCTATGCTTTAACGGCAATGGCGAATTTATTAGTAAAATTTGATAATGGTACAAACCGAGGTTTTATCTTTGGCTCATCACGATTATTGCTTTCCATTGCGACAGTTATCGTCATGAACTTGGTGCCACATTTATTTTTATTGTAAAAGAACGTATTGAGTAAATGTCTCAATACACTTTTGTTAAACTATATCAATATTATACTCTAAATTTTTCTTCAATTTCTCTTAATATCTGAATAGGATCTAAATCAAGTCCTTTGCAATATTCGATGAATTCAAACACATCTAAACGACGGTCTCCTGTCTCTACTTTTCCAATAAACGAATGTACAACGCCCAATTTTTCTCCAAATGCGCGTTGTGATAAACCTAGCTCTTTTCTTCGATTAAGCAATAATTCTCTTAACCAAATATATTCATCAGAATGAATAGATAATCTTAATTTTGTCATTGCACCTATTTTAGGTGCAGGTTATACTTGTACCCGTTTTAGGTTCAACTATAAGGAGATGTTATGTCATTTTTATCTAAAACTCTTGGTGGCTTATCAAAAGCTTACTATATTCGTCAATTTTTATTCGGGTTAATCTTTTTTGCATTTATGGTTGTTATGGGATATGACAGCTATAGTCGTACTGGTAACCCATCTATATTTCTTACTAATATAATCCTTGGGTTGGTTTGTTTATTCTTATATCCTTATTCTCGATTTGTTTATGAAAGTATTATTGAATATATTTTAGGAAATAATGCTTTCTTTGTTAATGCTGTACTAATGCTTATAATTAAATTCATAACTATGATGCTGTGTTTTATGTTCGCAATATTTATCGCACCAATTGGCTTAACATACCTCTATTTTTATCATTCAAAACAAGAGAAACTTCAAAATCAGACTCAAAATGAAAAACAATAGCAAAAAGGACGCTATAACGCGTCCTTTCTTTTATAAAAAGTTTAATTTTTAACTGCTATTTTACTTCACATCTAATTCGACATTATCAAACAATTTCTTCACTGCGCTGTTATCACGCAATTTCTCAGCCTTTTCAACCATTGGTCGGGTTAAGTGTGGAGAGAAAAATTCAATAAAGTCATACATATAGTTGCGTAAGAAAGTGCTGTGTTTAAACGCAATTTGCGTCATACTCGCACGGAACAAATGCCCTGCATCAATTGCCACTAAATCCTTATCTGCTGGTGTATGTGCCATAGAGGCCATAATACCCACACCTAATCCTAAACGCACATAAGTTTTAATCACGTCTGCATCCGTTGCGGTAAACACAATATTCGGCAGAATCCCCGCGCGGTTAAACGCATAATCCAAATCAGACACACCGGTAAAACCGAAGGTATAAGTGACTAACGGATATTTGCCTAACTCCTCAACAGTAAGATTTTTCACTTTTGCTAAAGGATGATCGGGTTTAACAATTACCGAACGATTCCACAAATAACAAGGCAGTTGAATCAAATCATCAAAAAGATATGGCGCTTCTGTTGTGATCGCTAAATCCACTTCACCTGAAATCAATGCATCATGGATTTGCGTCGGTGAACCTTGATGAATATGTAAACTCACATCCGGATATTGTTTAGAGAAACGCTCCACCACAGCTGGCAACATATAACGCGCTTGCGTATTGGTTGTTGCAATTCGTAACACGCCATGATTCGGGCAAGTATATTCATTGGCCACTGATTTAATGCTTTGGGCTTTCACTAAAAGCTCACGAGCAATAGCCACGATCTTTTTACCCGCAGGTGTAATGGATTTAATGTGTTTACCATTACGCTCAAAAATCTCTAAACCGAGTTCATCTTCTAGCAAACGAACTTGTTTACTGATACCTGGCTGAGAGGTATAAAGCGCATTGGCTGCTTCCGTCACATTTAAATTTTGGTTTACAATCTCAACAATGTAGCGGAGTTGCTGCATTTTCATCGCGAATACCACCTATTTTTTATAGCGTTTACTTAACTCAGTATAACGTTTTACTGCTTTACGAATTTGACCTGATTTTGGTCGGCGACGAGGTTTTGTTACGTCTAATTTGGTTTCGGTTTCTGGTGGTAAGCCTACTAATTCACGTAGATAGTTGACGTTTTCCAGATCCATTTCTTCCCAGCCACCACGCGGTAAACCTTTCATCAACTTAATATTACCGTAACGAATACGAATTAATCGACTCACTTGAATACCTTGTGATTCCCACAGACGACGCACTTCACGATTACGACCTTCCATTAATGTCACGTCATACCATTGATTAATGCCTACACCGCCTGCAAATTTGATTTCTTTGAAATTGGCTGGACCATCTTCCAACTGCACGCCTTTACGTAAACGCGCTAACATGGCATCATCCACTTGACCAAATACACGCACAGAATACTCACGCTCAACTTCACGACTTGGGTGCATTAAACGGTTAGCTAATTCACCATCTGTCGTGAAAAGTAATAAGCCAGAAGTATTAATATCTAAACGACCGACTGCAATCCATCTTGCACCATTTAAGCGTGGTAAACGATCGAATACGGTCGGACGACCTTCAGGATCACTACGAGTACAAAGTTCGCCTTCAGGTTTGTAATACATTAATACACGGCATACTTCTTTTTGTGCTTGTTGAAGATTGATGATACGACCATCAATACGCACTTTTACACCAGAATGTACATCGATACGATCGCCAAGAGTCGCCATTTTGCCATCGACACTCACACGATTTTCAGCAATCATCGCTTCAATTTCACGACGAGAGCCTTGTCCTGCACGCGCAAGCACTTTCTGTAATTTTTCACCTTCTACAGTAGACTGACGAGATGGCTTAGCTACCTTAGCTTTAGGAGTTGATTTGATGTCAGAATTGACCGCACTTTTACGATCTTTACGCTCAAAGTGCGGTTGTTTTCCCGCTTGTTTTTCACGTTCTTGTCTGACTGGTTTTTGAATAGGTTTCATTTGTTTTCCTTTGTCGCTTTCCCAAGCGTCTAAAATAAGTTAAATGAAAGGAGCGGTACTACCACTTCCTTCACGTAAAATGACTGGCGATTCTTCCGTTAAATCTACCACCGTTGTTGGCTCTTGACCTAAATAGCCACCATGAATAATTAAATCCACTTGACGTTCTAAACATTCACGAATCTCTTCTGGATCGGAATAAGTCATATGTTCATTATCAGGCAACATCAGTGAGCAAGATAAAATCGGTTCACCTAATGCCTTCAATAAATCTAAGGCAATTTGGTTATCCGGTACACGCAAGCCAATGGTTTTTCGTTTTGACGTCATTAAGCGACGAGGAAGCTCTTTCGTCGCCGTCAAAATAAAGGTATAGCGCCCTGGTGTATTATTTTTAATTAAGCGATAAGCCACATTACTGACCGTTGCATAGGTTGAAAGCTCGGATAAATCGCTACATACCAACGTAAAATTATGCCCTTCTGGCAATTTACGAATCGCCACGATACGATCCATCGCATGTTTATCGCCGATCATACAGCCTAAGGCATAGCCCGAATCTGTCGGGTACACAATGACACCACCTTGACGCAAGATTTCTACCGCTTGATTAATCAAACGTGCTTGCGGGTTTTCAGGGTGGATATAGAAAAATTGGCTCATAATTTTGTCCTTAAAAAACTGACGAGATTATACACCGATTTAGATGCAGGTTATAAGAATTTGTTATAAAAAACGACCGCACTTTGAAACTAATCTAAAGTGCGGTCCATTTTTTAGGTATTTTATTTCAATAATTCACGGAGGGCTGAACCGATTTCAGCAAGACTTCTCACCGTTTTCACGCCAGCTGCTTCAAGTGCAGTAATTTTATCTTCTGCCGTTCCTTTTCCACCACTGATAATCGCACCTGCGTGTCCCATACGCTTGCCTTTTGGTGCCGTCACGCCTGCGATATAAGCCACCACTGGTTTTGTCACATGAGCCGTAATAAACGCAGCAGCTTCCTCTTCTGCAGAGCCACCGATTTCACCAATCATCACGATGGCTTCAGTTTCAGGATCTTCTTGGAATCGTTTAAGAATATCAATGAAGTTAGATCCTGGAATAGGATCGCCACCGATCCCTACGCAAGTAGATTGACCAAAACCTTCATCTGTTGTCTGTTGTACCGCCTCATAGGTTAAAGTACCCGAACGAGAAACTATCCCTACTATGCCTTTTTTATGGATATTACCCGGCATAATACCAATCTTACATTCATCTGGTGTAATCACACCTGGACAATTCGGGCCGATCATCACGACACCCGTTTCATTTAATTTTTGTTTTACCAACAACATATCCAATGTTGGAATGCCTTCTGTAATACAGACTACCAACTGAATACCTGCATCAATAGCTTCTAAAATGGCATCTTTACAAAATGGTGCGGGCACATAAATCATGGTTGCCGTAGCCCCTGTAACTTGCACTGCTTCACGCACTGTATTAAATACCGGCAAACCTAAGTGAGTTGTTCCGCCTTTATTCGGTGAAACGCCCCCCACTAACTTTGTGCCATAAGCCAATGCCTGTTCGCTGTGAAATGTCCCTTGCGCACCAGTGAAACCTTGGCAAATTACTTTTGTCTCTTTATTAATTAAAATCGCCATGATTATTCTCCTTTTGCCGCTTTCACTGCCGCTTGTGCTGCTTCTTGTAAACTATGTGCAGCAATTAAATTCACCCCACTTTCGGCTAAAATTGCTCTGCCTTGTGGGGCATTGGTTCCTTCTAATCGAACCACAACAGGCACTTTTACACCGACTTCTTGAATCGCCGCTACGACACCTTCAGCAATAAGATCACAGCGTACAATTCCACCAAAAATATTCACTAAAACAGATTTCACATTTTTATCCGTGAGAATAATTTTGAAGGCTTCAGCTACACGCTCTTTCGTTGCACCACCACCAACATCAAGGAAGTTTGCAGGGTTACCACCATATAATTTCACGATATCCATTGTACCCATAGCTAGTCCGGCGCCATTAACCATACAGCCGATATCACCTTCCAAGGCAACATAGTTGAGCTGATATTTTTCTGCTTCTGCTTCACGAGAATCACTTTGACTTAAATCGCGTAAGGCTAACAAATCAGGATGACGATAAAGTGAGTTATCATCAATGCCTACTTTCGCATCGAGACAAATTAAATGACCTTCTTTCGTCACCACGAGCGGATTCACTTCAACTAAAGAAAAATCTTTTTCGATAAAAAGCTGCGATAATTTCACAAAAATAGCAGCAAATTGCTTATTTTGCTCGCCACTTAAACCTAGTTTAAAGGCTAATTCACGACCTTGATATGGCATTCCACCCACGAGAGGATCAATTGTCACTTTATGAATTAATTCAGGCGTCTCTCTTGCCACATCCTCAATACTCATCCCCCCTGCTGAAGAAGCCATAAAAACAACTTTCTGCGAAGCACGATCAATCACTGCACCTAAGTAGAGTTCTTTCTCAATCTGGCAGGTTTCTTCAATATAAATGCTATTAACGGGTTGGCCTTTTTTATCAGTTTGGAAGGTGACTAAATGTTGGCCAAGCCATTTATCTGCAAAAGCACGCGCTTCTTCTGCATTATGCACGAGCTTCACACCACCAGCCTTTCCACGTCCACCTGCGTGAACTTGACATTTCGCTATCCAAACATCACCATTCAGCTGAAAAAGTGCCATTTCAGCTTCATCTGGCGTTTGGCACACGACACCCTCACTCACTGGCAGAGCATATTGCTTAAAAAGCTGCTTAGCTTGGTACTCATGTAAATTCATATTTCCTTCCTATTTTTGATGCTGTTTAGCGAAACAAACAAAAATTTGACCGCACTTTGTTTTATTTTAAATCTGGACTTGCCCTTTCTATATTAAGTTATATACTGGGACAGAATAACCACAACGCTTGTTAAGGATAACAACATGCAAACGAAAAAATCAAGCAATCTTGCAATTGCGCTCATTTGGTTTACTGCTGCTATTTCAATGGCAGAAATTCTCACCGGTACTTGGTTTGCGCCACTAGGGTGGCAACAAGGTTTAATTGCCATCGTCGTTGGGCACTTTATTGGTGGTTCGATGTTTTTCTGTGCAGGTTACATCGGTGCAAAAACCCAAAAAAGTGCCATGCAAACGGTACAAATATCATTTGGTGAAAAAGGTTCTGCGCTTTTCTCTTTACTCAATGCCATGCAACTGATGGGATGGACTGCTGTCATGATTTATATGGGGGCTGAAGTCATTTCTATCTTAAATCAAACAGCTGATGCTTCCATCTTTCCATTCCTTACACTTGGCTTAGGCATACTCATCATACTTTGGCTACTACTCGGCTTCACTAAATTAGGTATCTTCAAAAGCCTCTCACTTGTCACCATGTTTTTACTGATGCTGTGGCTAAGTATTCAAGTAGCTAATAAGCCATTTATTACCATGGATGTTGCACAAAATATTAAATTTGGTACTGCTGTAGAAATCGCTGCCGTCATGCCACTTTCTTGGTTACCAGTAGTATCTGACCACACGAAGAACAGCGAAACACCATTTAAAACGACCGCACTTTCAACGCTAACTTATACCGCGACCAGCTGCTGGATGTATGCTCTCGGCTTAGGTGCAGCATTAGTGACCGGTAAATCTGAAATCTCACAAATTCTTTCCCTTGCTGGTGTAAGTGTTATTGGTGTATTAATTGTCATCGCCTCTACCATGATTAACACTGCACTTCCCGCCTATTCCACCGGCATGAGTTTAAACAACATTTTCCCTCAATTAAAAGTCACGCCAATCTCCGAACTTACCGTGATTGTAGGCATTATATTAGCCTCAACCTTACCCGTGACAGAATACGAACATTTCTTGTTCTTTATTGGTTCAGTATTCGCGCCAATGATCGCCGTGCTTATCGCTGATTTCTTTGTGCTTAAACAGCATGATGTTAAAAAATCTGTTGATAGTATCGCACTCGGCGTTTGGTTTGTCGGCTTCGTGCTCTATCGTTTTCTTATGGCAAAAGGTTGGGAAAGCGATTTAGGTCTGACTTTCCCTGTTATCATCATTACCTTTATCTTAGCAATCTTAGTACGCAAAATAGCTAAATAAAGATCGGATTTTAA
>CABQSN010000039.1:0-12580 GCA_902466845.1 uncultured Haemophilus sp.
CTACCAACAGCGGTTGCTAGAGAGCCTGTTGCATTTGCTGTTGCACCAAAGGCTGAAGCCCCTTCACCATCAGCATAAGATGCAACCCCTACAGCAGTTTGGCTATTTCCACCTACTTTCTCATTAGAGGTTTTTGCCATTAAACCGATAGCAACCGAGTTTGTACCTGTGCCACTTGATGCGCGATCACCAAGAGTGACACCATATCCAGATTGACTTGTTGCATTATTTCCTAATGTTATTGACCAACGTGCTTTGTTTGTCACGTTATTACCAATTACTATGCTCTCTGTTGCTTCTGATTTTGCTTTTTTACCTAAAACGACAGAATCTCCTGTTGTACCAACTCCGGCTACAGCACTCACCTCAGTTCCACCAACAATATTTCCATCATTATTTAATACTACATTGGTTTCAGCCATCGCGCTTGTACTTGCACCAGCTAAAACTGCTGTACCAATGATTACAGTTAATGTTTTACGTTTGTCTGTTTGAGATGATTTTCCAACAGATTTGCTTAGTTCTGAAACAGCAACCCAGCATTGATTTACTTTATTCCAAATAATTTTAAAAACTTTGTTCATAAAAAATTACCAATATAAAGTTAAAGAAGGAAATTGAATATATGTATAAATTTTCAACAAAAATAAACATTCGTATTATAAGGTAATTAAACTTAAGAGCAAGACATCGTTAGGTAATAATTAAACAAAAAATTCTCCCTCACATCAAAACATACCCTTTTAGAGGTATTTTATTTGGAAATGTTGATCAACCTCAAATTTTTGAAAAAAAACCGTATAAAAACTACTACTTTTTGGTATCTTATGCTTGCACTGAACTATTTTTATGAGTGAATTCAAAAGCTTAATAGGAATTGTTTGCATTTAAAATTGTTTTTTTATTCTTTCCTAATGGAGTGATTATCGTGAACGCATTGAGAAAAAGCCTTGTTTTGGCCACTTCTTTCGCAGCTTTAGGTGTATACAACTCAGCGATGGCTGAAATGGTGTACAAGCCTGTTGAACAACCTGTGGAAGCACCAAACCCTAATTTAAAAATCGAAGCAGTGAATGAAAAATTTGCTGAGAAATATCCTAGCCAATTCAATTCGTGGAAAGCGACTGAAAAAGGCGACAAAATCATCTATGCTAATGAACAAGATCCTCGTTTAATCGTGTTATGGGGGGGCTATTCTTTCGCAAAAGAATATAACGCACCTCGTGGTCACGTTTATGCAGTAGAAGATGTACGTAATATTTTACGTACTGGTGCGCCCAAAAATGCAAATGATGGCCCTCAACCAATGGCATGTTGGACTTGTAAAGGTCCAGACGTTCCTCGTTTAATTGCAGAATGGGGTGAAGATGGTTACTTTGGTGCAAAATGGGCTAAAGGTGGCGCAGAAATTGTAAACTCAATCGGTTGTGCTGACTGTCACGACACCACTTCAAAAGACTTTGCAGAAGGCAAACCTGCATTACGTATTGCTCGTCCACACGTTCTTCGTGCATTAGATCACTTAAATAATGCACTTCAAGCAAAAGCAAAAGCTGAAGGTAAAGAACAAGCTAACTTAAGCTTTAACACAGCTGCTCGCACTGAAAAACGTGCTGAAATCTGTGCAAACTGTCACGTTGAATACTACTTCGCGGGCGACTTAAAACAAGTAACCTTCCCTTGGGATAACGGTCAAACTGTTGATGACATCGAAAAATACTATGATGATATCGGCTTCAGTGACTGGACTCACTCTCTTTCTAAAGCACCAATGTTAAAAGCTCAACACCCTGACTTTGAAATTTGGTCTTTAGGTATGCACGGTAAAAACGGCGTAACTTGTATCGACTGTCACATGCCTAAAGTACAAGGTAAAGACGGTAAAGTTTACACCGACCACCAAATCCAAAACCCATTCGATGCATTTGATACCACTTGTGCAAACTGTCACGATCAAAGCAAAGAAAAACTTAAAGACATCGTTGCTTCACGTAAAAAAGAAGTGAAAGATGTAATGGGTCGTTTAGAAGATCAAGTTGTTCGTGCTCACTTTGAAGCGAAAGCGGCATGGGATGCAGGTGCAACTAAAGAAGAAATGGAACCTGCTTTAATGGATATCCGTCACGCACAATGGCGTTGGGACTACTCTGCAGCAAGCCACGGTGGTCACATGCACGCACCTGATGTAATGCTTCGCGTATTAGGTTCTGGTATAGACAAAGCAGCGGATGCACGTGCTAAACTTGCAGCAATCTTAACTAAACATGGCGTGAAAACTCCGGTTGAAGTACCAGATATTTCTACAGCTGATAAAGCATGGAAAGTAATGGGTATTGATATCGAGAAAGAACGTAAAGCGAAAAAAGAATTCTTAGAAACTGTTGTACCTCAATGGGTAAAAGAAGCGAAAGCCAATGGCAAATTAGCTGAAGATACCGCAACAAAACAATAAAAAAAGAACCGCACTTTGTAACTAAAGTGTCGAAGTGCGGTCATTTTTAACCATATATTTGAGGTAATCAGAATGAATTTAACTTCTTTAATCAGCAAATCGGCAAAATCCCTCGCATTGCTTGCAATGCTTGCGGCAATGCCAATGGCTGCAAGTGCGGAAGAGATGGCAAAAACACCTGCCTCTCAACTCACTTATGAGCCACAATTGGATAACCAACGTGACCCAAACCAATATTGTGCGAAATGTCACAAATTTGACCAAGTTGATAAAAACCAAACTTTAGATCAATCTGGTGGTGAATTACACTTTGGTAAATTCCACGGCGCACACTTAAATCAAAAAAGCCCTAACACAGGTAAACCGATTAACTGTGTAAACTGTCACGGTAATATTTCGGAAGATCACCGTCGTGGTGCAAAAGATGTGATGCGTTTTGATGGCGATATCTTTGGTGATAAAAAACCAATGTATACCGCGCAAGAACAAAACCAAGTTTGTTTTGCTTGTCACCAACCTGCAAAACTTCGTGAAAAACTTTGGGCGCACGATGTTCACGCAATGAAATTGCCTTGTGCAAGCTGCCACACATTACACCCGAAAGATGATGCGATGAAAGGTATTCAACCGAAAAATCGTGTGAAACTTTGTGTAGATTGCCACGGCGAACAACAAAAACGCAAAGCGGCAAAAGACGCACAATCACAAACGCAATCAACCGAACAAAAGGATAAATAATGACAGCTTGTTCACGCCGAAACTTTGTTTCCGGCATGGGGGCACTAATCCTTATGACGGGGACATCAGTTACCTCTTTAGCGAAAGAGGAAAAGGCGGATAAACCGAAACGCTATGCAATGGTACACGACGAAACAGCTTGTATCGGCTGTACCGCTTGTATGGATGCTTGTCGTGAAACAAACCACGTTCCTGAAGGCGTTTCACGTTTGGAAATTCTCCGTAGTGAACCTTACGGCGAATTCCCAAATCAAGAATACGAGTTTTTCCGTCAATCTTGCCAACACTGTACAAACGCCCCTTGCGTGGCAGTTTGTCCGACCGGTGCATCATTTATTGATCCTGAAACAGGTATCGTCGATGTGCATAAAG
The DNA here is from genome assembly GCA_902466845.1 of uncultured Haemophilus sp. Lineage (GTDB taxonomy): Bacteria > Pseudomonadota > Gammaproteobacteria > Enterobacterales > Pasteurellaceae > Haemophilus_D. Next base: position 3,563 of record CABQSN010000039.1, read on the forward strand.
ATCTTTGTGTAGGTTGCCAATACTGTGTTGCAGTTTGTCCTTACCGCGTACGTTTCATTCACCCAGTACACCGTACTGCGGATAAATGTAACTTCTGTCGCGATACAAACTTAGCAGCTGGCAAACAACCTGCTTGTGTAGAAGCTTGTCCAACCAAAGCATTAACCTTTGGCGATATGAATGATCCAAGCAGTGCAGTTTCCCGCAAAGTGAAAGAAAATCCGGTTTATCGCACTAAAGTGGAATTAGGTACTCAACCAAATCTTTACCATATTCCATTCCAACACGGGGAGCCAAGAAGATGACATTAGATTATCCTGTTCCGTTTCACACACCTAATTTGGTGTGGGATTCAACAATCGCTATCTATTTATTCTTACTTGGTATTTCTTCCGGTGCGGTACAATTAGCGATTGCTTATAAACGTAGTCACAAATTAGAAAATCCTAGCAAAAACTGGATTATCCGAGCGGCCGCCGTTTTAGGTTCTGTGCCAACATTAATTGGTTTAACCCTGTTAATTTTCCACTTGGCACGTCCTTGGACATTCTGGAAATTGATGTTTAACTATCAATTCAACTCTGTAATGTCTATGGGGGTAATGTTATTCCAAGTTTATATGCTGTTCTTGGTATGTTGGTGTGCGGTTATCTTCAAAGAAGATATCATGGCGTTCATTCAACGTTTTATGCCAAAACTTGGCTTCGTCGGTAAAATTATCAATGTATTAGAACGTTTAACTGGTCCTGTAGAAGTTATTCTCTTCATCTTAGCCGCTGTGCTAGGGGCTTATACTGGTTTCTTACTTTCAGCATTGATCAGTTACCCAATGTTGAATAACCCTGTTCTACCAGCGTTATTCCTGGCTTCTGGTACCTCTTCAGGTATCGCAGCAACCTTCTTATTTATCCTCATTGCAGGTAAATTAAAAGGTGATAGCCATGAATCACACTTCATTCATAAATTTGAAGTGCCAATTATGGTGACTGAACTTGGTTTATTAATCTGTTTCTTTGTTGGTCTACACTTCGGTGGTGGTCAGAAAGTGGTTGCATTACACAATGCACTTTCCGGCTTCTGGGGTGCAGTGTTCTGGATTGGGGTATTCTTAATTGGTATCTTAATTCCTCTACTTGCGAACCTTGCAGTAAAAGACAACTTAAAATACAACAAGAACTTTATTATCCTTGTGTCAATCTTCGACTTAATCGGGGTTCTCTGCTTACGTTACTTCATCTTGTACGGCGGACAACTTACCGTTGCGTAAGGATAAACTTCTTATTTAATCAAAAGGCGTATACAATACGCCTTTTGTTTATTTAAAAGACTAAAGTGCGGTTAATTTTACGTATGTTTTTCATGCTTAAAATTAACCTTATTTTGTAAAATACAACCTTTAATATAATACTGAAGAATACTATGCTTCCCGAACTCGGATTTCTCTCATTACTCTTTGCTACCACCGCGGCGATCTTACTTTCCATCGTGCCGCAAATTGGTATTTGGCGAAATAAACCCACTCTCACTAATACAGCTTGGGGATTAAGCTATTGCTTCGGTATTTTTACAAGCGTATCCATCGGTATTCTCGCCTACTCTTTTGCGACAGATGATTTCACTTTGGAATACGTGGCAGCGCACTCCAATTCTCAACTACCAACATTTTTCAAAGTCGCCGCCACCTGGGGTGGACATGAAGGCTCTATTTTATTTTGGCTTTTCACATTAAGTCTTTGGTTAGTGGCTTTTGCCTTTTTCTCTCGCAAAAATGACCGCACTTTTTCTGCACAAACCCTTTCTTTGCTCGGTTTAATTTGTCTTGGATTTGCTATTTTCATTTTGTTCTACTCCAATCCATTTGGACGTGCTTTTCCTGCCCCTGCAGAAGGGCGAGATCTCAACCCAATGCTGCAAGATATTGGCTTAATTTTCCATCCGCCGCTTTTATATGTGGGTTATGTGGGCTTTGCTGTTAACTTTGCCATGTCCATTTCTGCCTTGATCTTTAATCGTTCTGCACAAACAATCGCACGTGCGATGCGAGCTTGGGTTCTCGTTTCTTGGCTGTTCTTAACGTTAGGGATCGTTCTCGGTGCTTGGTGGGCATATTACGAATTAGGCTGGGGTGGCTGGTGGTTCTGGGACCCAGTAGAAAATGCTTCACTTATGCCATGGTTATTGGGACTCGCACTTTTACACAGTTTGATGGTGACTGAAAAGCAAGGCATGTTTAGCTACTGGACAACACTCTTTTCCCTCCTCGCTTTTGCATTTAGTGTATTAGGCACATTTATTGTCCGTTCAGGTGCATTAACCTCTGTTCATGCTTTTGCTTTAGATAGCTCCCGTGGTTATGTACTATTACTTATTTTCTTCTTATTGACTGTCGGCTCACTCAGTTTATTTGCCCTACGCACAAATACCAATGAAAGTGCGGTCAAATTTCCGCTCATTTCTAAAACAGGGGCAATTTTAGGTTTAAACATCGTATTGACCGTCGCCACCGTCAGTACCTTCTTAGGCACTTTCTATCCAATGCTATTCCAAGCCATGAATTGGGGAAGTATTTCTGTGGGGGCCCCTTACTTTAATAGTATTTTCTTGCCATTGCTCACGTTAGTGCTTTTTGCCATGGCGGGCACTCTTTGCTTAGGCTGGTTTAAAACCGATAAGAAACACTTTTTCAAACGCTTGTTATTACTCATTCCTGCAGCAGTGATGGCTTATGGCATGATTTGGAATGCGTTGCAAAATGACAGTGCGTTACGTTTCCATTTCTTCGCTTATGTATTACTCACCCTCGCGATTTGGGTATTATTCGTCACCTTATGGCAAAATTGGGCAAAAGTAAGACTGGCCTATTTCGGGATGATTCTCGCACACTGCGGCGTGGCTATTGCCACAATGGGCGCTGTAATGAGTAGTTACTTTGGCAGTGAATTAGGTGTTAGACTCGCGCCACAACAAAGCCAACAATTAGGTCAATTTGAATTCCACTACGATCGTTTTTCCAATGAAATTGGGCCAAACTTTACCGCCGAAGTCGCTTTCGTTAGCGTGTCAAAACAAGGCAAACCGTACGCTGAAATTGTACCGGAACGCCGTTATTATGATGTTCGCACCATGACCATGAGTGAAGTAGGGTTAGATGCTGGCTTTTGGGGCGATTTATACATTGTTATGGGTGATAACTTAGGTAAAGGCGAGTTCACATTCCGATTACATTACAAACCGCTTATTCGCTGGTTATGGCTCGGGGGCATTTTAATGGCACTTGGCGCATTATGTTCAGCCATCAATTTGAAGAGAAAACGTGATGAATAAAAAGTTTATTTTGTTTTTACCGCTGATTTTGTTATTGAGTATTTGCTTACTGCTTTTTGTTGGCTTACATAAAGATCCAAAACAAATTGCCTCAGCACTCATTGATAAGCCAGTGCCGGAATTCTATCAAGCGAATTTGCTTGAACCGAGTCAAATTGTCAGCCCAAGAGATTTCCCAAAGAAACCTTTCCTACTTAATGTGTGGGGAAGTTGGTGTGGCTATTGCCAACAGGAACACCCTCTTTTGATGGAAATTTCAAAAGAAGTGCCCATCGTTGGCATCGACTATCGTGACAAACCACAAAACGGTATTGCAATGCTCGAACGCATGGGCAATCCATTTATACTCACTATTGACGATAGCCGTGGTGAATTTGCGATGCAATTAGGCGTAGATGGTGCACCAGAAACCTATGTTGTCGATGAGCACGGCATGATCCGTTATCGTCATTCTGGCTATATGGATCGTGAAACGTGGCTTACCGAAATCAAACCAAAACTTGATGAATTAACTAAAAAGTAAAATGAAAAAATTAACCCGATTTCTGACCGCACTTTTACTGACGTTTGCCCTTTTTGCTCACGCAGAAATGGTCGATACCTATGCGTTTAAAAACCAAACCGATCGCACTCGTGCTGTTGAACTGGCAAAATCCTTACGTTGCCCACAATGTCAGAATCAGAACTTAGTTGAGTCCAATTCGCCGATTGCTTATGACTTACGTATTGAAGTCTATAAAATGGTGGATGAAGGAAAAACGAATCAGCAAATTATCGACACGATGACAGCACGTTTCGGTAATTTCGTGAACTATAAGCCACCTTTCCAATGGAATACAGCACTACTCTGGCTATTGCCTATTTTGCTATTAATTGGTGCTTTTGCGTTGATTTTGTTTTCCACCAAAAAATCAGAAGGCGAACCTAAACAACTTGAAAATCATCCTCATACAGCGCCTAAAGAAGAAAAAAGTGCGGTCAAATTTGAAACCAAATCCGCCATTTGGGTCTTTGCTATTTTATTAATTCTTCCCTTAAGTTATTACTTCTCCCTTGATCGTTTTGAACGTGTTCAACAAGGCGAAAAAGAGATGCTTGAGCTTGCCAATAAAAAAACAGATACATCAATGGTGCATCAAAAAGAAGATATGGTGCTCAAAATTCAAAATAAAATTCGAGAAGATGTGAATAACCCTGAGCTTTGGGCTCAGCTAGGTGATGCCTACATGCAAAATGATGAATTTGATCATGCGCTCATCGCCTATAGCAATGCAGAAAAAATTTCAGGCACAACTCCCGCTATTTTAGGCCTAAAAGCGACCGCACTTTATTATCAAGCCGGTCAAAACATCACACCACAAATCCAGCAAATAATGGATGAGGCGTTAAAACAAGATAAACATGAAATATCAGTAATGACATTATTGGCGACCGAAGCCTTTAAAAATCATGAAGCTGAAAAAGCCAAAGCTTATTGGCAGCAATTATTAGATTCGGGTAATGCTGCCGTGGATCGCCGTACTGTCATCCAACGAATCAAAATGATAGACTATTTTGAAAAAGGACAAACCTCACAATAAGCTATGTCTCATTATTCAGAAAATATCATTATTGGAGCCGGTGCTGCCGGCTTATTTTGTGCCGCCCAGTTAGGCAAACTTGGCAAACAAGCCACCATTTTTGATAACGGTAAGAAAATTGGTCGAAAAATTTTAATGTCTGGCGGTGGATTCTGTAATTTCACCAATATGGAAATCACATCTGGCCGTTATATCAGCCAAAATAAACATTTCGTCAAATCTGCCTTAAAACGTTATACACAATGGGACTTCATTGCTTTAGTCGCTGAATACGGCATCCCTTACCATGAAAAAGAATTAGGTCAGTTATTTTGTGATAATGGCGCAGAAGATATTGTGAAGATGCTCGGAGCCGAATGTGACAAATACGGTGTCAACATTCAACTACGAAGCGAAGTCAGTGATATTGAGGCCATTGAAAATATCCCTAATGCACGGTTCAAATTAAAGGTAAATGCAGTTGAATGGCAATGCCAAAATTTGATTATTGCCACGGGCGGGCTCTCTATGCCTGGCTTAGGCGCTTCGCCTTTTGGCTATCAAATTGCAGAACAATTTGGATTAAATGTGATTCCTCCTCGTGCAAGCCTTGTGCCATTCACGTGGCGAGAAAGTGAAAAATTCTACTCGGCACTCTCTGGTGTTTCATTAGATGTGGCGGCGACGAATCAGCACAAAACCTTTACTCATCAAATGCTATTCACCCATCGTGGTTTATCAGGCCCTGCTATTTTACAAATCTCCAATTATTGGCAACCTGGTGAAAGCATTCATTTAGATTTATTGCCTTATAACAATATTCACCATCACCTAGATGAAATGCGTCAATCTTCGCCAAAATTGCAGTTAAAAACCGTATTAAGTCGCTTATTACCGAAAAAATTAGTCGAGCTTTGGTTAGAACAAGGCTTGATTCAAGATGAAGTGATTGCGAACTTAAGTAAAGTGTGGTTAGAAAATTTAGAGAATTTAATCCACAACTGGCAATTTATTCCTAATGGCACTGAGGGCTACCGCACGGCTGAAGTCACGATGGGTGGTGTTGATACCCATGAGATTTCATCAAAAACCATGGAAGCCACAAAGATTAAAGGTCTCTATTTTATCGGTGAAGTGCTCGATGTTGTCGGTTGGTTAGGCGGCTACAATTTCCAATGGGCATGGAGTTCGGCTGCTGTTTGTGCAATGGGAATTGCTGAAAGCTAATCTTTCTCTGCATTAATTATTTTCATTATGAATGAAAAAATCATTACTTTGATCATGAAATATCCTTACGTTAAAATCAGCATACGAAAATAAAAAAGAAGGATATAAACATGACATCAAAAACACTTCCCTTCCACGCTGATACTGTGGGCTCATATTTACGTTCTCAACCTTTAAAAGAAGCCCGTGCAAAATTTGCAGCAGGCGAACTTTCTCGTGAACAATTAACGGAAGTTGAAGATCAAGAAATTGCTAAATTAGTACAAGCACAGTTAAATGCCGGTATTCAAGTGATCACAGATGGGGAATATCGCCGTGCATTTTGGCATATTGATTTCTTAGAAAACCTAAATGGCATCGAAGGTTATCACCCTGAACACGGTTATAAATTTAATGGCGTGGAAACCAAACCTTACAATACTCGCTGCTGCGGTAAAGTATCTTGGAATCCAAACCACCCATTTATCGAACATTTCAAAAAATTAAAAGACATTGTTGGGGATCGTGGCGTCGTAAAATATACCATTCCAAGTCCGAATCAATTAATGTATCCAATTCAATGGGATACGGGCGTTTATGCGACACGTGCAGAATTTGCCAAAGATGTTCAACAAGCGTATAAAGATGCGATTAAAGCCTTCTATGATGCGGGCTGTCGTTATTTACAATTTGATGATGTGTATTGGGGTTCACTCTGTAATAATCACTTAAAACCAGAATTTGAAGCGGATAAAGCACAAGCGCTTGAAAATATTCAAGTTGTATTAGCTGCTAAACCAGCAGATATGGTTATCACAACACACGTTTGCCGTGGCAATTTCCGTTCAACTTATTTACTAACCGGCGCATACGATCCTATTGCGGATGCGTTATTCGGTCAAACCCAATACGATGGCTACTTCCTTGAATATGATGACGAACGTTCTGGTGGATTTGAACCATTAAAACACTTTGCCAATAATCCACACAAAGGCCGTGTTGTATTAGGTTTAATCAGTTCAAAATTCCCTGAATTAGAAGATAAAGCGGCTATTAAAGCACGCATTGAAGAAGCGACTCAATATCTTCCACTTGAACAGCTTTGCTTAAGCCCACAATGTGGTTTTGCGTCAACAGAAGAAGGGAATATCATGACGGAAGCACAGCAATGGGCAAAAGTTCGTTACGTTGAAGAAATTGCTAAAGAAGTATGGGGTGAAGATTAATTCTTTTCATAAAAATACGCTGTTTTTAACCGCACTTTTATCGACTGAGAGCGTAGCAATACGCTCTTTTTTATTGCATCCTTTCAACAAATAAAAAAAGCTGATGTTATTTACATCAGCTTTTTCATGATTAATTAATCACTAGATTTGCGTTAAATCGACGTTTTTCGTTTCTTTTGAGGCTAATAATGCTAACAAGGTTAAGAATGCATTAATGGCTAAATAAATCCCCACGCCCATTAAGCCATAGAGAGCATTGATTTTTAATGAAATCATTGCTGCAATGGTTGCCCCGATAATCGATGCAATGTTGTAAGCTAAAGAAGCCCCAGAATAACGCACTTCTGTTGGGAATAATTCAGGCAATAACGCTGCCATTGGGCCAAATGTCATGCCCATTAATGCCATACCAATTACTAAGAAAGCAAATACAGAAGTTGGTGTACCGTTTCCAAGGAATAATGGCATACATAATGCAAAAATTAAAATGCTGACCGTTGTCCAAATTAACCATTTGCGACGACCGATTTTATCTGCATAAAGACCTGAAATACTGATAAAAATCGCAAAAACGATCGCACTCATTAAAAGTAATCCCGTGAAGGTATTGGCAGGAATGCCTAACCCCATAGGATAGCCCGCTTCTGAAAGGGTTGCCGGTGTACGAGAATACGCTTGAGCAAAGGCGGTCATAATATAGAACAAGGAATAAGTTGCCACCATAATAAAGGTACCAATCACCATAGGTTTAAAGTGTTTAGTGAATACCACACTCACCGGTGCTTTTAATTTTTTCCCTTTTTCTTCCGCTTCAACGAAGACATGGCTCTCATGTAAAGTTAAACGAACATACAACCCAACTAAAACTAAGGCTAAAGAAGAAACAAACGGGATACGCCATGCCCACTCAACAAGGGCTTGTTGCCCCCAGAAATAGCTCACTAAGAAGAAGGTCGCATTAGCCACAAATAAACCAATTGGCGCACCTAATTGAGGGAATGTACCATACCAAGCACGTTTTCCTTCTGGCGCATTTTCTGTTGCCACTAAAGCAGCGCCGCCCCATTCACCACCAAGACCAATACCCTGACCAACTCGGCAAATACATAACAAAATCGGTGCCCAAATACCAATTTGAGAATAAGTCGGCAATAAACCGATAACGACCGTAGATCCGCCCATTAAAACCAAAGAGGCGACCAAGGTTTTCTTACGACCAATCTTATCACCAAAGTGCCCAAATAAAGCTGATCCAATTGGACGAGCAAAGAACGCTAAGGCTAGTGTCGAAAGAGAAAGCAAATCATCTGAAAGCGGATCGCCACTATGGAAGAATTGCGTGTTAAAAACTAATACTGCCGCAGCGGCATAGATATAATAATCGAAGAATTCAATTGCGGTACCCACCATAGATGCTAAAGCAACCTTAAGTGGATCATTACGAAGTTGTGAGGACATTTTGCTTCCTTAAGAGTCAAATAAAATGAAAGGGCTAAATCCTAGCATTTCCCTTAAGGTTGAGCAATTTTTAATACAATATTTTCGATTTTTTTAGCAAAATATATTGGATTTTCTAAATGGGCATTATGGCCTGCATCAGGAATCAGCATTAAATTAAGTCGATTGACTTCAGCCATTTGACGAAACTTTTGATCTCGTTCTCCACAAAAATAAAAAAATGGCAGAAAATTTGACCGCACTTT
>CABQSN010000040.1:0-12091 GCA_902466845.1 uncultured Haemophilus sp.
GAAAATATCATCATTTTATCTCGTCAAGGAGAAGCCCAATTAAATCAAGCCATTCCAAAACTTGAGGCCTTATTTAAGAGGACGCACGATGTGAAAGTGCGCGATGATTTAATGACACTCTATCTGAGGACGAATCAATCCGCTAAAGCACTTTCACTTTGCGAAAGCTGCGCTCCAGCGCAATTTTCCCAAAATGAACTCGAAAATTTAGGCAAAGCCGCTCGAAATGAAAAACAATACGATCGTGCCGTTGTATTCTATTCCCAATTGCAAAAGCAATACCCTGATAATCCAAATGGATGGCTTGGTGGCGCATTAGCTTTCACAGAAACCAAAAACTACAATGCGGCAAAAAATGCACTGAATGTTTATAAAAAACGTTTTGGACAAGATAATGCCTATCTTGATGCTGAGAGTTATTTGCTTGATTTCACTGAACCCGATATGGCTAAACTTGGCCGTTGGCAACGTCAGTTAGAACAAAATCCGAAAAATATCACCTTAATGAGAGAGTTGTATCGTTTAGCATCAAAATACAACCTTCTGCCATTACAAGAGAAATTACAAAAAGCCTATCCGGATCAATTCAATCAAAAAGACATGATGTGGTTTGAGCATGGTAAGACGATTACCTCTTCAAAAAATGCGACAACGCCTGCACAGCAAGAAAAATCATTTGAAGAATTGACCGCACTTTTGGCCAAAATTAATCCTGAGCATCCTCTGTATCAACAAGCATTGCAAGATCGTTTTGTGATGGGTGTTCGCTTGAATAAATTTGATGAAATAGAAGACGATTTCAATACATTACAGGCTCAATCTAATGTGCCGGCGTATTTAGAAGAAGCCTTTGGTGATTATTGGGCTGCAAAAGGCTCACCACACAAAGCATTAGCAATTTATCAAGTAATTGAACAACAAGCCCTACACAATAAATTCGCTGTGAGCGATGGTTTACTTCATAAACTCTCTCTGACCGCAAGCGATGCAGGCAAATTTGAATTGGCGCAACAATATTTAGAGCGTATGAATTCAAATATTTATATCAATGACTATACCCGAACATCAAAAATTCTGAATCCAGGCTACGATTCTCGCTATTTTGGTTTGGCACGTTTAGCCTTATGGCGTGGTAACAGCAAATTGGCTCAGCAACTGATTGATGATCGTCTATTTAATAAAACGCCAGGTGATCCATGGGTTATGTTGCAAAAAGCAGAACTTGAGCGAAATCGTGGCAACTATGATGATGCCAAATTATGGGCTGAAAAAGCCGGTTATTTTTTGAGTAAAAATGATCAGCAAGAAGCACGCAATAACCTGGCTGAAACTGCCTTAAGTCAAAATGATTTACCAACAGTTTCAAAAACGATTGATGCAATGAATGAAGAACAACGTCAGTCCGCACAATCCCTCATAAACCATTACGAACAAGCACGTTCTGGCAAAATTGTAGGAAGTATCGGCTTACAGCATCGCACTTCACCAATCAGTTATAGCAATGAAAGTAGCCAAGATTATGCGATTTACACACCGAAAACAGCAAATGGTCACGATCTCTACGTTCATTACTTAGAAACTCGCTCCCCTTATGACAAAGAAAGTCTCATTTCTCGCCGAATTGGCGTAGGAACAGAGCTCAATTTCTATCCACTCCAAGTAAAAATGGAAAGCGGGAAAGGCATTAAGCTTAATGATAAAGCCTATTTCTCTACAGAGGCAAATTACACTCTTAATCAACATTGGTCATTTAATTTAGATGCCAATATTAATGGTAGTGGTACTCCAGTTAAAGCCATCAATAAAGGTGTGTATACCAAAGATATTGGTTTCTCTACCACATATTCCTATTCCGATATTTTCCAAGCTGGGCTAGGTGGTGGCGTCATGAAATTTGATGACGGCAACTTAAGAAAAGAAGCCAATTTCTGGTTGAATCTCAATACATTCAAACATGACCGTTGGGCGCTAACCAACAATTTCAGAGTCGATTACAGCAAAAATAAAACCATTGATTCTGCTGAATATTACAACCCATCAAAAGCGACAAGCTTGGAATTCGGTGCGGATTTAAGTTACTACCAACCACTTAATTATGGCTTAGTCTTAAATCACCACCTGAAAGCCAGCGTAGGTGCTTATAAACAGGCAGAACTCAGTCAAGAAAAAATGTGGTCGATTAGTTACGGACACCAATGGCGTATTGGTAAAAAATTTGGCGTGTCTTATGAAATCGGGCGTAAAAAGAATATTTACGACGGCAGTGCTGAATTCAACAATTTCGGAAATTTAAATTTCTCTATTTATTATTAAATACTTAAGCGGTATAACTTTATGAGATCTCTAAAACATTTTGCAAAAATCATTATTTGCACGCTTTCCCTTTTTTCGGCTTTTGCCTCTGCACAAGATCGTTATGGCGTATTAGCCTATCACTCAGTTGTGGATGAAAGTGCGGCTGAAAATCAAAAACAGTATTTTCCTCAAACGATTTCAGCCCAAACCTTAATTAAACATTTTAATTGGTTAAAAGAAAACGGATACAACGTGATCAGTTGGCAGCAAGTTATCGATGCTGAAAATGGTAAAGGCACATTACCTGATAATGCGGTATTACTAAGCTTCGATGATGGCTATGAAACCATGTATAACGTGGTCTTCCCTCTATTAAAGGCTTATAACTACCCTGCTGTTTTTGCGCCAGTGACAGGCTGGTTAGATACGCCGGCAGATCAAAAAATCGCTTATGCTGATAAAATGTTAGATCGTTCCGTTTTTGCTACTTGGGCACAAGTGAAAGAAATGGAACAGAGCGGACTCGTTGAAGTTGCTTCCCATACCCATAATCTTCATAACGGTATTAATGCTAACCCATCTGGTGGTCAATTACCCTCTGTGATTGCGCCTGAATATAAAAATGGGAAATATGAAACAGAAGATGCCTACAAAAATAGATTGAAATCTGATTTCACCCGTACCGTTCAAACATTAATCAATCATATCGGTAAGAAACCACGTGTAATGGTGTGGCCTTATGGACAATTTAATGATATTGCTGTGCAAATTGCACGACAAGCAGGAATGCCACACTATTTCTCATTGGGTGAGAAAATTGTTAATAAAGTTGGCGATAAACACATTGGACGCTTATTACTTAATGCAGAAACCGATCTAAATACCGTTAAAAACTATCTTGATGGCATTGATGAAAGCAAACAAATTCAACGAGTACTGCATGTCGATTTAGATTATGTCTATGATGCGGATAAAGCTCAGCAAGCCAAAAACCTTGATAAGTTAATCGACCGCATCTATCGCTATGGTGTGACGACAGTTTATCTTCAAGCCTTCTCTGATCCCGATGGGGATGGTGTAGCGGATGCCTTGTATTTTCCGAATAAATACCTTCCTGTACGAGATGATATTTTTGGCCGAATTGCCTGGCAATTGCAAACGCGCGCGGGCGTACAAGTCTACGCTTGGATGCCTGTACTCGCCTTTGATTTACGAAAAGGCGTAAAAGAGGCGGAATATGTCATTGATAGCCGCACGGGCAAGACTTCAACAAAGGCTTATTTACGCCTTTCACCTTATAACAAACAGAATGTTGAAATCATTAAATCCATTTATAACGATTTGTCATTCTACGCCAAATTTAATGGCATTTTATTCCACGATGATGTGTTCCTAACCGATTTTGAGGGCGCAGAAGGTGATCATGCTGAAGGTATGGTTAGCCCACAAGCAAAACAAAAAACACAAGATTTAATCCAATTAACCCATCAACTCACCGATGCGTTAAAACCTTATTTCTTGCGTGGTTCATATTCTCTTAAAACGGCTCGTAATCTTTATGCATCAGTGATCACAAATCCAAATGCAGAAGAATGGTTGGCACAAAACTTAAAAACGCTCACCGAAAATTACGATACCACTGCCATCATGGCGATGCCATATATGGAAAATGAGCAGCCTATTTCACAAAAAGAAGCCTATCAATGGTTTGCTTCTCTCATTGAAAATGTGAAAGCCCAAGCGCCATTAGAGAAAGTCTTATTTGAATTCCAAGCGGTGAATTGGCGAACTCAAAAACCAATTCCTGAATCCGAATTGATTGATTGGATGACGCTATTACAAAAAAATCATATTTATAGCTATGGCTACTATCCGGATAACTTTTTAACGAATCAACCGGATATGAACAAAATGAAACCGTATTTTTCCGTAAATACGAATGCAGGAAAAAAATAAGGATTGACTATGAACCAACAATTCTTAGAAGCCGTGAGTATCTTCGTATTCATGTATCCTGCCGGAATGGCGATATATTGGGTGACTGCAAGTCTGTGTTATTACCTTTTTATGGAAGGAAAACTTGGGCAACCAACCTTCCAACAAATGCCTAAAGAACGCGTTCCTATGGTCAGCATTATGGTGCCTTGCTATAACGAAGGGGACAACTTAGATGAAGCCATTCCTTACTTACTCCAACTCAGATATCCAAACTATGAGCTAATATTCATCAACGATGGCAGTAAAGATAACACTGGCGAAATTATTGACCGTTGGTCAAAAGCTGATGACCGCATCGTGGCGCTTCACCAAGAAAACCAAGGTAAAGCTAGCGCATTAAATCATGGCTTGTTAGTTGCTAAAGGTGAATATGTAGCCTGTATTGATGGCGATGCCGTATTAGATTTTGATGCTATCGACTATATGGTGCAATCCCTCGAATTAAACCGCACTTACAGTGCCGTTACCGGCAACCCACGCGTACGTAACCGCAGTACCATCCTAGGTCGCTTACAAGTATCTGAGTTTAGCTCCATTATCGGTTTAATTAAACGCGCTCAAAGTCTGATGGGAACCATTTTCACGGTATCCGGCGTATGTTGTCTCTTCCGCAAAGATGTGATGGAGGAAATCGGTGGCTGGAGCACCAACATGATCACCGAAGACATTGATGTTAGTTGGAAAATTCAAACGGCTGGTTACAACATCATGTATGAGCCTCGTGCCTTATGTTGGGTATTAATGCCTGAACGTCTTTATGGCTTATACAAACAGCGTTTACGCTGGGCACAAGGTGGTGCTGAAACCATTCTCAAATATTTCCCTCAGGTCTGGCGTTGGAGAAACCGCCGTCTATGGCCAATGTATGCTGAATATTTTGTTACCGCAACTTGGGCAATCTTATTAGTTGTACTGGTTGCGCTTGCACTATACCGGAAGATTACCTTAGGTATAGGTATTCAAAACATGGAGCTGTTTGAAACAAATATCTCGATCATGTTTTTTTCCTTCTTCTTACAGTGTCTCTTAAGCTTATACATTGATTCACGTTATGAAAAAGGATTGATCCAATATGGAATTTCCTGCATTTGGTATCCCTATGTTTATTGGTTACTTAATACGGTAACGTTACTCGTTGGAATCCCAAAAGCGATTTTTAGAAACAAGTCCAAGCTAGCTGTCTGGACAAGCCCTGACAGAGGAGTTTAAATAATGGCAACCGCCACTTTACAACAATTAATGATTATTAATAAAGGTAGCAGCCTTCCCTTGCTGATTAAAGCCAAAAGCTTTGCACTAGATCTAGTCACCTGGGCTTTATGGGCTTATATCATTACATTTGTCGCGAGATATGCGGAACGCATCTTCACTAAACCGATTCTGGAAAGTTTCTTTTTCGTTGATATGGTCAGCATCATGTTTTCTGTCTCTGCGGTATTAGTTATATTGGCTTATATTTGGTCTATTCTTACCGTAGCGAAAGAATAACTCACAAAAAAAATCTTAATATAAAAAACCGCACTTTGATTTGAAAACCAAAGTGCGGTTATTTTTAGAGATGTTTAATTAGATACGATATTCTCTAATTAAGCTTTTGGACCTGCTGCGATAAGCGCTTTACCTTCTGCGTTAGTCGCATATTTTTCGAAGTTTTTCACGAAACGTCCTGCAAGGTCTTTCGCTTTCGCTTCCCATTGTGCTTTATCCGCATAAGTATCACGTGGGTCTAAGATCGCAGAATCTACACCAGGTAATGCTTTTGGAATCGCTAAATTAAAGATTGGTAACTCGCCCATTTCTGCTTTTTCGATAGAACCATCTAAGATTGCATCGATAATACCACGAGTATCTTTGATTGAGATACGTTTACCTGTACCATTCCAACCTGTATTAACTAAATATGCTTCTGCACCGGCAGCTTGCATACGTTTAACTAACACTTGAGCATATTGTGTTGGGTGGAGAGTTAAGAACGCCGCACCAAAACATGCTGAGAAGGTTGGAGTTGGTTCAGTAATACCACGCTCTGTACCAGCTAATTTAGCGGTAAAACCCGATAAGAAGTAGTATTTGGTTTGCTCTGGTGTCAATTTAGACACTGGCGGTAATACACCGAATGCATCCGCAGTTAAGAAAATGACTTTCGTTGCATGCCCTGCACGAGACACCGGTTTAACAATATTATCAATGTGATAAATTGGATAAGACACACGAGTATTTTCAGTTTTAGAACCGTCATCAAAATCAACTGAACCGTCAGCACGAACAACGACGTTTTCTAATAATGCATCACGACGGATTGCACGATAAATATCCGGCTCATTTTCTTCAGAAAGATGGATAGTTTTCGCGTAGCAACCACCTTCAAAGTTGAAGATACCTACATCATCCCAACCGTGCTCATCGTCACCGATTAATTCACGTTTTGGATCGGTAGAAAGTGTGGTTTTACCTGTACCTGATAAACCGAAGAAGATTGCTACATCACCGTCTTTACCTACGTTAGCAGAACAGTGCATTGCACCTACACCTTTAAGTGGTAGGAAGTAGTTCATCATTGAGAACATACCTTTCTTCATTTCACCGCCGTACCAAGTACCACCGATTAATTGAATACGCTCAGTTAAGTTAAATGCAACGAAGTTTTCAGAGTTCAAGCCTTGTTCTTTCCAGTTCGGATTAGTGCATTTAGAACCGTTCATGACCACAAAATCAGGTTTAAAGGTTTTTAATTGTTCTTCTGTAGGACGAATGAACATATTTTTCACAAAGTGTGCTTGCCATGCTACTTCAGTCACAATACGTACCGCGATACGGTCTTGTTCACTTGCGCCGCAGAAACCATCAACCACGAATAAACGTTTGCCAGAAAGTTGTTTAGTCACAAGACCTTTCAAGCTTGACCAAGTTTCTTGAGTCATTGGTTTATTATCGTTTTTTGCTACATCAGAAGTCCACCACACAGTATCTTTTGTGGTATCATCTAAAACGATGTATTTGTCTTTCGGGGAACGACCGGTAAAGATCCCTGTATCAACAGCAACCGCGCCAGTTGTGGTAAGTGTACCTTTTTCAAAGCCTTCTAAACCTGGTTTTGTTTCTTCTTCAAAAAGTTGTTCATAACTTGGGTTATAAACCACTTCTTGTACGTTACGAATGCCAACGGCTTCAAGTTCTTTAATTACGTTTTTAACATCAGTCATAGTTCACCTCTTGATTAAAGTTTAAAAATTTTTCCTATGCTTATTGTATGGGAATTGTCAAAAAAAAAATGTTAAGTAGATCTCATTTTTGAACATTCATTGGAAAATCCTACCCCTTTTTAGGTGGTTTAAAAGGCTAGGATACAACAAGGTTGATTTACCCATCATATTTTCGATATAGTGAGAACCATTATCAACTCAAAACTCGATAACCATGTTCTCATTTCTGCGTTTACCCTTTTTATTTTTCCTGCTGATGTTTATGCAAAGCGCACAAGCACAAGCAGAACCCAACTTTAAGATTCCTCCTATTCAAGAAAGCATGAAAAAAATGTATCAAATTCAAGAAAAAGATTTTACTTTTGAAGGTAAGCATTATCGTTTGTTTATTGCTGTGCCACCAAAAACATCGCAAAAACTGACCGCACTTTATACGCTAGATGGTAACGCTCAATTTCCAATAGCAATGAATGCTGTCAATCCTAACAAACCGCTCCCCCTTATTGTCGGCATCGGTTATGTATCTGATAAAGCTTACGCTATTGAGGAACGAATGAGAGATTACACGTTTCCAGTAGAAGGCACTGAATTTGCCAAAGGAGGGAAAGCCGCTGATTTTCTACGTTTTATTCAACAAGACGTAAAGCCTTATATTGAACAGCATTTCGATATCAATAAGGAAAAACAATATTTCTTTGGTCATTCTTTTGGTGGATTATTTGGATTGTACGTGCTCTTCCATCAACCAGATTTATTTCAACATTACACATTGGCAAGCCCTTCTCTTTGGTGGGGAAACGGCTCATTTTTACCTCAAAATGAGCCATGGATTAGCCAAAAACCATCACATATTCTGATTACATTAGGCTATTATGAAGAGCATCCTGAAGAGGATCCGAATATGACTGAAGAACAATTACAACGTATTAATCAACGGAAACAAATGCGAACAATCAATGTGCATCAATTAGCGGAAATATTGGAAAAACAAGGTAATTCCGTAGAGTTTATTTCCATTCCCAATAAAAATCATGGTGGCTCGATTCCAGATGCCATCAAACATTGCTTAGAACAAGTTCAACAATAAAAGCGCATAAAAAAATCCCCGTTATCATGAACGGGGATTTTTCTTATTGGGCTTGTTTGAGTTTATCAATCGCTTCTTTATTGAAGAAGTAATGCGTGCCACAACATTCACACTGCATATCAATGCTGCCTTTATGCTCCTCTAAGATTTCCTCAATTTCAGCTTCTGGAATCAGTAATAATGCTGCCCCTGAACGCTCAGGTGAGCAACCACAGAAGAAAGAAACTGATTGCGGTTCAAAAACCTCCACAACTTCTTCGTGATATAAACGATAAAGCAATTCTTCTGCGGGTAATCCAAATAACTCCTCATCTTTTACGGTTGCAGCTAACGTAGTTAAATGCTCAAAATCCTCTGGCGTACCTTGACCATCTGGCATGATTTGCAACAACATCCCTGCAGCAACTGGTTTGCCTTCATATTCACCCGTGCGAATAATAAGCTGAGTTTGTAATTGCTCGGAACGAACAAAATAGTCTTCTAAACATTCCGTAATCGTTGGTTTATCTAAACCGATAACGCCTTGATAACGTTCACCTTCAGTTGGAGCAATCGTAATCACTAATACGCCTTTGCCGATCATATCATGTAGGCTCATGCCGTCTTGAATATCACCTTGTACACGTGCTAATGCACGGATCTGTTGTTGATCATTGCCATTAACTAAGGCTAATTTTAATGGACCATCACCTTGGATTTGAACCGTAATATTACCGTTAAATTTTAATGTTGCGGTCAACAAATTAGTCGCTACCATCATCTCACCCAATAAGTTTTGTACTGCTTTTGGATAATGATGGGTATTCAAGGTATCAGTGAAAGTTTGGTTTAATCGCACCCATTCACCACGCACTGCACGGTTTTGAAAAAGGTAACGGTAAAGTTTGTCATTATCTTGAGTATAATTCATTATTTGTTCCTATTTATTCTTTGAGTAAAAAGTGCGATCAATTTTGTGAATAAATCTAAAACGTTCAAAAAAGATGTCGTTTTGTTACCGCACTTTGTGCCTGTGCAGTATTATGGGGGTGAAAATCAAAATTACAAGCCAAAAAGAAAAGCGGATAGCTCTCACTATCCGCTTTATCAGATTAAACTGATAAATTACCAGTATGCACGTAAACCGATAACAGTTTTGAAATCACGGCTACGATCTACAGTGCTGTTTTCGTATTTAGTACGAGTTGCTTGCCATTCTAAGAATGGTTTCACTTTTAAAGAACCTTGATTGTATACGTAGTATTCAGTACCTACTAAGAATTGGCGATCTGTTGATTTTGAATATGCAGAACCTACAGGTAAAGTTTTCTCAGTTTTGTAAGAATACATTGCATATACATTCCAGTCTTCATTTAAACCTTGGCGAATTACTGCGGTCACTTCATTATTTTTTACTTTGTTACCTGCACCATCTTTATTTTTAGTATCTTTGTGAGCAAGGTCTAAACCATAAGTAGTGTGAACAAAGTTATATGCTAAACCTAAAGCATAAGCATTGCTGTAGTATGCTGTTTTGTCAGCATTTTCAGAAATTTCACGAGTGAAACCTGCTGCGACAGTTACATTTTGGATACTATCAATTTCATGATCAAAGATAAGACCTGTACCCCAAGTGTTTTTACGGTTATTTTTTAAATCTACGTTTTTAATGTTACGTTTGCTTGAACCGCCGTAGTACGCACCAAATTTCACTTTATTTGAACCATAGTCACCATTATAAACATATTGTGTTACACGACGAGCTGAAGTCTCTAATAGGCCATCAGTCAAGCTGTAAGTATTTGCTAAGTCACTTTGTTTTACTTCATCAGTGATAGTCACCATGTTACCGTAAGTTAACTCACCGAATTGTTTGTGGCCAAAACCAGCATAAAGTTGGTGAGTATAAACATGGTCAAAATCATGTTGTGAAGGTGCTTCACCACGCATACGCCATTCAACACGACCTAAAGCGTAGAAATCGCCACCCAAGCTTTGTTTTAATTTAAAACCAAAACGTGAACCGTTATTATCAACTGCGTGGTTGATGTGTTCTTTAGTTACATCACCATTTACATAGTTAGTTTTGTTAGAGGTGCTTTCCCATTTAACACGTAAAGAACCGTAAAAATCAACATCAGTACCAGTTTGGTCAATGTGGAAGTTATAAGCTTGTGCAGAACCTGCTGCTAATGCCGCTACAGATAAAGCAAGAAGTGTTTTTTTCATAACGCTTTCCCTATTATTTAATGAAGTTTATTAAAAAATTGAACTTTTTGCAGTTTATACACTACAACCTAAATGGTCAACCCTAAATTTTGCCAACTATCAGAAAATAGGCAATATTTTGACTAAAATCAATCCAGATAAATACATATTCGATTATTTTATCGCCTATTTAATTAATAAATTAAGCGAAGAAAACACTTGGTCTGAAGTAATATTTTCCATTGTATTCGCCGTTAAATAATGCTGATTTTGACCATAACAGCCAATTAAGGTCGGATCTGTTGCGCCATAAAGCGTAATATTGGGTTTATCCAGTGCGGCAGTTAAATGCGCCAAGCCTGTATCTACAGACACGACGGCTTTTGCATTTGCAAGCTGTTTTGCAAGCTCAGTTAAAGTTAACTTAGGCAACACGATCACATTAGAATGAACTTGAGCCAAACGCTCTGCTCGCGCTTTTTCTTGTTCATTTCCCCAAGGTAAGCGAATTTCGTAATCAGAAAGTGCGGTAATTTTTTCAATCAATTTTTGCCATTCTGATTCTTCCCAATGCTTATCTGCCCGAGTTGTAGAATGAATGAATACCACATAGTTTTTTTCTAAAGTTTGATGAAGAAAATGGCGAGCAATACCATAGTCGCCCCGAACTTGAGGTAATTTATAACCTAAACTTTGAGCAAAAAGCTGACGAATTCGTTCTACCGCATGTTGTTGATAGGAAATCGCGTATTTTTTATCGTAGAAAAATGAAGCAATCGGCTCTCGGATACTTTTGCGATCATAGCCATGCTTAATGCCATTGGCTAAGCGTGTCGCAAAAAAGGCACTTTTAAAAAGCCCTTGTGCATCAATCACGGCATCATATTGATTGGCTTGCAATAAAGTGCGGTAAGATTTCCACTCGTTTTTGGTCTGAGCCGAAAAAGGCGATTTTCGCCAACGTCTTAAGGCAATTGGAATGATTTGTTTCACGGCAGAATGCCAACGTGGAATTTCGGTAAAATTCTCTTCCACCACCCAATCAATAGAAAGATTAGGAATAGCTATTTGCGCATCAGTTAATGCCGGCAAAGTATGGATTATATCGCCCATGGAAGACGTTTTGATCACGCATACTTTCATTTAATTAACCTTCTTCCCCAGTGCATAATACCGAGACCTGACACCGCTAAAATACCACCGATAATTAAGGAGGAATCCACTTGTTCATTCAACCAAACGGCTGAGAATAAAATCCCTAAAATCGGCACAAGAATAATATAAGCTGAGGCATTACCTGCCCCTAAGTATTTCACCCCAT
>CABQSN010000041.1:0-12038 GCA_902466845.1 uncultured Haemophilus sp.
TACCTGCCTGTCACGCAGGGGGTCGCGGGTTCGAGTCCCGTCCATTCCGCCAATTAAGCCGAGATAATGAAGCACCAGAAGGTGCTTTTTTTATGCCCGAATTTTACCTGCCAGCCAACATTCGCTATAATTAACCAAATTTACATTTTACAGAGATATTTTTTATGACAACTCCTGTCGTTGCCTTAGTGGGACGCCCAAACGTAGGTAAATCCACCCTATTCAACCGTTTAACCCGTACTCGTGATGCGCTTGTCGCAGACTTCCCTGGTTTAACCCGAGATCGTAAATACGGTCATGCCAATATTTCTGGCTATGATTTCATTGTGATCGATACCGGCGGTATTGATGGCACTGAAGAAGGCGTTGAAGAAAAAATGGCGGAGCAATCCTTATTAGCGATTGAAGAAGCCGATGTAGTGCTTTTCTTAGTGGATGCGCGTGCAGGTTTAACGGCTGCAGACATTGGCATTGCCAACTACTTACGCCAACGTACGAATAAAACAACCGTCGTGGTGGCAAATAAAACTGACGGTATTGATGCAGATTCACACTGTGCGGAATTCTATCAATTAGGCTTAGGTGAAATTGAACAAATCGCCGCATCACAAGGTCGTGGTGTAACCCAGTTAATGGAGCAAGTACTTGCCCCTTTAGCAGAAAAATTACAAGAAAATGAAGCAGAAAATGACCGCACTTCTGATGAAGAAGAAAAAGATGAATGGGATCATGAATTTGACTTCGATTCAGAAGAAGATACGTCATTAATTGATGAAGCATTAGACGAAGAGCTTGAAGAAGAACAAGATAAAAATATCAAAATTGCGATTGTAGGCCGTCCAAACGTCGGTAAATCGACATTAACCAATCGTATTTTAGGTGAAGATCGCGTGGTGGTTTACGATATGCCTGGCACAACACGTGACAGTATCTATATTCCAATGGAACGTGATGGTCAGCAATACACCTTAATTGATACAGCGGGTGTGCGTAAACGTGGTAAAGTGCATTTAGCCGTTGAGAAATTCTCTGTCATCAAAACATTACAAGCGATTCAAGATGCAAACGTGGTATTACTCACAATTGATGCGCGTGAAAATATTTCAGACCAAGATCTCTCTCTACTTGGCTTTATCTTAAATGCAGGACGCTCGCTCGTGATCGTTGTGAATAAATGGGATGGCTTAGATCAAGATGTGAAAGATCGCGTCAAATCCGAATTAGATCGCCGTCTTGATTTCATCGACTTTGCCCGTGTGCATTTTATTTCTGCTTTACACGGCAGTGGCGTGGGTAATCTTTTTGATTCGATTAAAGAAGCTTATGCTTGTGCGACGCAAAAAATGACGACGTCCCTTCTCACCCGTATTTTACAAATGGCGACGGATGAGCATCAACCACCAATGATTGGCGGTCGTCGCATTAAATTAAAATATGCTCACCCAGGTGGTTATAACCCACCAATTATCGTGGTGCATGGTAACCAAATGGATAAATTACCGGATTCATACAAACGTTATTTATCTAATTATTATCGTAAGAGTTTGAAAATTATTGGTTCGCCAATTCGCTTGCTATTCCAAGAAGGTTCAAACCCATTCGCGGGTAGAAAAAATAAACTCACACCAAACCAATTACGTAAACGTAAACGCTTGATGAAGTTTATCAAAAAAGCGAAACGCTAATCTTAACAAACAAAGAGCGGTCAAAAATCACTGTGAATTTTGACCTCTCTTTTTATTATAAAAATAACATCAAAACCACATTAAAAAATAAGCAACATAAAGTTATCGGTTTGTTTTTTTGATGAATTTTAATTTTCAAGTGGTATTATAAAAATATAATTTACATTATTTAAAAGAATGTTTAGACTAAATTTTAATCCATCCAAAGAACAGTCAAATATGAAAAAATGTAACATCATTTTCTTACTTATCCCGCTAATTACGACTTGCGGGGTTAATTCATTTTCAGCATCAGACCGTAACGATACTCAAACGCTTTCTGCACCCAAAGCCTTTGACCCGAAACGCACAGAATATACCTGTGCCACATGGATACCGCCGCCCAACACTGATGTTGAAGCCGAGCAATGGTATCGGGCAGCAACCTTACTCCATGCCAAAAGTTGGCGCAGAACTGTGCAAGAGTTACAGGATATGGTGATTCTGTACGAAGCGGCGGCAGGTCGCGGACATTACCGTGCCATCAACAATCTCTACCTGCTCTACACCGGCACCCAAGGAGCGATGGGGGACTTGTTTGACCAACGTCCCGACTACGCCCGCAAATGGTTGCATTACGGCTTGGAGAAGGATTGGGCGATGGCATACTATTGGCTGTTTGATGCCTTGTATGAAGGCCATGCTGGCTACCCTTACACCCCGGAACTCGGCCTTGCCTACCTGCAGAAGGCTGTGGAATTGGGTGTACCGTTGGCGCAGTATGAATTGGCACGGATTTACGAAAAAAATCTCGACAATTCAAAAACCGCTCAACTGCTGTTTGAGTGCGCTGCCAAGCAGGGATTTTCAGCGGCAATGAAGGAATTATCTTCGTTTAAAGCCATTGATGGTGATCAGAAAGAATCCTTGCGGTTAATGCACAATGCAGTGCGCTATGGAGGAGAAAGTGGGGGAGAATCGGCTTCACGTTTGAGTCACGTTTATGGTAAAACGAAAGCCTATATGAAGGAATTCGCCTCCACCCTAACTGATCCTGTCCGTGAAACAGCTTACAACGAGTTGTATACAGCACTTACAGGCACAGATACCAAAAGCGGCAACCCCTTCTACACCTTCCCACGCCTAGACGAAGTCCTGCCCCTGCCACCCGCCAAAACCCACTGGAAAGGCATCTACTCTGCGATGAGCAAGGAAGACGCAGCGTTCTACCAAAATCCGCCTGACACCGCCGCCCTTGCTGCCGATATTCTCAAACGCGGTATCGTCAAAAAAGAAGACGTATATTGGCCACCGCGCAAGGATTAATCGTTAACAAGCATTAAAAAGGCGGTCAGATTTTAAAAGCAATTTGCTTAAAAAGCTGACCGCACTTTTATGTTTAAAATATGACTAAATTATTCGTCTATAACCACTTTGCCAATATAGCCTAGATTACGATAACGTTGAGCGTAATCAATACCATAGCCGACAACAAATTCATCCGGAATAGAAAAACCAATCCATTCAACCGGTACTTCCACTTCTCGGCGAGAAGGTTTATCTAATAAGGTACAAATCGCCAAGCTTGCAGGATCGCGTAAATTTAAAATGCTGCGCACTTTTTCAAGGGTGTAACCCGTATCAATAATGTCCTCAACAATCAGCACGTGTTCATTACGAATATCGCCTTCAAGATCTTTCGTAATTTTCACATCGTGATTACTTGTCATTCCGCTACCATAGCTTGAAGTGGTCATAAACTCTACTTCTACCGGTAATTTTAATTCACGCACCAGATCAGCCATGAACATAAATGAACCGCGTAAAAGCCCGACGACAATCAGTTTATCAATGGCTTTTTGTTGATAAAAATGCGTAATTTCCGCGCCAAGTTCAGCTATGCGACTACGGACATCCGCTTCTGAAATCATAATATCAACGTGGTGTTTTTTCATGGTCTTTCCTTTTTAATTTAATCGTTTGCGTATTCTACAATAAAAAAGGCTGAAGTTTAAACCTTCAGCCTTTTTAACCCTAACGAATTTACTTTCTACTCTACCTGTTGAAGCAATCTGCAATCGCTACGAAACAGATGTGCGTATAGTAGCAGAAAGAAATCATCTGTCAATAAGAATTATTATCATTTTTATAAATTTTATTAATTCCCTGAGATTTTCATCTTGTTGAGCAAGATTGAACCTGTTTGGATATTGGAACGATGCTCTATATCATCTGATACCGCAATAATATTTTTCAACATATCTTGTAATTGACCTGCAATGGTAATTTCGGCAACCGGATATTGGATCTCGCCATTTTCCACCCAGAAACCGGCTGCGCCACGAGAATAATCCCCGGTCACAATATTGACACCTTGTCCCATGACATCGGTAACCAATAAACCAGTGCTCATTTGACGTAAAAGTGCGGTCAATCCGCCCGTTAAATTTGGTTTCACGAGCCAGTTGTGAATACCGCCTGCATGCCCGGTACTTTGCATGCCCATTTTTCTACCGCTGTAACTGGTGAGCAAATAGGTTTGCAACACGCCATCTTGAATAATTTCAAGATTCTGTGTGCGAACCCCTTCGCTATCAAAAGGCGTAGAGGCTAAACGTCTTAACAAATGAGGACGCTCACTGATTTGGAACCAATCTGGCAATACTTGTTTTCCAAGATGATCGAGCAAGAAACTGGATTTGCGATATAAGCTGCCGCCACTAATCGCGCCCGTTAAATGAGAAATTAATCCTGTGGCCACATCATTTAAGAAAATCACGGGCACTTCGCGCGTGCTTAATTTCTGTGGATTTAAACGCGCGATCACTTTTTTCGCGCAATTTTGTCCTACCCAATCCGCGGAAGAAAGCGCATCAAACTCACGTGAAACCGTGTACTCGTAGTCATTTTCCAGTTGATCTAGCTCTCCACCAATCACCGAACAAGATAAAGAATAGCGGCTAGATAAGTAACTTTGTAGCATGCCATGTGTATTGCCATAAACACGTACACCGGTATGTGAATTAAAGCTTGCACCGTTACTATTCACAATTTTAGCATCGTATTCCAACGCTGATTTTTCAGCCTCTAAAGCTAATTTTGTAGCCTGTTCAACATCAACACTTGCCCCATGATAAAGTTCTAAATCGGGCGCTTCAAAAGCCATTAGTTCTTTATCTGCTAGCCCTGTGCAATCATCTGGTGAGGTATATTTTGCAATAGCAAGCGCGGCTTCAACGGTGTTTTTAATGGCTTCTTCACTTAAATCTGAGGTGGATGCATTGCCTTTTTGTTGGCCTAAATAAACGGAAATACCTAATGCCCCATCGTTAGTAAATTCAACATTTTCAATCTCTTGCAGACGGGTTGAAACCGATAAACCACTCACTTTTGTTACTCCAACTTCAGCGGTGGCGCCCGCTTTCTGTGCGGTTTCAATCGCAAAACTGACTGCATCACGCAATGTTTGCTCTTGAGATTTTAAAAGTGCGGTTAAATTTTCTGCTGTTTTCATGGTGATAATCCTATTAAAAATTTGCGCCATTTTATCTTATTTTGAAAGTTTATGCTAAAATGCACCAAATTTTTCATAAGGTAACAGAATGGCAAAACGTAAGAAAAAAGAGGCCTTTGATTGGGAAGATGAAGACCAAGAAGAGATTATTTGGGTAAGTAAAAGTGAAATCAAACGCGACGCTGAGGATTTAAAACAGCTCGGCGAGAAATTGGTGAACTTAACCAAAGCAAATCTGACTAAGGTTCCACTAGACGATAGCTTGAAAGATGCCATTGAATTAGCGCAACGCCTACAAAAAGAGGCGCGTCGTCGCCAATTGCAATATATCGGTAAGCTCTTACGCTCAATTGATGCAGAGCCTATTCGTGAAGCTTTAGAAAAAATTGAAAACAAACATAATCAGCAACAAGCGATGCTGCATAAGTTGGAAATCTTACGTGATGAATTGATTGCAAAAGGTGATGCGGCTCTGACTGATTTGTTAAATGAACATCCTTCTGCAGATCGCCAACACTTACGTAATTTGATTCGAGCAGCACAGAAAGAGAAGGAACAAAATAAGCCGTCAAAAGCTTATCGCGAGATTTATCAGATCTTAAAAACACTCATTTTAGAAGACTAAAATACGGCTATTTTTGACCGCACTTTGTGTCAAAAAAGTGCTATGATTAGCTACCCTTTTAAGAAGGAAAAAACGTTATTTATGAATATTCGTTGGAATATTATTTTAGGTGTCATCGCCCTGGCTTTATTAGGCTGGTATTATTCGCTTAATCAAGATCATAGCGATTTACAAAGCCTCATTAAAAAGCCTGATAGCCCAGAATACGTCGGTAATAAAATGGAAACCACTGTATTCTCGCCTGAAGGCAAAAAACAATATCTCGCGATTTCCGACAAAGTGGAATATTACACACAAGACGGTCATACGGATTTTATTTCGCCGTTAGTCTATCTTTTTGATGTCTCTTTAGATAATAAAGACAAAGAAGATAAAACCGATAAAATTCAATTAGAAAAACAAAATTGGAAGCTTAGCGCGAAAAAGGCAAAATTAACTAAAGATCAAATGCTCTATCTTGAAGGTGGTGTGGTTGCCGAGAGCCTTGATCCTTTATCTCGCCTACAACGTGTTGAGACCGAATCGGCAGTGATTAATTTAAAAACACAAGACATTACTTCCGATACACAAGTAAAAATTAACGGATTAAACTTTAATTCTAGTGGATTGAAGCTCGTCGGAAATTTACGTCAGCAAGTTGCAACTCTAAAGGAACAGGTAAAAACATATTATGAAATCAACAAACAATAAAATTCTGCTTTTAACGGCGTTAATGATGACTTCTTTATCTGCTTTTGCGTTAAAAGACGATACCAATAAACCGATTAATATTGTCTCAGATAATCAATCTTTAGATATGGAAAACAGCGTGGTAACCTTTACGGATAACGTTGTGATTACGCAAGGTTCCATTTTGATTAAAGCCAATAAAGTGGTCATTACTCGCCCACCAGAAAATTCAGGTAAAAAAGAAACTGTTGAAGCATTTGGTAGCCCTGTTACCTTCCACCAACAACTTGATGACGGTAAACCAGTTGATGGTAAAGCGAATAATGTTCACTACGATTTAGGTACTGAATTCTTAACATTAACCGGTAATGCTGAATTAAAACAATTAGATAGCAAAATTAACGGTGAACGCATCACTTATGATGTGAAAAAACAACAGTTAAAAGCCAATGGTAATGGAAAATCACGTGTACAAACCGTCTTAATTCCGACCCAATTACAACAAAAAGGTAAAAAATAACCGATGTCTGTATTACAAGCTGAATTCCTCGCAAAAAGCTATAAAAGCCGAAAAGTGGTTTCTGATGTGAGTTTAACCGTAAACTCCAATGAAATTGTGGGTCTACTAGGTCCAAATGGTGCCGGTAAAACCACCACTTTCTACATGGTCGTCGGTTTAGTGCGTCACGATCAGGGAAAAATCACCATTGATGGCGATGATATCAGCGTATTGCCTATGCATGAACGTGCACGTCGAGGAATTGGCTATTTACCTCAAGAAGCCTCTATTTTCCGCCGTTTAACAGTGTATGAAAATCTTATGGCGGTATTAGAAATTCGTAAAGACCTCACAGCTGAACAACGCCGAGAGAGAGCGGATGAGTTAATTGATGAGTTCAATATTAGCCATATTCGTGATAGCCTGGGACAATCGCTTTCTGGTGGTGAACGTCGTCGTGTGGAAATTGCGCGAGCCTTAGCAGCAAATCCAAAATTTATTTTATTAGATGAACCTTTTGCGGGTGTGGATCCTATTTCGGTCACGGATATTAAGAAAATCATCACGGATCTCCGTAATCGTGGCTTAGGCGTGTTAATTACCGACCATAACGTACGCGAAACCCTTGATGTTTGTGAACGCGCTTACATTGTTGGTGAGGGGAAAATTATCGCGACCGGCACACCTGAAGAAGTCATGAATGATGAGCACGTTAAACGTGTCTATTTAGGCGAACAATTTAAACTATAACCTATGAAATTTACGACATTGCTCTCCCCTGATGATATTCGTCAGGGGGTTGCTTTTTCTAGCAAGAAACGATTATTTGAATCTATTGCCGCGTTCGTTGTGGAAAAACTTCACTGCGAAAATGGTGAACAGGCTTGTTTTGAATGTTTATTTGAACGGGAAAAATTAGGTAATTCAGGATTAGGCAATGGTGTTGCTATGCCTAAAGCCAAGTTACCTGCTACTGTGTCAGATAAAATCCTAACGGTATTTATGCAATTAGAAACGCCTGTTGAATATGATGCGGCTGATAATAAACCGGTGGATATCGTTTTTGCTGTGCTCGTACCCGAAAATCACTGCCAAGAATATATTCCTGTTCTGGCAGAACTCAACGAAAAATTAACTGATAAAAACTTAATTAAACAACTTCGTTCAGCACAAAGTGCGGATGAAATTTGGCAAATTTTTGAATGTGCCGATCATTCAGAGGAATCTGAAGACGACACAAATTTAGATAATATTGAACCTCAAGAGGTATAACCTAACCGACTAACCATAAGGAATCACGCAGATGGAAATTATTATTATCAGCGGTCGCTCCGGCGCGGGGAAATCTGTCGCATTACGAGCTTTGGAAGATATGGGCTATTATTGCGTGGATAATCTCCCTCTCGATTTACTTCCTCAACTCACCAATATTCTCGCCAAAACTCAAACAGCTGTTGCCATCAGTCTTGATATTCGAAATCTTCCTCATTCAAGTGCTGATTTAGACAAGATTCTGACAGATATTCAAGCCACTTATTCTGTCAAAATCATCTTTCTGGACAGCGATCGTAGTACACTTATTCGTCGTTACAGCGATTCACGTCGTCTTCATCCACTTTCAGCACAAGATCTCCCGCTTGAATCAGCGATTGATTTAGAATATCAGCAACTTGAGCCTTTAATTCAACATGCTAATTTTATTATTGATACTGCGTCACTTTCCACTCATGCGTTATCTGAACGTTTAAGAGAAGTTTTACGCGGTAATACTGATAAAGAACTTAAGATCGTGGTTGAGTCATTTGGCTTTAAATATGGCATTCCGCTTGATGCCGATTATGTCTTCGATGTGCGTTTTCTACCTAATCCACACTGGAACCCAGAACTTCGTCCAATGACGGGGCTTGATGAACCTGTTGCACAATTTTTACTTGCACATGATGAAGTGAATAATTTTATCTACCAAACGCGTAATTACATTGAAACGTGGTTACCGATGTTAGAGCAAAATAATCGAAGCTATTTAACCATTGCCATTGGTTGTACGGGCGGTAAACATCGTTCTGTTTATATCGCTCAACAAATTGGAGAATATTTCCAAGCCAAAGGCAAGAATGTGAAAATTCAACATAAATCCTTGGAAAAGAATTAATCAAACCATAAAAAAACGCAGCGACTTGCTGCGTTTTTATTAAACCACATACTGCTCAAAAATCTCAGGCAAATGTGCAATTAACGTTTCTTTTCCAGCCACGGTTTCATGCTGCCAAACCTGCAATAGCACATCTGGCGTAAATAATCGTGATGCCTGCTCTGCCAACGGTAAATAGCTAATATGCCAAGGCTCTCGACCCACTTTTTTACCTTCAGGTTGGCTTATAAACGGCAAAGCAAACTCAAAGTGCGGTAGATTTTCAGTGAGAAATTCACTTAATTCAAAGAAATAGCCACCGCTTTCATATTCCCAAGGTTCAAGTTGTAAAGATTGACCTTGAGGCAAAAGATCAGGATCAAAAATATCGATTTCTGTTCCCCAATGATGACGACTGCCACCTGGAAGCGCTGACCAACGTAAAATAGCTTGTGCTTTTTGCCAATCATCTAATAACGCTAAATCTAATGGATTTCCCTCATCATCATGAACCTTGCGTTCACCGTTAAATTTACCGTTCCAAATGAGTTGTTGACGTTCAAAATCACGAAAGCTACTCGCGGGTTGCAAATTAAAGCCATTTTTGGCCGCACTTTGCTGCAATCCTTGAAACGCTTTCATTGCCTCTGCTTGCAAAAAATGATTCGAAGAATGAGGTGTAGGCAAATTGATCAAATGTTCACGAGATTTGCCGGTTAACATTTCTGGCGTTAATTTCATCTTACTTATCCAATAAATTCACTAACATTTGATGATAAATCTGACTGCACTTGGCAAGATCATCAACGTTTACACATTCATTCACTTTATGAATCGTTGCATTAAGCGGCCCAAATTCCACAACTTCAGCGCCCATCAATGCAATAAAACGTCCGTCAGAGGTACCGCCACCTGTTTCTGCTTGTGGTGTAATACCGGTTGTTTGCTCAATAGCCGTCGTTAATGCATCTAATAATTTGCCTGGTTTCGTTAAAAATGGTTTACCCGATAAATTCCAATCAATACGGTATTTCAAGCCATGTTTTTCAAGCATTTCTGCCACTTTCTGCTTAATGCTTTCGTCAGTGACTTCCGTACAATAACGTAAATTAAATTGCACATAAAGCTCACCAGGGATGACATTATTACTCCCTGTACCCGCATGGATATTTGCAATTTGTAAACTAGTCGGCGGGAAAAATTCGTTACCGTTATCCCATTGATACATGGTTAATTCCTGCAAGAAAGGCGCAGCTTTGTGGATTGGGTTTTCCGCTAAATGAGGGTAAGCTACATGACCTTGGATACCTTGAATGTAGAGGTTACCAGTAATCGAACCGCGACGGCCATTTTTGACTACATCGCCTAATGTTTTTGAACTAGACGGCTCACCTACCATGCAATAAGTCATTTTCTCACCACGCGCCATTAACGTCTCGACAACACGTACCGTACCATCTTTCGCAGCGGCCTCTTCATCAGAAGTAATCAACAAAGCAATCGTACCCTTATCATTCGGATTGGCTTTCACATATTCTTCCGCCGCCACAATCATTGCGGCCAATGAGCCTTTCATATCTGCCGCACCACGACCATAAAGCATATCATCTACAATTTCGGCAGAAAACGGAGGATAAGTCCATTGCGTTTCATCTCCCGTCGGCACCACATCGGTATGCCCAGCAAAAGCGATAACAGGCTCACCACTACCATGCTTAGCCCATAAATTTAACGTATCGTTGAAAGGCATCCATTCAATTTGAAAGCCGAGTTTTTCCAAACGTTCCGCAATTAGTTGCTGACAGCCCTCATCATTTGGGCTAATAGAGGGGCGACGAATTAATGCTTGTGCAAGCTCAAGAGTTTTTTGTTTCATAATATTCAGTGACGACTAAAAGTGCGGTCTAATTTAACAAAATTTTCCTTTAATTTAAATCCGTTCAAATAAAAAACGGACAACCTCGTTATCCGTTTTTTATTAGTTTATGAAGAATCCTAGAATTGAACTTGCAAACGTAACCAATATTGACGTCCTGGCTCATTCACTCGAACAGTTTGAAGCCCCGCTGAAGGATCTGCGCCTTTACTTACAAATTCTGCATAGGATTTATTAAATAAGTTATCAATTCCGCCCTGCAAAGTGGCATATTTATTAATTTTCCACCCTGTATTAAAGGATAACGTTCCAAAACCAGCGGAAGCGCCTATGTCCTGCCCAATAATGTTGCCTTGTCCCGTTGCATAGCGTTTTTGTGCCGAAACCACTCGCCATAATACTCCCGCGCTCAAGGTTTCATTATCCCAAGTTAATGAGTTTTTCCATTCTAATGGCGGGGTTTGAGCGAGTGGACGGTCGTCCGTGCGATTTTTACCATAAGTATAAGCAAGACTACTACCGATTTCCCAGTGACGAGCAAATCTCCATTTGCCTTCAAGTTCGCCGCCTAATCGGGTTGCCTTGATATTACGAGCTGAGACATTTTTACCCACTCGTTCTAACATAATAAAATCGTGAACATCACTACCAAATAACGATACAGAAAAATCAAAGGCATCATTTTTCCAAATTAATCCCGTATCAATTTGGCGGTTTTGCTCTTTATCTAAAACTTGGCTTGCTCGGCGCTCCCAATAATCTGGCGCTCGCTCTGCAATCCCTACACCAGCATAATATTTAATGCCATTGATTTCTTCTTCCCAACGGAAGAAACCTGAATGTAAACCATACGTATGATGTTTATTTGGGTTATTCGCCATTAAAGTGTCGTATTCAGCTTTGACTTCATCATAACGATAACCAGAAATAAACTTACGACTATCGCTTGCCGTCCAAGCCCCCTCAACAAATCCCCCCCATTGAGTGAAGTTTTGTTGCGGTTGATAAGGTTTATGCGTGTAACCTTCCCCCTTCATTTCCATACGCGCAAGGTGTTTAT
>CABQSN010000042.1:0-11641 GCA_902466845.1 uncultured Haemophilus sp.
TTAAGAGCATTGAATCTGAAAAGAATCTTGAAGAGCTAACAAAACTCGAGAAAAAACAAGCCTTTTTACAACCTAAACGTATTGAACAAATTGCCCAATATGTTCTAGATAATTTCAAACAAAAGACCCATCGCTTTAATGCGGGTAACAATGGCTTTAATGCCATGTTTGCGGTAAGTAGCGTGGATGCGGCTAAAGCTTATTATCAAACGTTTAAACAGTTACAAAGTGCGGTCAAAAATCCACTTAAAATTGCAACAATCTTTTCGTTTGCCGCAAATGAAGAGCAAGATGCGATTGGCGATATTGTTGATGAAAGTTTTGAAGTGGAGGCGATGAACTCCTCGGCTAAGGAATTTTTAAAATCGGCCATTGATGATTACAACGGCTATTTTGCCACTAATTATGATGTGGATGCGAAATCGTTCCAAAACTACTATCGTGATCTCGCTAAACGCGTCAAAAACAAAGAAGTGGATTTACTGATTGTCGTTGGAATGTTTTTAACCGGTTTTGATGCCCCAACCTTAAACACGTTATTTGTAGATAAAAACTTACGTTACCATGGTTTGATTCAAGCTTACTCTCGTACAAACCGTATTTACAACAGCACCAAAAGTTTTGGCAATATCGTCACTTTCCGCGATTTGGAACAAGATACCATTGATGCGATTACTCTTTTCGGTAAATCTAATACGCGCAATATCGTATTAGAAAAAAGTTACCAAGAATATATGGAAGGCTTTACCGATGCGGGTGTCGCCCGTCGCGGGTATTTAGAGGTTATTGCTGAATTGCAAGAACGCTTCCCTGATCCAGATGTAATTCAAACGGAAAAAGACAAGAAAGACTTTGTAAAATTATTTGGTGAATATTTGCGGGTTGAAAACATTCTGCAAAACTATGATGAGTTCGCTGCTTTACAAGCATTTCAATCACTCGATACCAGTGATGCAAAAGCCGTTGAAGCCTTTAAAGAAAAATATTATTTAACGGACGAAGCTTTTGCTGAAATGCAACCTATTGATATGCCAAGCGAACGCCGCATTCAAAATTACCGTTCGACTTACAACGATATTCGGGACTGGCTCCGTCGTCAAAAAGATGGCGAGGAAAAAGCAAAATCGACCATTGATTGGGATGATGTGGTGTTTGAAGTGGATTTATTAAAATCCCAAGAAATCAATCTAGATTACATCTTAGAATTGATTTTTGAACACAACAAAAAAATGAAAAATAAAGCTGAGCTGATTGATGAAATTCGAACCACAATCCGAGCGAGCCTAGGTAATCGCGCCAAAGAAAGTTTGATCGTAGATTTTATCAATCAAACTGACTTAGATAGCATAGTCGATAAAGCTGGTATTATTGAATCCTTCTTCCAGTTTGCCCAAAAAGAGCAACAGAAAGAAGCTGACGAATTAATTAGCAATGAAGGTCTGAATATCGATGCTGCGAAGCGTTATATTAACGTATCCTTAAAACGCGGATATGCTAGCGAACAAGGTACGGATTTAAATGATGCCCTACCGAAAATGAGTCCGCTTAATCCGCAATATCTCACGAAAAAACAAAGCATTTTCCAAAAGATTGTTGCCTTTGTTGAGAAGTTTGTTGGGATTGGTGGCGAGGTTTAAAAACTTAAACCGACTATATAGAATTAAAAAGGTGCAATCTATTGATTACACCTTTTTATTTTGTTAGTTTTATCAGAAATTAGAACGTTAAAACTTTATCCGCCCATAATGTCCACTCGGATACATCATCTAAAGTACCAAGGGTCACGCCGTCAATTAATTTAGCATCTAATAAACCACGTGCTTTTACGCAGCTGGTGCATAATTTAATTTCGGCACCTTGTGCCGCTAAAATATCGATAAGTTGTTGGATATTGAAACCTTCATTTGGGTTTTGCCCAGCAATACCGCATAAAATCGCATCAGAAAAGCAGAATAATTTAATATTCACATCCTTACTGTGCTCTTCTTTCATATTGATGGCGAAACGAACAGCGTTGAAGGTTTTTTCTCCGCTATATGTGGAATCATTGACGATAAAAAGAATATTTTGCATGACGCACTCCTTATTGCAATGCTATAAAACGAAGGCGTAATAAATTACGCCTTTATGAAATCAGCCAACCCAAACGAACTTGGCCACAAATAATAAAGACACCACCCACACTGGGGCATTGACCTCGCGTATTCTACCTGTACATGCCTTCATGACGCAATAGCTAATAAAACCAAATGCGATACCTTCAGTTATTGAATAGGTAAATGGCATCATCGCAGCGGTGATAAAAGCAGGTGTTGCTTCAGTTAAATCATCCCAGTGTACACGGATAAGACTAGATGCCATTAAAATCCCTACATAGACCAATGCCCCAGCAGTTGCATAAGCCGGTACCACACTAGCAAGTGGTGAGAAGAAAATGGTAAGTAAGAATAAAATACCGACTGTCACCGCCGTTAAACCTGTTCTACCACCGACAGAAACCCCTGCGCCACTTTCAATATAGGTACTGATAGCTGAGGTTCCGATATAAGAACCTACTACCGCACTCACACTATCTACATAAAGGGCTTGTTTCATTTTCGGGAAACGACCATTTTCATCACTGAAACCTGCTTTATCGGTCACACCTAATAAGGTGCCTGACGAGTCAAATAAGTTGACTAAAAGGAAGGAGAAAATGATACCGAGTAATACGGTATCTAACGCACCAGCGATATCCACTTTACCCACAACCGCACCTAAACTTGGTGGCATAGAAACAATGCCGTGGAAGGTAACTTGGTCATCAATTAAAAGCGCTAATCCAGTCACTACCGCGATAGAAATTAAAACACCAGAGAAAATATTACGTGCAGCTAAAACTACGATAATGAAAAAGCCTAACACACCGAGTAGAATTTTCGGATCATGTAAATTGCCTAATGCCACTAAGGTTGCAGGATTTGCTACAACCAATCCCATATTTTTAAAGCCAATTAACGCAATAAAAAAGCCGATACCTGCACCAATTCCCACGCGTAGTGAAAGCGGAATGGAAGCCATTAACCAATAACGGATTTGGAATAAGGTGAGAACAAATAAACCAATTGAGCCCCAGAAAATGGTGCCCATGCCCACTTCCCAAGAATAACCAAGCTTGCCAACGACTACATAAGCAAAGAACGCATTGAGTCCCATAGCTGGCGCAAGGGCGATAGGTAAATTACTGAATAATCCCATCGCAATGGTACCTAGCGCAGCAATTAAACAGGTAGTCACGAAAACAACTTGCTTATCCATTCCTGCATCACCTAATACGGATGGGTTCACAAACACGATGTACACCATGGTAAAGAAGGTGGTAATACCCGCGATAATTTCGGTTTTAGTGGTACTACCCTTTTCTTTAATGGAAAAAAGGCGTTCAAGTAAAGATTGTTGCATTGTCTTCCCCTTAACTTAAATTAATAACCTTGGTGATAAATCGACTCAAGTAATTTCACACCTAATAAGGCGATATTGAAACGTTGTTCATCGGCAACCGTCCAAAATTCAATGCTATTTTCAACCGCACTTTGTTGGCTGATATGCAATTTTACGCTTTCTTCACCATTTTCATTTTCACCGTTAATCACGGGGGTAACAAGGCTATCGTGTAATTCAATCAATTCGCTTTGTTGTGGTTGGAAATCAAATTCATAATCTGAAAGCGCAGTCACTTTTTGTGCCATGCCGTAGAAGACAGGCACTTGAATTTGATGGAAAATCACATTGTCTAAATGCGGGAAGATTTTTTGTAATTGCAGATTTAAATTAGCCGCTTGTTGTGGAAACACATCAAAGGCAAAACGGGTTTCACCTTCTTCTAATGGCATACCATTCAGTAAACGAGCAGTTTGTCCAGCAAGTTTATTCACGGTTTCACCATCCGTATAAGAAGCGGGTAAAAGTGACGTAGCAAAGACTTTAGTTAAATTTGTTTGTTGAATAATTGGTAGTAGAGATAAAGCTAATTGACTCACTTGCGGATCAGGTAAACTCACAATGTTACGTTGTCTTAATTCAGTCAGATTTTCTTCATTGATTGTTGGGACAACAACAGGGACATCAGACAATGCAGAGCAAATCCCTTTTAAATCAATCACCACACAGCCACTTTCTGCGGCTTGAGCTAATAAGGGGGCTTGGTCAATTTGGCCAGCGAAGAAAAGATAATTAATGCTATCCCACTCAATCTCATCAGTGGCTAATTGAGCAACGGCTTTATTGCGAAAACGCACCGCTTGCTCTTCTTCAAAAGGATAAATTTCTACGATAGAAACCTTGCCTATATCTAGCTCACTTTGTTCAAGGGCTTCGGCAATTTTTTCACATAGATCAAATTCTGCTGCAATAGCAATATTTAGGCTTGCGTCCATTTTTCTCTCCGCTGTAAAATATTCTGAACCGATTCATTCTACAGAAAAAAGACTGATAAATACATAAGGAAATCAGATGACACCGGCAATTGATTTACTAAAGAAAAATAAAATTCCTTTTACTCTCCATACTTATGATCATGACCCTAACAATACGCATTTTGGCGATGAAGCCGCTGAAAAACTTGGGCTTGATCCGCACCAATCCTTTAAAACACTTTTAGTCGCTGAAAATGGTGATCAGAAAAAATTAGCGTGTTTTGTACTTTCCACGGCAAATATGTTGAGTTTAAAGAAAGCGGCAAAATCAATTGGTGTAAAAAAAGTTGAAATGGCCGATAAAGATGCGGCACAAAAAAGCACGGGATATTTAGTCGGTGGCATTAGTCCATTAGGTCAAAAGAAACGTGTAAAAACAGTGATAAATTCGACCGCACTTGAGTTTGATACGATTTTTGTTTCTGGTGGAAAACGTGGATTAAGCGTCGAATTGGCCCCACAAGATTTGGCTAAATTACTGAATGCCGAATTTATCGATATCATTGACGAAGAATAGAAAAAAGAAAAGCCCGATTAACTCGGGCTATTTTTATATGATGTTGTGTTTATTTGAATTAGAAACTTGATGTATCTTGGAATAAGCCAACTTTTAAATCGGTTGCCGTGTAGATAACACGACCATCGACTTCCACTTCACCATCAGCCATTCCCATCACTAATTTGCGATTAATCACACGTTTCATATTAATGCGATAAACCACTTTTTTCGCGGTTGGTAAGATTTGTCCAGTAAATTTCACTTCACCTACGCCTAATGCACGGCCTTTACCTTTACCGCCTACCCAGCCAAGGAAGAAACCCACTAATTGCCACATCGCATCTAAACCTAAGCAGCCTGGCATAACTGGGTCACCAATAAAGTGGCAACCGAAAAACGGTAAATCTGGATGAATATCTAATTCCGCTTCAATATACCCTTTACCAAACGCACCGCCGTCTTCGGTCATTTTTACAATGCGATCCATCATCAACATGGTTGGTGCTGGAAGTTGCGGGCCTTCTTTACCAAATAATTCACCACGACCAGAAGCTAATAAATCTTCATAGGTGTAGCTGCTTTTAATGTTTGGTGTACAGGTGTTTTCCATTTTTTATTTCCTTGTATATATAGTTTTACTTGGTTACAACTAATAAGTAAGGATTTTATGGGGATTTATAAGAAATGTAAACAGCGAACACTTGTTAGCTCAACTTGTCGGATCAGTCAGTAAAATTAAGATAAAAGAAAAGCGAACACAAGGTTCGCTTTAAAGAAATTAAGATTTAAAGAAATCTAACCAGCTTTTTTTCGGCGTTTCCGAACGGAAAGCAATTCGATTTTGAATTAAACGAGCAATAGGCTCTTTGCCCTTCGCATATTCTTCTTTCTCTTCCAATAAATCGCGGTCAAATAGGATTTTGGCTGTTTGATAAATATCTTCGACTTGATAGATAAAGAACTGCTCATTTTTCACCGCCTCAACCACTTCATCAGATAAACTTAATTGCTGAATAGTCGTTGCAGGAATAATCACCCCTTGTTTACCCGTTAAACCACGACGTTGGCAAATGGTGAAAAAGCCTTCAATTTTATCATTGACTCCACCTACCGCATGCACCAAACCAAATTGGTCAATGGTACCGGTAATCGCAATATTTTGTGGCAACGGCAAATCAGATAACGCGCTGACTAATACAGAGAAAATAGCTAGAGACGCACTGTCACCATCAATTTCACCATAAGACTGTTCAAATACTAAAGAAGCAGAAAATGGTAACTGTGATGGCAACTCTAAGATACTAGCCAAGCACGCTTCAGAAATCATCATGCCTTTTCCGTGAAGGTTGCCCGCTAATTCGTTTTTACGCTCCACATCCACAACTTCACCATCACCAAACTGCACTAAACAACTGATACGAGAAGGCTCTCCGAAACAAACGGGGGTGCCTGGATATTCAATCACAGACAAACCATTAATTTGCCCAACAATTTCCCCATTGGTTTCCACATAAATTTGTTCGTTAAGAATATCTGCATAAGTGCGTTCACGTAAAAAACCGTGCTGTTCGTTCTTTTGTTTAAAAGCTTGTTCAAAATCAACCGCACTTAAAGTTTGTTTTTGTGACAACGTCGCGACATTAAGCAACATTTCTGTTATTTTTAACGGTGAAATATTAATTAAAAAGCGATCTTCACTCTCACGCACCAATAACTGATAGAGTTTATTTAATGCGGTTAAATCTAAATCGAGCTCATATTTTGAGGCTAATGCCAACACATAATTGGCCCAATTTTCTTGTGCTTTAGGTTGTGCAACAGAATAATAACTTTCAATTTCAGCATAATCCGCCAAGCTGTAAAGATCTTCTTCTAACTCACCTAAGGTCGCAATTTCAGTGCGATTGCCTAAAATCACCACTTTTAAATTAAGTGGATAACTTGGAATATCACAAGGCAAGGTTTTAAATGGATGGGCTGAATACCAATTAAAAGTTTGCGTTTGTAAAATATGTTTTAAGCGTTGCCATAAATCAAATTGGCTTAGCATCGTTGCTGCACTTAAAATCAAAACGCCCCCATTGGCTTGATGCACTAAACCTGGCGTAAGCAAAATATCTTGCGAACTTGGATGAACACGCACACTACCAAAAAGGCTAAATTGATCAGCATGTAATGCCTTCAGCACATCACCTTGTGCGGCAAAATTATCAGCAAGAGATTGAGCTGGCTCGGTATAAATGCGAGGGAAAGAAAAAGAATCTCCCTGCTCAACCACATAATTTACCCCAAAAACTGACCCCTCTTTTGGCTGTTCTTGGCGAATAAATTCTGCTAATAAATCAGCATATTCTGCTTGATCATCGGCTTTTAAAACCAATAGGGAGCGACGCGGCTGTTTTAAAAATAAAGAAATCGCTTTTGTGGCATGTTTTTGTAATGACCAAAAATCAGCCTTTTCAGCTGAAAGTTCAGTAATCGATAATTCTGGTTGTAAGGCTTGCCAATTTAAGGCTTGTTCCGAAGATGTTGAAGTCACGACATATCTCGCTTTAATTAAATTGGCGGTATTATCGCACACTTCACCCTGAGTGAAAATCCGTTATAAAAATCTACTGGAAAATTTTGTTTAAAGCGCGTATATTTATGAGGTTACCACGTCACTAAAAAGCATAATAAAACGATGAAATACCAAAAATTAGAAAACCAAGAAGCAAACTGGAAATGGATTTATCTCATTCGCAAACATCGCGAAGGGGAAAAAATCACCCGTTACAAAGAAAAAAGCTTAGAAGAAAGCAAAGTTCAAGAATTAATAGAATGTCAGAATTATCCTGAAAAAATCGAGGAATGGATTAAAAATCACCTTTCTCTTGATTTACCTATTAAGCTTGATCAGGCTATTCGTGCAAGACGTAAACGCTTTTTTAATGCAGAAAAACAATCAACGAAGAAAAAATCTATTGATTTAGAATATGGTGTTTGGCTTCGTTTGTCTAAATATTCAAGAAAAATGAAAATGACACTTTCTGAAACCATCACTTATATGATTGATGAACGTGAAAGCAAAGCATTATATGAAAGCCAAATGACAGCAATGAAAGCCGGTTTGAAAAATTTGCTCAATAAATAAGATGAAAAAAAGCCAAGGTCGAAACCTTGGCTTTTGATTATGCTAAATAGAGAAGATTTTGAAACGTTTTAGCGTTTCGCCTATTCCGCAATCGGAATAATTTTTGTGGCGTGAGATCCTTTGTCGCCGTGAATCACTTCAAATTGCACGCGTTGTCCCGCTTTCAATGAACGGTAACCATCCATTTCAATTGCTGAATAATGTGCAAAGATGTCTGTATCCACGCCTTCTGCAGAAATAAATCCAAATCCTTTTGCGTTATTAAACCATTTTACTACACCAATTTCCATAGTAGACCTCTATAGGCTTCGCCCTTAATACTTAAAAACAATAAGACTCATGCCTTATCACCTCAATTGGAAATATATTCAAACATTTTATTTTTTTATGCAACAAGGAAACTTTAAAAATGATACATTGATCACAAAAATTTTTATTTATTTACTGTCTGAAGCCTCTTTCTCACCTTTTTGATGAATTTCACGCAATGCTTTTGCCACAATTTGAATGGCTTCGCCACTACTCATTCCTTGTGCCATTAATTCCTGAATTTGCTCTACTGCTTTTTGTTGCTGTTCGTGGGTTAAATTAATATCTAACATTATTTTTTCTCGTTAAATAGACCAATTAAATAATTCTATCACGTGCTTCCATTGTTCATCTAAACCAGCCTTAATTTCTATTTTGGTAAAATGAATAGGATGCTCAAAAATAAGTGTATCTGCGTGTAAAAATAAACGCTGACAGCCAGAATATTCTGTTAAAGCACGATTTTGATGTAAATCACCATATTGTGTATCCCCTAAAATAGGATGAAAGATATGTTTCATGTGACGTCGTAACTGATGTTTTCTGCCCGTTTGGGGAATTAGCTTCACTAATGAATATCTCGTGGTTTGATAACGTCCTACAGCATAAGGTATTTCCACAATGTTTAAGCCTTCATAATCCGTCACCGCCTCTTGAGGCGCTTTATCTTCTTGCGCAAATTTATCCGCGATCTTATCTAATTGGATTTTAAGAGGATAATCAATCTGTCCTTCGCCTTGCAAATACCCTCGCACAATCGCTAAGTAAGATTTTTGCACCGTTTTCTGTTCAAATTGCTGGCACATTAAATTCGCCATTTCACTATTTAAGGCAAATAGTAATACACCTGATGTAGGGCGATCTAATCGATGAATAGGAAAAACATGCTGCCCGATTTGATCGCGCAAGGTTTGCATCACAAACTGCGTTTCATGAGTATCAAGCCAACTACGATGCACCAACATGCCTGCTGGCTTATTAACGGCTACAAGATATTCATCTTGATATAAAATTTCTAACATTTATTGATTTTGTAATAAGGCTTCTAATTCACGTAACGGTGTTAATAATTCCACTAAAAAATCTTCTTCCGCTTCTTTAAATGCTTCCTCTAAATAAGGTGATACCGCAATTTTTGAGGGTAACTCAGCGCCACTTTCAAGTAAGGCAAACATTCTTGGAATAAAAATCCATTGCAACCATTCTTCTGGTGACATGGTATCAATAGCAAAAGGCTCTTGGCTTAAAAAAGCTTCTTGTGCAGGAGGCGTGACTTGCCATAAATCAAGCTTTTGCATAGCAAGTTGTAATTGTTGAAGATGAAGTTTTGTTTGATTACGCATAATTTTTCCTATTTATAAATAAGCGGCGTATTCTACGAGCATCAATTCATACTGTAAAGTGCGGTCAGTTTTCGCGATGAATAATCGAAAAGTCAGAATAGCGTTTATTTTCAATATTATCCTCTAAAACTCGTTCAACACTTGCAGTTCTTGGACCGACTTTTAACCAATTATAAAAATCCTGTAGTTGGTCGTCATTACCTTCGGCTATGATTTCCACGCTTCCATCGACACAATTTCTTACGGTGCCTTTAATACCTATTCTCTCCGCTTCTTTCCAAGTAAAATAGCGAAACCCGACACCTTGAACTCGCCCATATACAACAAATCGTTTTGCCATGATTTGCTCCTTTATTACAAAAACTTTTTAAAAATTAACCGCACTTTCCTATTCCCATTTTTTAAAATTTAGCATAGCATTACAACCATCTAATTTCATTCAAAAATAAAAGGAGTAATTATGAAATTATGTAAGTTTGCTTTAGGTGTTGTTGCCCTTGCAGTCAGTGCGAGCAGCTTAGCCGGCATGGTCACCACCTCATCAAACCTTGAGTTTCTTGCTATCAACGGCCAAAAAGCTAGCAAATCCCTTCTAAAAGAAAAAAAATCATTCAATGCTGAAGCTGACCAAACACAACAAGTTGTAGTACGTTTAGGTGAGATCGTCGGTACTGGTTCTAGCCAAGGACTTTTTGAGTCAAATCCTGTTATTGTGACCTTCAAAGGTACGGCTGATGATGTTGTGGTATCTGCAGAAAAAATTCGTTCTCAAGAAGATGGCGAAAAATTTAATGCACAACCACAAATTACCGTTAAAACAAAATCTGGTAATGTAATTGATGCTAAAGTGGATACCTTAAAACAAGAAGGTTTATTCCCAGCGGCTAATATTGTTAACGATTTAGCTGAATATAATGCTTCAAATGCGCCAGCGGCGGTTTCTGCTCTAGCAGCACCTGCAGTTGGTATGATGCCTGTAGCGTCAGGAAAAGCTGCGAAAGGCAAAGTGGTTGTACAAGGTGAAAATGTTGCTGAACAACAGTTACAATACTGGTTCCAACAAGCAGATAAAGAAACCCAAACTCGTTTCTTAAACTGGGCAAAAAAACAAAAATAATCGTTTTTTTAACCGCACTTTGATAAAGAAGTGAGCCTTCCCGCTCACTTTTTTATCATCCATTTTTTAGTCATAAAATAATAAGCAAGGATATCAACATGAACCAATGGCTTAAT
This sequence comes from uncultured Haemophilus sp., assembly GCA_902466845.1. GTDB lineage: Bacteria > Pseudomonadota > Gammaproteobacteria > Enterobacterales > Pasteurellaceae > Haemophilus_D. The sequence goes on from CABQSN010000042.1 coordinate 10,972, forward strand.
GCAAAAGTAATCGCTTCAATACCTATTTTTATTGCAGTGAATATCGCAGCGTTTGGTGTCTGGTTTTTTGATATTTCTACGCAATCCATGCCCTTAATTTTAGGGATTATTGCAGGCGGTTTAGTAGATTTAGATAATCGTCTTACCGGACGATTAAAAAATATTTTTTACACATTAATTGCCTTTGCCATTTCAACCTTTATCGTTCAACTCAATATTGGTAAACCTATTCAATACGTATTGTTGATGACCATCATCACCTTTTTATTTACGATGGTTGGTGCCGTGGGTGAACGTTATCGCACCATTGCGTTTGGTACGCTGGTGGTAGCCATTTATACCACCCTCACTTATATACCAGATAATTCTGCGAGCTGGTTTATCAATCCGGTGATGATTTTATTAGGCACTTTGCTCTACAGTGTAGTGACTATCATTGTTTATCTCTTTTTTCCAAACCGCCCAGTACAAGAAAGCGTGGCAAAAGCGTTTTGTGCCTTAGGCAATTATCTAGATGCAAAATCAGAATTTTTTGATCCTGATGAGATTGATGAAATCGAGAAAAAACACCTTAATTTTGCGATGAAAAACACCAATGTAGTGGAGGCTTTCAATCAAGCCAGAACAGCACTTTTCTATCGTATACGTGGACAACATCGCCATGTTCGCA
>CABQSN010000043.1:0-11633 GCA_902466845.1 uncultured Haemophilus sp.
CGGCGGTAGATGAAGTAGTTAATGCCACAAAATCATTAAAATCATTAAAATCAGATAGTTTCCGAGGTTTGGTTAACGGTGTATTGCGTCGTTTCTTACGGGAACAAGAGGATATTCTTGCTGTAGTAGATAAACATTGGCAAACGCTTCATCCTGAATGGTTTGTGAATAAACTCAAAAAAGCTTATCCGAATTGGCGTGAAATTATTGAGGCGAATAACCAAAAGCCACCAATGTGGTTACGGATCAATCAACAGCAAAATAACACGAAAACTTACCGCACTTTATTGGAAGAGCAAGAGATAGCAGCATTTGAATGTGATAATCCACATGCTTTACGTTTAGTTCAACCGCTTTCCGTCACAAGGTTACCAAATTTTGAACAAGGTGCAGTGACAGTCCAGGATCTCAATGCCCAATGGTCCGCTTTATTGCTTGAGCCACAAAATGATGAATTAATTTTAGATGCTTGCGCGGCGCCAGGTGGGAAAACTACGCATATTTTAGAAATGGCGCCACAAGCGAAAGTGATTGCGCTTGATGTCGAGGCTCATCGCTTAGAACGTGTTGAAGAAAATCTTTCCCGTTTGAATCAACAGGCGACAGTTGTTTGTGGTGATGCGACCGAGCCAGAAAAGTGGCTCTCAGAAATAGGTTTAAGTGGTGCATCCTTTGATCGTATTTTATTAGATGCACCTTGCTCAGCAACGGGCGTAATTCGTCGTCATCCAGATATTAAATGGTTACGTCAAGAAACGGATATTGCTCAATTGGTTGCCTTGCAAGGACAAATTCTAAAAGCGCTTTGGGCAAAATTAAAACCTAATGGTATTTTGCTTTACGCGACTTGCTCGGTGCTTCCTGATGAGAACAGTCAGCAAATACAGCGTTTTTTAGCTGAAACACCCGATGCAGAATTAATGCCATTGCCGTTTGAACAAACGGAAAATACGATTGGAATCCAATTCTTACCACAAGAGAATGGCGGGGATGGGTTCTATTATGCAAAATTGAGAAAACGGTCAGCTTAAATGAATTTGCCTTTAATTGATGTCGTCATTCCTTGCTATAACACTGAACAAACGCTTGTTCGTGCAGTGGAGTCTGTGTTGCAGCAAAATAATCTTGGTCACCTTTGGCTGATTGATGATGCATCGACAGATAATACATTTGCATTAGCCTTACAGCTTGCAGCGCAATATCCTGACAGAATTTCTGTCGAGCAAATGCCGAAAAATAGTGGTGTCGCGATGGCTCGAAATTGGGGGGCGATGCTCTCTGCTAAAAGTGCGGTTGATTTTGTCGCATTTTTAGATGCGGATGATGCATACGAACCTGGAGCATTAGAAGTGGCTGCGGCAACATTTCATTTTCAGCCAGATACATCGGTGGTGAGATTAGCATTAAAACCGATAAATTTAGCCCAACGTTATGCAGAACACCCTAATTTTGATCAGGCATGGCAATATATGCGCATGACCTGCGGGGGAAATATCGTTTTCAATAAAGCTTTTTTCTTAGCGTGTGGCGGATTTCCAACACATCAATTATTCCGAGAGCTCGGCGGTGAAGATGGAGCCTTGGGCATTGCAACCACTAAAACGGCAAAAGTGGCGACCTTATTTGAAGATGTGGGTGTGTTGCATTTTTGTCGTGAAGGCATGCATGCGGAGCGTTTACTCGATGGCCTGTTATTTGGTAAACAAGATCCAGCGATTACAGCCGAAAAAATGGCAGAAGCTGAACAAGTCACATCGACTATTTGTCGCCGTATTGAGGCATTAAAGTGCGGTCTAAATTCAGCTGAAATTGGTATCCGACCTTTGGTTGTGGAGAGAACAGAATGAAAATAATCATCTTAGGTGCAGGGCAAGTAGGCACAACACTTGCGGCAAATTTAGTGAGTGAAGATAACGACATCACACTGGTAGATAATGAATCTCAACATTTGCAGAATTTGCAAGATAAGCATGATTTACGCGTGGTTAAAGGTTCCCCTTCTTCACCCAAGGTTTTGCGTGATGCAGGAGCCGCTGATGCAGATTTGATGGTTGCAGTAACAGCATCAGATGAAATCAATATGATTGCTTGCCAGTTGGGATATACTCTTTTTAATACCCCAACACGTATTGCACGTATTCGTAATGCGGAATATTTGCGTGAGAAAGATAAATTATTTAATGATGAAAACGTCCCCATCGATCATCTGATTTCACCAGAAAATTTAGTTACAGATGAGATTACTCGTTTAATTGCTTATCCAGGTGCGCTGCAAGTGGCGCATTTTGCCAATAATCGAATTAGCATTGTGGTTGTAAAAGCCTATTACGGTGGTCCGTTAGTGGGCTATGCACTATCTGCTTTTAAAGAGCATATGCCACACATTGATTGCCGTATTATTTCGATTTTACGTAATGATAGATTAATTCGTCCGCAAGGTTCGACCATTATTGAGGCGGGCGATGAAATTACCTTTATTTGTGCAACAGAACACATTAAAGCAGTGATGAGTGAGTTGCAACGCCTTGAGAAAACCTACAAACGTATCATGATTGTTGGCAGTGGAAATATTGCCTCAGGTGTGGCGAAACAGTTAGAAGATAAGTATCAAGTAAAACTCATTGAGCGCGATGGAGAAAAAGCGAAATTTTTAGCTGAAAGACTTTCTAAAACCCTGGTTTTCCATGGTGATGCTTCTGACCAAAATTTACTTTTTGAAGAGCATATTGAGAGCGTTGATGTCTTTTTATCTCTAAGTGCAGATGATGAAGCCAATATTATGTCGGCGTTACTGGCAAAACGCCTAGGGGCTAAAAAAGCCATGGTGCTTATTCAACGCATGGCATATATCAATTTGATTCAAGGTGGAACCATTGATATTGCGGTTTCACCACAACAAGCAACAATCTCAGCGTTATTAGGACATGTGCGTAAAGGGGATATCAAAAGTGTGGCCTCTTTGCGTCATGGTACCGCGGAAGCCATTGAACTTGTTGTGCATGGCGATGCGACCACATCCAATGTGGTTGGAAGACAAATTGGCGATATCAAGCTGCCTGTAGGGGCAATGATTGCGGCAATTTTACGTAAAAATGAAGTAATCATTACTCGTCGTCAGGTTGTTATTGAAGAAGGCGATAATGTGATTGTTTATATTAATGACAAGAAATCTGTGTCAGAAATTGAAAAATTATTCCAACCAAGTGCATTTTTTATTTAAATAACAGTTTACTTTTTAATCTGAAAACCTATAATACGCACTCTTTTAATTTTTTAAACCAACACAAAAGGAAATTTTATGAGCTTTCTTAAAGAATTCCGCGAATTCGCAATGCGCGGCAATGTAGTAGATATGGCAGTCGGTGTGATCATCGGTGGTGCTTTTGGTAAAATCGTGAGTTCACTGGTCGGTGACGTAGTAATGCCTGTATTGGGTATTTTAACTGGTGGTGTAGATTTCAAAGATTTAAAAATCACGTTAGCAGAAGCAGTAGGTGAAACCCCAGCAGTAACATTAAACTACGGTGTATTTATTCAAAACGTCTTTGATTTCATCATCATTGCATTCGCAATCTTCATGATGATCAAAGGTATCAACAAAGTGAAAAAACCAGAAGAAAAAGTAAAAGGTCCTTCACAAGAAGAATTACTTACTGAAATTCGCGATTTATTAAAAAAACAATAAGAATTTAATTCAAATAAAAAAGGTTGGTATTTTACCAACCTTTTCTTTTACCTAAAATTTAAGCTTTTAATAATAATGCAACAGCCTCGCAAGCAATACCTTCACTTCTACCTGTAAAGCCAAGTTTTTCTGTTGTGGTTGCTTTAACATTGACTTGCTCAATATCACAATGTAAATCTTCCGCAATTTTCGCTCGCATTGCATCGATATGAGGACGCATTTTAGGGGCTTGTGCAATAATGGTCACATCCACATTGCCGACCTTATAGCCTTTTGCTTGTACTTGGCGGAATGCTTCTCGTAATAAAACACGGCTATCTGCATTTTTATATTGCATATCGGTATCAGGGAAGAATTTACCAATATCGCCTAATGCTACTGCACCTAATAAGGCATCCGTTAAGGCATGTAAGGCGACATCACCATCAGAATGGGCAATAAATCCAGTATGGTAAGGCACTTCAACGCCACCAATAATTAAAGGGCGATCTTCACCAAAGGCATGAACATCAAACCCATGTCCGATTCGTATCATAGCGTTTTCCTTGTTAAATAAAATTCGGCTAAAGCTAAATCTTCTGGACGTGTCACTTTAATATTATCACTTCGTCCCGCGACTAAGTGCGGTTGAAATCCGGCAAGTTCCATCGCAGAAGCTTCATCTGTAATATTGGCGCCTTGAGAAATCCCCTGTTTAAGTGCATTTCTTAATAGATCGCAACGGAAAAATTGAGGTGTTTGTGCAAGCCAAAGTTCAGTGCGATCTTCTGTTTTAATAATATCTTGTTGTTTATTCGCGCGTTTAATCGTATCGACCGCTGGAATAGCTAAAATAGCACCTTGCTCATTATCGATTTGGAGCAATTTATCTAAATCTTGATGTGTTAAACAAGGTCTAGCCGCATCATGCACCAATACCCAAGCTTGGTCATTTTTGATTGCGTTGAGTCCATTTAGAACTGACTCTGCTCTTGTTTCACCACCTTCAACGAGGGTGATGTTTTGATGAGGGAATAAAGTCATTTCAGAAAGATAGGGATCATTTTTTCCTACTGCAAGAATAACATGATTGATTGCAGGGTGGGATAGAATGACAGAGAGCGTATGTTCTAGAATCGTTTTGTCTAGGATTTTCAGATATTGTTTAGGCTTATTTGCCTGCATACGGCTTCCAACGCCTGCAGCAGGAATGACGGCAATAATTTCGCGGCTCATTATTTATGCTCTTTGACGATGTGATAGAACACTTCGTTTGGTTTGACCATATCATGGCTCATGCGTGCACGTTCTTCAATAGATTCAAAGCCTTTTGTTAATCCTTGAATTTCGGCAGAAATCATTTGATTTCTTTGTGAGAGCTTTTCATTTTCAGCTTTATTCTCTTTGATTTGAGCTGCGACATCTTTGTAGTCAAAATAGCCGTTTTTACCAAACCAAAGATCGTACTGAAATAGCACGAGAATACCCACTAAAATTCCAATGAAAAGACGCATAAATTACCTATTATTTCTGAAAACTTGGGATAGTTTACCGTGAAATACAGCGAAATGCGATGAAAAAGTGCGGTTAAAAATAAGATAATTTTTGAAATGATTTCATTGGGTTTGTTGGATAACTTAAAAATGAAAAATGTGATCTATCTCACAAATTAGTTATAAAGTTTGATAAAGCCGTAGCCACTGCCTGAATAGGCTTGTTATACTTTTGCTTGTCATCATGACTTTTTAACAGAAGGAACAATCAATGAAAACAACATTAAAACTTACCGCTATTGCAGCGATGTCAGCATTTATTTTAACCGGTTGCGCGACTCAAAATAAAAGTGCAGAAGCGGATGCTCAGCTTCAACAACAAGCGGTATTAGGTCTTAACTGGATTCAACAATCAGGTGAATACCAAGCCCTTTCTTACCAAGCATACAATGCGGCAAAAGTGGCATTTGATCACGCTAAAGTGAAAAAAGGTAAGAAAAAAGCTGTTGTGGTGGACTTAGATGAAACCATGTTAGATAACAGCCCTTATGCAGGTTGGCAAGTGCAAAACAATAAACCATTTGATGGCAAAGACTGGACTCGTTGGGTAGAAGCTCGTCAATCAGGTGTGGTACCAGGCGCAGTAGAATTCAATAACTATGTAAATACCCACGGTGGTAAAATGTTCTATGTCTCTAATCGTAAAGAAAGCAATGAAAAAGCAGGTACGATTGATGATATGAAACGTTTAGGTTTTAATGGTGTTGAAGATTCAGCGTTTTACTTGAAAAAAGATAAATCACCAAAAGCAGCACGTTTTGAAGAAATTGAAAAACAAGGCTATGAAATCGTCGTTTATGTGGGTGATAACCTTGATGACTTCGGTGATGCAATCTATGGTAAACAAAATGCAGAACGTCGTGATTTCGTGGCACAAAACAAAGCGAAATTTGGTAAAACATTCATTGTTTTACCTAACCCGAACTATGGTGGTTTTGAAGGCGGCTTAGCGAAAGATTACTTCAAAGGTGATTCCAGCAGCAAAGTGAAAGCACGTTTAGATGCGATTAAAGCTTGGGATGGTAAATAATTCCCTATTTTAGATAAAACAACACCCGCAAAGATGCAGGTGTTTTGTTTTAGTTGAAAAGTGCGGTCTATTTTCGCATCATTTTTTCTTTATGAGCGGCGAAGTCGCCACCTTTAGCGAGCATACGGAGCTGTAAGATTACACGTTCTTTTAGCAAATCTTGTTCGGCCTTCGTCATATCTAAGGCATTGGAGCCTGCTGTGAATACGATGGTTACCATGCCTTCAGCCTGTACATAAGACACATATTGAGAATAGTGATTTTTTTTCGCAATGTATTCAGCTAATTCATCCACAAAGTGTTTGATTTCGCGGGCCGCTGCGGTACGGAAGGCTTGAGAAGTCCCCGAACTTTCACGTAAGAGCAAACGGAACACGTTAGTGCTGTGAGTGATAAATTCAAAAAAGGTTTCAACAGAAACACGGATGACACTGCCGCCGGCATCAATGCGTTTACGCGCTTGGCGCATTAATTGGCGAAGCGTTAAACCAGCCTCATCAACCATTTCTAATCCGAGCTCATCCATATCGCTAAAGTGGCGATAGAAAGAAGTTGGTGCAATGCCTGCTTCTCGCGCAACTTCACGTAAGCTTAAATTAGAAAAGCTTTTTTCTGCACTCAACTGATTGAACGCTGCGTCAATTAAGGCTCGACGGGTTTTTTCCTTTTGAATTGCTCGAACGCCTGCCATTTGGTTTCCCTCAGTCTATGATGAATTATTTTTTATTCGCTAAAATCGATTTAACTTGTTCACTGACCGCACTTGCAACGCGTTCATAGCGATTACGTAATGGTGAACCAGGGCGGTAAACGAGAGCAATAGTACGAGACGGTTCTGGCGAATGGCAAGGAATATATTTTACACCTGCACGCGTGCCTTCATTTAATACCGCAAGTTCTGGCATAAAGGTGATACCCGCATTGGCTGCTACCATATTACGCAAAGTTTCAAGGCTAGTTGCTTGGAAGTGAGAGTCTTCTTTGGCACCTGCTGTAAAACAATAACCGAGTGTTTGATTACGTAAGCAGTGCCCGTCATCTAGCATGAGCATTTCTTGCCCTTTTAAGGTATTCATGGCAATTTTACTTTCTGACGCCCAAGGATGTTGGTAGGATACAGCGAGTAACATTTTTTCATCAAAAATAGGCACTTCGATAAATGCTTCAGTTTCGGGTACGCGAGCCACAATCGCACAATCTAGGCGACCTGTTTCTAATTGTTCTAATAGTTGGTGAGTTTGGGCTTCGTAAAGAAATATTTCTAAATCTGGGAAAGTTTCTTTCAATGTTGGTACAATATAAGGAAGTAGGTAAGGGCCAACAGTTGGGATTAATCCAATGTGTAATGGGCCTGTCATTTCTTTACCTTGATTACTAGCCATTTCTTTGAGTAACTTTACTTCGCGCAATACAGTGCGAGCTTGATCGACAAGTAACATACCTGATTGCGTGAAGAGTACTTTACGGCTAGTACGTTCAAGTAAAATAATGCCTAATTCATCTTCTAGTTTGCGAATTTGGCCACTTAAAGTGGGTTGGCTAACATTGCAAGAGTCCGCCGCACGACGGAAATGTTTAAACTCGGAAAGAGCTACTAAGTATTCTAAATCACGAATATTCATAGGGTTCTCACTTTATAGAATATGTCAATTAAAAGGATAGAATTAATTGATTATGACTATATCACAAAACTTTCTATAATGCCTATCAAGTTTTTAGGACTAATTAATTTAACTCACAGAGGAGACACATTATGTCTAATATGGAAGGAAAAAAAGTTCCACAAGTTACATTTCGTACTCGTCAAGGCGATCAATGGGTTGATGTGACCACATCTGAATTATTTGATAACAAAACAGTTGTTGTTTTCTCATTACCAGGTGCATTCACGCCAACTTGTTCATCTTCTCACTTACCACGTTATAACGAGCTTGCACCTGTTTTCAAACAACATGGTGTAGATGATATTTTAGTTGTATCAGTAAATGATACGTTTGTGATGAATGCGTGGAAAGAAGCTGAAGAAGCACATAACGTGAAATTCATTCCAGATGGTAACGGTACTTTCACTGAAGGTATGGGCATGTTAGTTGGAAAAGATGATTTAGGTTTTGGTAAACGTTCTTGGCGTTATTCTATGCTCGTGAAAAATGGTATAGTTGAAAAAATGTTTATTGAACCAAATGAACCTGGCGATCCGTTTAAAGTATCTGATGCAGATACCATGTTGAAATACATTGCACCAAATTATCAAGTGCAGCAATCAATCTCAATTTTCACTAAACCTGGTTGCCCGTACTGTGCTAAAGCAAAACAACTTTTACATGATAAAGGTTTAAGCTTTGAAGAGATCGTATTAGGTCATGATGCAACTATCGTGAGTGTACGTGCGGTTTCTGGTCGTTCAACTGTGCCACAAGTATTTATTGGTGGTAAACACATCGGCGGTAGCGACGATTTAGAAAAATACTTTGCATAATTGATTGCAGGTAGGAATTTTTTATATTTTTGATTATTAGGAACATAATGTAAAAGGGAGCGAAAGCTCCCTTTTATTTTTATCATTTTTATCTTCTTAAACGCTAAAGCCAATATAGCCAACAGAGACTAAAACAATATAAAAAATGACCGCACTTAGTAGCAATAATTTTACGGCGAGTTTTGGTTTATGCTGATGCAATTTATAAAGTAAACGCGCAATTAAGACTAAAACAAAGGGATAAACCCAAAAGATAATCGAGAAAAGATCGATCTGAAAATCGCTCAGTGTAGGGTTTTTCACAAAAGCAGTAGAAAGCAGAGAGGCCATAGGCCACAGTAAAATGGGTAAACAAAATGCCGCAAGTCCCCAAGCGAAGCCACTAAATCCTGTCGGCATAGTTTGTTTTTTCATAATGAACCTTATATGATGAACAAAATTAAATGAAAAAGGAATATAGCAAATGCAGCCTTTATTTGGTAGCGAAACTGATGGGATTCAAGAGAGAAAATTGGTGAAACGTCTATTAAGAAAGAAAAAAATTACGTTTATTTTGACCGCACTTTGCGCGGTGATTTATCTCTTGCAGAATATCGGATTTGAAGAGCCAATTATGGATTTATTCCATTATCCGGCTTATTCTTGGGAAGATCAGGAAATATGGCGTTATTTCACTCATGCTATTGTTCATTTGTCGGTACCGCATATTTTATTTAACCTTTCGTGGTTTTGGTTATTCGGTGGCGCGATTGAACGCCGATTGGGTTCTCTCCATTTTTTATTATTCGTTTTAGTCTCTGCTGCAGTGAGTGGCGCTGTACAGAATTATTTTACTGGTCCCGCCTTTTTCGGGCTATCTGGTGTGGTTTATGCCGTGTTAGGTTATGTGTTGGTGGTGGACAAATTGCACCCGCATAGTTTTGACTTACCAGAAGGCTTTTTTACAATGTTACTGGTAGGGCTTGTATTTGGCTTTATTAGTCCGCTTTTTGGTATTAATATAGGGAACGCTGCTCACATTTCAGGCTTTATCTTAGGATTGGTTTGGGGATTTCTGCAGAGTAAAATTAAAGCTAAATCGTTTAGCTAATTCAAATTTATAGGCATTTATATGAAGCAATCATTACGCCATCAGAAAATAATTGAGCTTGTGAAGCTAAAAGGGTATGCCAGTACAGAAGAGCTGGTTATCGAACTGGAAGTTAGCCCTCAGACTATTCGACGCGATCTGAATATCCTTGCTGAACAAGATTTAATTCGTCGTCATCATGGTGGTGCGGCCCCTTCTTCAACCGCAGAAAATTCTGATTACATTGAACGTAAACAATTTTTCCCTTCCCAAAAAAGTGCTATTGCCCGTGAGGTAGTAAAACGTATTCCAAATGGTGCCTCCTTATTTATTGATATTGGAACCACGCCTGAAGCGGTAGCAAGTGCCTTGTTAAATCATAAACGTTTGCGCATTGTGACGAATAATCTCAATGCGGCTCATTTATTACGACAAAATGAAACCTTTGATATTACGATGGCAGGTGGTTCCTTACGTAAGGATGGTGGAATCATTGGTGAGGCAACGGTTAATTTTATTTCGCAATTCCGTTTAGATTTCGGGATTCTGGGTATTAGTGCAATCGACCTTGATGGCTCATTATTGGACTATGATTATCAGGAAGTCCAAGTGAAGCGAGCGATTATAGAAAGTTCGCGTCAAACTTTATTGGCTACCGATCATTCGAAATTCTCTCGACAAGCGATTGTGCGATTAGGGGAACTTAAAGATGTAGATTATCTTTTCACTGATGATGTGCCAAAACAAATTGCGGATTATTTAGAAAATAGCAACACCAAGTTGGTGATTTGCAAATGATAGAAATGGGAAGTGCGGCCAAAATTGACCGCACTTTTTGGTAAGCATCCATGCTTAGCCACTGCTGTTTCGACCAATTCAAAATTAACTTCATTCACCCAACCTCCTTATTGATGTGAGATGAAACTAATTTTGCTGCAATATTTAGTTATTAAATTTAAGGGATAAAAACGGAAGGCAAATCATTCGACTGCCAATTCTTTATTTAGGACAACGGGGAAGGTTTGCTTGAAGAGTCAAGAAAGACTAGAGCTTGATAGATCAAGTGGGTACATCGAGATCCCTCTCTAAATGTAATTTATTTATACTGCTGTTTTGGTAAAAAGGGAATCTTAAAATTATAAATATGTGATCGAGATCACAAATTAAATGCAAAAAGAAAGCTGCTTATTTTTGTGTATAAAATAAGCAGCTATTTTTATCGATTTAAATTCACCGCGCCTTCGTAACCAAGTTGTCGCCAAGCTTCATAAACTGCAACAGCTACCGAGTTAGATAAGTTCATACTGCGGCTATTTGCTGTCATTGGGATACGGATTTTTTGTTCCATTGGCATCTTATCCAAAATAGACATGGGAATACCACGGGTTTCTGGGCCAAACATTAAATAATCCCCTAATTCAAATTGCACTTCGCTATGCGCAGGGCCGCCTTTAGTGGTGAGTGCAAAAAGACGTTTCGGTTTTTCACTTTCTAAAAAGGCTTCAAAAGTTTTATGCTTTTTGATTTCAGCAAATTCATGATAATCCAAACCCGAGCGACGTAATTTTTTATCATCCCATGTAAAGCCAAGTGGCTCGATTAAATGAAGGCGAAAGCCAGTGTTCGCACAAAGACGAATAATATTTCCCGTATTTTGTGGAATTTCAGGTTCGTATAACACAATGTCTAACATAATGATTTCCTAATCTTTTTGATACAGGCGGTAACTCACCATACCTGTGGTTTTTTCTTTTAGTAATTGCCAATTATCAGGCACGCTAAGCGGTTTGTCTTTTTCTGTTTCCACATAAATCAATGCATGAGGTAAGAGCCAATTC
>CABQSN010000044.1:0-11441 GCA_902466845.1 uncultured Haemophilus sp.
CCCCATCTAATTCTAATCCTGGAACTAAGTTTTTAGGAGACATACTATCTTTTATTATAAATACTCCATCTATTGGAAGTGAATCATCTTTGAAGTTTAGTTTATTTACAAGCATTTCACCTTGTATTTCTGTTGGTTTATTTTCTATAATTTCTACTTTATCATCGATATCAGACATATCATTTTTTAGAGTATTTCTCATAGGTATAAAGTATGTTTTTGCTGCTATTTCATTTAAGAAATTAGCTTCATGTATAGATTCTTTATTGTAACCAAGCACGCACACTTCTTTTCCATTATATAATGGAGCATCACATGTAGCACAGTAACTAACTCCTCTTCCTAAGAATTTATCTTCACCTTCTATTGATTTTGCACTATCTGTTCCTATTGCAATTATTACTGTAGTGGCCTCAATCATTTCGCTTCCATTTGCAAGTGCAAAATAATCACCCATAGCATATACGTTTGTTATTTTACGTTCATCAATTTCGATGTCCATAGAATTTATATGGTCCACAAAATGTTGTTTAAGATCCATACCAGATATACCATATAGTCCAAGATAGTTATCTATTGATGGTGCTTTTTCAATCTTAGTACTAAGATTTTTATTTCCAAAGATTATAAAGTTTTTGTTTCTTATTTTGGCATTAACGGCAGCACTAAGACCAGCAGGTCCGCTGCCTATTATTGCTATATCATATCTCATAATATCACCTTATATATGCGCTTCAACTTTAGATTTTAATACTTCTTTAGGCATGAATCCCATTAAAGTATCAACTTCTTCTCCATTTTTAAATACTTTTAATGTTGGTACAGATACTATTTTGAATTTTTGAGCTAAGTCCATACTTTGATCTATATCAACTTTTACGAAATTTACGTTTTCTAATTCTCCACTTAATTCATCTATTACTGGTGAAAGCATTTTGCAAGGACCACACCAAGTAGCGAAAAAGTCTACTACTACAACTCCACTTTCTATTGTATTATCAAATTCTTGTGAATTAATTATTTTAGCCATTTTTATATCCTCCTGAATTATTTACTATTCTTTAATAACAATTATACCCAAATTTTTAGCAGAATACCAATTTTATTTTTAGCAATTTCTGTCAATAAAGATAAATTGAGAATCTCTATTAAAATTTGTATTAAAATCTAAAAATATTAATCTACATCAATAGGTATACTTATCTTAAATTCTGTCCATTTTCCGTATTCTGAATCGACTTCCAATTTGTATTTTAAACTATCACATATTACCTTTGCAATTGAAAGCCCTATTCCAGAACCATCTATATCTTTATTTCTTACATTTTCACTTCTGAAAAATCTGTCAAATAAATGCGGAATTTCTTCTTTTTTAATTCCAAGACCATTATCTTCAATTTTTACAATTATTTTTTCGCCTTTTTCATTTAAAGATACTTTTATATAGTCTTCTTCTTCAGTATATTTAAATGCATTATCTAGAAAAATAACAAATAACTGTCTTAATTTATTTTTATCACTCAATATATTTTTATGTTTTAAATTTGATGAAACTTTAAGTGTTTTATTTTGAATCATAGCTATATCGAAAAAGTCATCACACAAATCTTTTACTAAAAATTCTAAATCGACTTCTTCTTTTTGTATTACATCTACATAATCTTCTTTAGTCAAAGTAAGCAAATCATTTATCATTTTTTTTAGCCTTCTCGTCTCATTCATTGCATCTGCAATAGATTCTACCTCATCGTTTATCGTATTATTTGGATGTTTTAAAAGCCCTTCTAATTTAGATGATACTATCGTTATAGGCGTTCTAAGTTCGTGAGATGCATCTTGGATAAATTTTGCTTGGTTATTCCAAGTTATTTCTATTGGTTTTAGAGCATTTCTAGTTAAGTAAATTGCTATAAAGTAAGTCAATACACAAAATATAATTACCGCTTTTATCATAGTAAATAAAAGTTGTCTTCTTGAACTTATTTCACTACTTATTTCTCTAAGAATTTTTATTTTACAATTTTTATATGTATAAATACATGCTCTTATTTCATATCCTTCTTTTGTTGAGTACGTATAAATTCCATTTTCATCGCTTTTAAAATTTTTGGACTCGCATGTTGCAATGGAATATCCAAATAAGGCAACAATAAACCTTCCGCCATTAATGGAATTAAATCATCCACGTGAGGATAAGGATAAACGTAATGTAAACGCACCCAAATGCCTAATTTGCCAAGCTGTTTACACAAGGTCATTAAGTCATTTTTAATTGGCATACCATTCCAGAAAGCCGTTTTCACGCCACCTTCTTTGCGTTGTGTATCCATCGCATAAGCAGAAGTATCTTGTGAAACAACCAATAACTCTTTCACGCCTGCATCAGCAAGACGTTTTGCTTCATCCAATACTTGAGTAATAGAACGGCTTTCTAAATCCCCACGCAATGAAGGGATTATACAGAATGTACAACGATGATCACAGCCTTCTGAGATTTTCAAATAAGCATAGTGTTTTGGTGTTAATTTCACCCCTTGTTTTGGTACAAGGCTGGTGTAAGGATTATGCTCTGGTTTAGGAACGTACTTGTGTACTTGTGCCATGACCGTTTCATAACTATGCGGACCGCTCACTTCCAATACTTTCGGGTGAACTTGGCGAATTTGATCTTCTTTCGCCCCTAAACAGCCGGTCACAATCACGCGTCCGTTTTCTTCCAACGCCTCTCCAATGGCTTCTAGGGATTCCTGCACGGCACTATCAATAAAGCCGCAAGTATTCACAATGACCAAGTCCACATTTTCATAACTTGGCACAATATTATACCCGTCAGTACGTAATTCGGTCAGAATACGTTCGGAATCCACTAAATTTTTAGGACAACCTAAACTTACAAAGCCAATATTCGGCGTTGATTTTTGCATAAATTTATTCTCAGCTATCATCATCTTTCAAAACTTTAGATTTTACTCAATTTCAAGCCGAAAGGCGATAAATTAAAGGTAAATTGATTGTAAATTTGCCCATTAAAGTCCTTTTTTCAGGTAGAATAACGCCCGTTTTTTTAATTTACTCATATTCATTATTAACATGGAAAATTCTTCTCTTTTTTCGACCGCTCTTGAACAGACGGCTTATTTACTTATCCTAGGGAAAATGCTTCTCGGCCTTGTACTTGGTGGGATTATTGGCTTAGAACGTGAACTTAAACACAAACCGGTTGGGGTCAAAACCTGTGCCATTATTGCGGTGACGACTTGTGTACTGACGATTGTATCCATTCAAGCCGCAGAACATTATGCGCAAGTTTCAGATAACATCCGAACAGACCCTATGCGACTTGCCGCACAAGTAATCAGTGGCATTGGTTTCTTAGGTGCGGGTGTTATTTTACATAAGAAAAATGATGCCATTTCAGGCTTAACCACAGCTGCCATTATTTGGGCTGCGGCAGCTATCGGTGTGGCAACAGGTGCAGGCTTTATTTTTGATGCCATTATTGCCACTTTAATGATTTTAATCGCCATCCGTATTAGCCCGATTGTACAACGTTATGTTCGTCGTAAAACCTATAAAAAACGTACTCGCTTGGCTATTCAACTAAGTTCTGCTAACGGTATTAGTAAAGTGACGGATTTATTGTTAAAACATGATTACCGTATTGAAAATATCTCAGTCAAAGACCAAGCTAGCGGCGAAGTTCGCTTGCAAGTACGATGCTACAACATTGATAATGAAATGCTAAAAGATGTCTATACGCTATTAAAAACAGAAGATGAAGTACTGAGTGTGGATGTAGAAAATTAAAATCAGCTTAAAATAACACATTACTTCTATCGTAAAACCACTACTTGCTAGACAAAAAGTTAAATACTTAAACTGGATAACGTCATGAATTTACAAGATAATTTCGAGCAGCATACGCCGATGATGCAGCAATATCTCAAGTTAAAAGCAGAAAATCCTGACATTTTATTATTTTATCGAATGGGGGATTTTTATGAGCTTTTTTATGATGATGCAAAAAAAGCGGCAGCGTTGTTAGATATTTCTTTAACTAAACGTGGACAATCAGCAGGTAATCCAATACCCATGGCTGGCGTGCCTTATCATGCGGTAGAAGGCTATTTAGCAAAATTAGTGCAATTAGGTGAACCTATAGCCATTTGTGAGCAAGTGGGTGATCCCGCCACCTCAAAAGGGCCTGTTGAACGCAAAATTGTGCGAATTGTGACACCAGGTACAGTAAGTGATGAAGCGCTTTTACCAGAACGCCAAGATAACTTAATTGTGGCGGTTTATCAGGAAAAAGAAAAATTTGGTCTAGCCACATTAGACATGACATCTGGACGCTTCCAGCTTTGTGAACCTCATTCAAAAGAAGCCTTACAAGCTGAATTACAGCGTATTAATCCGGTAGAATTACTTTATTGTGAAGATTTTGCCGAAATGGCCATTATCGAACATTATAAAGGTCTACGCCGTCGCCCAATTTGGGAATTTGAACTCAGCACTGCCATTTCAGAACTTAATCGTCAATTTGGTACGAAAGATTTACGTGCATTTGGTGTGGAAAAATCACCTCTTGGCTTGGCAGCAGCAGGTTGTTTATTGCAATATGCAAAAGAAACACAACGCACTTCTCTTCCACATATTCAAAGTATTAGTGTTATTCAAAATAACGATAATATTCAATTAGATGCCGCAACACGCCGAAATTTAGAACTCACTCAAAACCTTGCAGGTGGCACAGAAAATACACTTGCTTCGGTATTAGATAAATGTGTGACACCAATGGGTAGCCGTTTGTTAAAACGTTGGATTCATCAACCTATCCGTCAAACAGACATTCTATTAAAACGCCAAAAAACCATTGGTGAAATTATTGAGCAAGATTTGTATCACGAATTGCAGCCTTATTTGCAACAAGTGGGGGATATGGAACGGATTCTTGCTCGTGTAGCACTGCGTTCTGCACGTCCTCGTGATCTCACACGTTTACGAACTGCATTAGAACAAATTGAACCGATAAAATCGCTGATTCATACAAAAACATCGTCAAATTTGACCGCACTTTCTGCGCAAATTGATGATTTTTCCGCGCAAATAGAGCTACTTCAAAAAGCAATTATTGAAACTCCTCCATTATTAATTCGCGATGGTGGCGTTATTGCTGAAGGCTATAATGCAGAATTAGATGAATGGCGAACCCTTTCCGCTGGCGCAACGCAATATTTAGAAAATTTAGAACAACGTGAACGAGAAAGCACAGGTATTGATACCTTAAAAATTGGCTTTAATGCGGTGCATGGTTATTACATTCAAATTAGCCAAGGACAAGCCCATAAAGCACCGATTCATTATGTTCGCCGTCAAACTTTAAAAAATGCCGAGCGCTATATTATTCCTGAATTAAAAGAATATGAAGACAAGGTTTTAAAATCAAAAGGCGCGGCGCTTGCTTTAGAAAAGCAACTTTATGATGAATTATTTGATTTATTGTTGCCACATTTAGGTCAATTACAGTTAGCCAGCTTGGCATTGTCTGAATTGGATGTGTTAGTTAACCTCGCAGAACGAGCAGAAACCTTAAATTATGTTGCACCACAATTTAGTGATGAAATTGGCGTAAAAATTGAAAATGGTCGCCATCCTGTAGTGGAACAAGTCTTAAAAGACCCCTTTATTGCTAACCCTGTGAATCTCAATCAGCAACGTCATTTGCTGATTATTACTGGCCCAAA
Source organism: uncultured Haemophilus sp. (assembly GCA_902466845.1). Taxonomy (GTDB): domain Bacteria; phylum Pseudomonadota; class Gammaproteobacteria; order Enterobacterales; family Pasteurellaceae; genus Haemophilus_D. The sequence goes on from CABQSN010000044.1 coordinate 5,745, forward strand.
TATGGGCGGTAAAAGTACCTATATGCGTCAAACAGCTTTAATTACGTTAATGGCGTATATAGGCAGTTTTGTGCCAGCTGATAGTGCGGTTATCGGGCAAATTGATCGTATTTTTACTCGAATTGGCGCCTCTGATGATTTAGCCTCCGGTCGTTCTACATTTATGGTAGAAATGACCGAAATGGCGAATATTCTTCATCAAGCCACTTCGCAAAGTTTGGTTCTGATTGATGAAATTGGACGAGGTACTTCTACTTATGATGGGCTTTCTTTAGCTTGGGCTTGTGCTGAATGGTTGGCGAAGAAAACTCGTTCACTTACATTATTTGCGACCCATTATTTTGAACTCACCGCACTGCCAGAACAAATTGAAGGCATTGCTAATATTCATTTAGATGCATTAGAACATAACAATACCATTGCCTTTATGCACGCGGTTCAAGACGGTGCAGCAAGTAAAAGTTATGGTCTTGCTGTTGCAGCGCTGGCTGGTGTGCCTCAATCTGTCATTAAACTGGCGAAGCAAAAATTACATCAGTTAGAAAAATTGTCGGCACAAAATGGTGATCAACAAATTCAACATTTAAGAGCGTTAAATCAACATCAAGGTGAATTAGCTTTTGAAGCAGAACCAGATGCTTTACGCGAAGCCATTGAGCAGCTTGATCCAGATGAATTAAGTCCAAAACAAGCCTTAGCTTATCTGTATCAATTGAAGAAAATGCTGTAAGAAATAAAAAGAGCGGTCAAAAAATTCATTGTTTTTTATGACCGCTCTTTTATTTTCACTAATTTCTTAAAATCTCATAGATTTCAGAATCTTTTCTATCGAGATAATGGATGGATTGGATTTTACGAATGGTGCGTGATTTACCACGGATTAATAGGGTTTCTGTAGTTGCTAAGTTGCCACGACGAGAAATCCCTTTGAGCAATTCACCGTGCGTAATTCCCGTTGCAGCAAAAACAAGATTATCATCACGTACTAAATCTTCTAATTTTAAGATTTCATTGACCTTCACACCTAAGGCTTCACAACGTTGAACTTCTTCAGCGGCAATTTTACGGTTTTCTTCTGTATCGCCTTTCACTTCATTACGTGGAATAAGACGAGCTTGCATATCCCCACCTAATGCACGAATTGCAGCAGCAGCTGCCACACCTTCAGGTGCACCGCCAATGCCATAAACCATATCCACTTCAGCATCCGGTAAACAACATAAAACTGAAGCGGCAACATCACCATCTGGAATGGCCATCACGCGAATACCTAGATTATGCATTTGCTTAATCACTTTATCATGACGTGGTTTAGCGAGCACCATTACCGTTAAATCCGATAAGGATTTACCTAAACGAGAAGCTACACGGCGAAGATTTTGCTCAATCGGTAAACTTAAATCAATCATGCCTTTCACTTCAGGGCCGACAACCAATTTTTCCATATACATATCAGGCGCTTTTAAGAAAGTACGTTTACCACCAGCAGCCAATACTGAAATAGCATTTGATTGGCCCATTGCGGTCATTCGTGTGCCATCAATCGGATCAACTGCAATAGAAACAAGCTCACCATTACCTGACCCTACTTTTTCGCCAATATAAAGCATTGGGGCTTCGTCAATTTCCCCTTCACCAATCACAATTTCACCGTCCATATGGATTAAATTCAGCATATAACGCATGGCTTTGACTGCCGCCTCATCTGCTGCATTTTTATTACCTCGTCCAAGCCAAGTATAAGCCGCTAACGCAGCCGCTTCGGTTACTCTTGAAAATTCAATAGCTAATGCACGATTCATTTTTCTCTCCCAATGCAAAAAGTCTCGTTATTTTATCACTAAGCAAACGTTTGCATAATAATTTTTGACAAGAGGCTTTTAAAAATAGGATTAAGTGGGTAGAATAAAGCCGTTTCGGACTTATTTTAAAAAAGGAAATCACTATGTCTTTAGAAATTTTAGATCAGCTTGAAGAAAAAATTAGACAAGCAGTAGAAACCATTCAATTACTTCAACTTGAAGTGGAAGAATTAAAAGAACAAAAAAATCAATCTCAACAAGCGGTAGAAGCGTTGCAACATGAAAACGAGCAACTTAGAAATGAACACCGCAACTGGCAAGAACACATTCGTTCATTGTTGGGTAAATTCGACAACGTATAATGACTATAAAGGCTTAGAAAATCTAAGCCTTTTTTCTTATTAGGAAACAATATGAATATTTGCGTGATTTCAGGCAGCACGTTAGGCGGCGCTGAATATGTGGCGGAACATTTAGAAGATGTATTAAAAACACAAGATTTTTCTACCGCACTTTTCCACGGACCAGAACTTGATGATGTGATTGATGAAAATATTTGGTTGATTGTCACTTCAACACATGGCGCAGGTGAATTACCTGATAATTTAAAACCTCTCTTTGAACAAATTGCGGCATCAGATAAAGATTTCTCTTCCCTCCGCTTTGCTGTTGTAGGCTTAGGTAATTCAGATTACGATACATTCTGTTATGCCGTGAATAAAGTCGAAACACAATTAAGTGAAAAAAGTGCGGTCAAAATTTGCGACAGTTTAAAAATCGATGTCTTGCATGTTGATGATCAAGAGCAATTTGCGGAAGATTGGTTACCACAATTTATTCATGCACTTTAATCATAATAAAGCGATAATTTGAGTTATCGCTTTTTCTTTATCCATTATCCAAAAAAATTACCTGTGGATAACTTTAATAAAACCTGTCAAAAACTTGTTCTTTTCCACTGAGTAAATATGATGATTGTTTTAACTGTGGATAAAATTGAAGGTTATCCACAAGAAAAAGCCTTCAAACTGACGACATTTTAACACAATCTAAAACGATCTAACTTCTTCATTTAAAAAAGGAAAAAGATCTTATTCACAAGGTAAAAGGATCTTAATAGTAACAATAATAAGATCTTTATATATAAATAGATCTTATCTTTATTACCTCTCGATCTTATCTCATCACAGATTGAATTCTTGCTTTCAAGCACACGTAATTTTCAGTAGAATAGCGCCTATTTTTAGATCGAAGATCAAATTGAAGACGAAGAGAGAGATATGTTTTACACCGAAAATTATGATGTGATCGTTGTTGGTGGCGGTCATGCTGGTACAGAAGCGGCATTGGCACCGGCACGCATGGGATTAAAAACCCTATTATTGACACATAATGTTGATACCCTTGGACAAATGTCGTGTAACCCTGCTATTGGTGGTATTGGTAAAGGCCATTTAGTGAAAGAAGTGGATGCGATGGGCGGATTAATGGCGCATGCTGCAGATAAAGCCGGTATTCAATTTCGTACTTTAAACAGCAGTAAAGGGCCTGCTGTACGTGCAACTCGTGCTCAAGCCGACCGTGTTTTATATCGTCAAGCGGTACGCATCGCACTAGAGAATCAACCAAATTTAGATATTTTCCAGCAAGAAGTGACCGATATTTTAATTGAGCAAGATCGCGTTTGTGGTGTAGAAACCAAAATGGGGCTTAAATTCCGTGCTAAATCAGTTATTTTAACTGCCGGTACTTTCTTAGCGGGTAAGATCCATATTGGTTTAGAACATTATGAAGGCGGTCGGGCTGGTGATCCGGCATCCGTTACACTTTCTCATCGTTTACGTGATTTGAATTTACGTGTAGATCGTTTGAAAACGGGTACACCACCACGTATTGATGCGCGTACGATCAATTTTGATATATTGGCTAAACAACATGGTGATGCTATTTTACCCGTGTTTTCGTTTATGGGATCTGTTTCTGATCACCCTCAACAAATTCCTTGTTATATCACCCATACAAATGAACAAACCCATGAAGTGATCCGTAATAACTTGGATCGCAGTCCAATGTATACCGGTGTAATTGAAGGGATCGGCCCTCGTTATTGTCCATCCATTGAAGATAAAGTGATGCGTTTTGCGGATCGTAATTCACATCAAATTTATTTGGAACCAGAAGGCTTAACCAGTAATGAAGTGTATCCAAACGGGATCTCTACTAGTTTGCCGTTTGACGTACAAATGGGCATTGTGAATTCTATGAAAGGTTTGGAAAAAGCTCGCATCGTTAAACCAGGTTATGCCATTGAATATGATTATTTTGATCCACGTGACTTAAAACCAACGTTAGAAACTAAATCGATTTCGGGTTTATTCTTTGCGGGTCAAATTAACGGTACAACCGGTTATGAAGAAGCGGCGGCACAAGGCTTATTGGCGGGGATTAATGCAGGTCTTTACGTGCAAGAGAAAGAGGCATGGTATCCACGTCGCGATCAATCTTATACTGGTGTATTGGTGGATGATCTTTGCACGCTTGGTACCAAAGAACCGTATCGTGTATTCACTTCTCGTGCGGAATACCGTTTGTTATTACGTGAAGACAATGCGGACATTCGTTTAACGCCAATTGCCCATGAATTAGGTTTGATTGATGAGGCTCGTTGGGCACGCTTTAATCAAAAAATGGAAAATATTGAACAGGAACGCCAACGCTTACGCAGCATTTGGTTGCATCCGCGTTCTGAATATTTAGAAGAAGCCAATAAAGTGCTTGGCAGCCCACTTGTGCGTGAAGCCAACGGTGAAGATTTATTACGCCGTCCGGAAATAACTTACGATATTTTAACTTCTTTAACGCCATACAAACCGGCAATGGAAGATAGAGAAGCCGTAGAACAAGTGGAAATTGCCATTAAGTATCAAGGCTATATTGAGCATCAACAAGAAGAAATTGAAAAACAAAAACGCCACGAAAATACAGCTATCCCGGCTAACTTTGATTACAGCAAAGTGTCTGGTTTATCGAATGAAGTACGTGCGAAGTTAGAACAACATCGTCCTGTTTCAATTGGTCAAGCCAGCCGAATTTCAGGCATTACTCCTGCGGCAATTTCAATTATTCTGGTGAATTTGAAAAAACAAGGCATGCTAAAACGTGGGGAGTAAACTTCTCAGGTATTGAAAGTAAAAGTGCGGTGAATTTTCATCGCACTTTTTTATATTACAAATTAAAAAATATGTAATGAGTAGGCTAAATTATTTGCTTAAATAAAAACACTAAGGATTTTAACCGCACTTTCAAGTAGAATGACGACAAACAGACAAGATAGATAGAAAAATGAAAGCAAAACTCGAAAATTTACTGACTCAAGCTGAAATTCAATTAACAGATCGACAAAAAGATCAACTTATCCAGTTAGTGCAATTACTCAATAAATGGAATAAAGCCTATAACTTAACCTCTGTGCGTGATCCACAGGAAATGTTAGTGAAACATATCTTGGATAGTATTGTTGTTAGTCCTTATTTACAAGGGGATCGTTTTATTGATGTAGGAACCGGTCCAGGCTTGCCAGGTCTGCCTTTAGCCATTATTAATCCTACCAAGCAATTTGTCTTGTTAGATAGTTTAGGTAAGCGTATTAGCTTTATTCGAAATGCAGTACGTGAGTTAGGACTAACAAATGTAGAACCTGTTCTTAGCCGCGTTGAGGAATACCAACCTGAACAAAAATTCGACGGTGTACTAAGTCGTGCATTTGCTTCGTTAAAAGATATGACAGATTGGTGTCATCATTTGCTAAAAAAAGATGGATATTTTTATGCCTTGAAAGGCATTTATCACGAAGATGAAGTTCAAGAATTAGACAAAAAATTCGAAGTAAAAGACG
>CABQSN010000045.1:0-11282 GCA_902466845.1 uncultured Haemophilus sp.
TTTTATTATCAAATCAATAATTTACTTATTTCAAAACACCATTTATAATTCATAGTATATCATCATATTTCAATTTTTTAGTAACCATAATGGTAACTTATCATAATCAAGCTAGATTTCTTGGTTACTAAAAAACATATTAATACCTATTTTTATATACATAAACAGATGTCTTATGGCTAAAAAAGTAAAACCACTTGTTGACACTGAAATCAAGAAAGCAAAAGTATCAAACAAACCATATACATTGACTGATGGTTATGGACTATTTCTAATCATTTCACCAACAGGTTCAAAATCTTGGAGGTTTAATTACTATCGACCTCTAACAAAGAAACGAGCAAAAATTTCTTTAGGACTATATCCAGCAATTACACTATCAAAAGCAAGGGAATTGAGAGAACAATATCGTCAATTACTAGCTAATAAGATTGATCCGCAAGAATACATAAAACAGCATGAATTACTGCAATTACAACGACAAAACAATACATTTTTTGCCATATCAACTCAATGGAAACAAAAAAAAGTTTCTGAAATCAAGTCTGTAACACTTAAAAGCCGATGGAGAACGCTAGAAAAATATGCATTTCCATATTTAGGCGATAACCCTATTGCTGAAATTACACCACAACAGTTACATGATACAGCTATACCATTATTTGAACGAGGAGTTTCTCACACTGGGAAGCTTGTTATTGCATTAGTTAATGAAATCATGAATTTTGCTGTTAACAAAGGTATTATTGAGTTTAATAAATGCATCAATGTATCAAAGGCTTTTAATGTAAACAGAACAACACATCATCCAACTATTAGACCTGAAAAACTACCTGAATTCATGTCTGCGTTACGTCATTCACATATTGACCTTATGGTGAAATATCTTATTGAATTCTCCCTTTTGACTATCACCCGTCCAAGTGAAGCTGCAAATGCACAATGGAATGAAATTGATTTTGAGAAGTCGCTATGGAATATCCCTGCTGAACGCATGAAAATGAAAAAAGCTTTCACCATTCCATTATCACCACAAGTGCTTAAAATACTTAATAAGCTAAAAAACATTTCAGGCCGTAGTCGTTTTATTTTTCAAAGCCAACGTTATCCTGAAAGACCATTACATTCAAGCTCTGCTAATGCAGCAATTAAACGCGTTGGTTATAAAGATCAATTAACATCACATGGGCTACGTTCTATCGCAAGCACCTATCTTAGCGAGACATTTACCGAAATGAATCTGGAAATTCTTGAAGCTTGCCTTTCTCATCAAAACAAAAATCAAGTTCGTAATGCCTACAATCGCTCAACCTATCTTGAACAACGAAAACCATTAATGAATGCTTGGGGAGATTTTGTTGAAGAATGTATGAAAAAAAGTATCTAAAAATAAAGGGAATCAATACTGATTCCCTTTATTTACCTAACCTTTCTTCAATAACTCTACCATTTCTCTCAGTAGCTTTATTTCATTATCTTTTTGCTCTACTAGCTTGTTCAACAAACCTTCTTTTTCTTCCAATAATTGCTGACAATGTGATAACGATAATTTTAGCTTTTCAATCTCAATCAATAGAGATTTCTCATTGTCTCCCTGAAATGACGAACCAAAATGAGAATTCTCATTGAATTGAACGAAGACATTTCGCTCACCAGAATTAATCAATTCAACAATATCTATATCTAAAATTTGTGCAATTTGCTCTAGCTTATCCAGATGTAATTTCGTTTCACCACGTTCAATTTTTGCATAGCCATTCAACGACATACTCATTTTTTCAGCCATTTCTTCTTGTGACCAATGCTTTGTTTCACGTAGTTTTCTGATCTTTTCATGTACGTTCATTCTTATACCCATAAATAGGTTAATTTTTTACAACAAACTGTGTGCTAACTATACATCGATTGTTGGTAGAACGCAAAATCTCTCTTAGATAAAATTTACAGATACAACTATACTGGGGATATTTATGCTTAAATCTATACTTAAACCAATAGGACATATACTAAAACTTCTAATAAAAACTGCTTTATTCTTACTTTCATTATTATTCATACTAATGCTAATTATCGGATTCGTTGATAACAAAAAAATTCCGACCGAATTTATTGTTTTTGGGATTCTAGGTATTTGTTACATTTGCTACACATTTAATTCTTGGGCAAATAAGCCTGAAGTCTGTCCAGTCTGTAAATCAGGCAAAATTGAATTGGATTCAATTAAAGAAATTGATCGCTGGCTGGGAAAAACTAAAGTACGCGAAAGAATGGCATCTGGAAAAACACGAGAACGATATCTTCAATGCACGAAAGTAAAAAAACGATATACATATTGTTGCCAAAATCCTAATTGCAAGCATACGTATACTAAAATACGGGAAGAAGAATTATAGGTGTAACTATGTTTTCAACCGCTATAATTGAAAAAATTAATTATTACATCTATTGTCTTGTTGACCCTAGAAATCAAAATATCTTCTATATCGGTAAAGGTATTGGCAATAGAGTTTTTCAACATGCACAAGGTGCATTAACTTGCAAAACTAATGAAAATGATAAAATATCACTAATCAATGATATACATAAAGATGGGCTTGAACCCTTATACTATATTTTAAGACATAATATCAAGGAGGAAAAACAAGCACTTGAATATGAGGCTTTAGCGATCGATTTATTATCCATTGTAAAACCTAATCAACAACCATTAACCAATATTCAAGGTGGCACATATTCTTCTGAAAAAGGTTTAATGTCATTATCAGAACTAAAACGTATATATGACCCACAAGAATTAAAAACAGATTTACCTGTTGTTTTAATCACAATTAATAAAAACTATAAAAAATTAAAACAACAAATAAAATCAGGCGAAATTGATAAATCGCAAATTGAAAAAGAAATTTACGAACGCACTCGCGGCTATTGGAAAACGGGTTTACGCCGTGAAAAAGCCAAATATGCTATTGCAGTTTATCGTGGCTGGACATTAGCAGCCTACGAAATTTCATACTGGATTGAAGCACCTATTGAGCGTCAAGGTCGTTGGGGTTTTGTCGGTAAACTTGTGCCGAAAGATTCTCCAATTTATCAAGAACTTGTTAATAAATTAACCTATTCATCAAATAATGATTACAAGGCGCCACAAAATCCAATAACTTATCGTAATTGTTAATATTTACTTTAATGGAATCTTAAAATGAATAAATTTTTAATTACATCTATATTTCTAATAACAAATATTACATATGCAGGAATCCGTACTATTGAATTTCCGCCAGAACAATCCGGTTCAATAGCTATGAAATGTGGAGACTATATTTATTTTGGTGAAAAACGTTCATCTTACGATGTCTGCATGATAACAGGCTTGTTAAAAACATATGAAAAAGGTCAATGTATTACTCATGATGAATACAAACTTTTAAACAAAGCATGTAGCACTAAACCCGACAATGTTCCACAAGCCTACAAAATGAGAGATTCATCTTACTATGTTGAATACTCACCAGAAACTGATGGTTTTGTACCAATGAGTAGTGAAAACTAAAATCGTCATAAAGAGCTCAAAAATGAGCTCTTTTTTCATTTTATGTATTACCTATAGGTTTTATCATTCTAATCAACTAAATGCATCTAGACATCATTTAGAATTATTCTGGCTTACATTAAATACCTATATACATTTATCAAGTACAGTGAACTTAAAATGATGAAAAAATTTCCAAATTTTAAACCGCATTCTGACACGGAAACTGAAGAATTAATTAGCTTACTATTTAGAAAACTCGACATTGATGAACTAATCTTTCTGCTACGTGTTTTACAACGTGATATCCGTGCAAAATATACACTCACAAAAATAATTAAAAAAAATATCAATTTAAAGTTAGATTCATAAATTCCTGTGTTAAGCTCCTAAAAAGTATGTACGAAATAGGAGATAATTATGAAAATACAAGATAACGTCGGCTATTACTTCACAATTCAAGATCTTCAAGATCGTTTACGTGTAAGTCGTTCAACTATTCTACGATTAATTGAATCGAAAAAATTAACATCTATCAAATTTGGACGACAAGTTCGTATTCCTGAATCTTAGATTCTAAGTTACCTTGAAACTTGTAAAGTATAAAAAAATAAGCCACCAAAAACATGGTGGCTTTTATTTATTATCTTTTATATCGTTTAAAACACATCTTAGCACTGCCTTCTGATATTGATAAACAGGTTGCTATTTCTCGCCATTTCAGACCTTGTGTTCTTAACTATACTATTTTCTCATATTTACTTTTTAAGTCATTTTTTGATTTCACCCATCCGAATTCTTCTGCCCAACGATTCAATGAACTTATACTAATACTAAATTGTTCTGCTATTTGCTTTAACGACATATTAGGTTTATTAGCTCCAAATTGATTAAACAACTCTTTCTTGATAATTTGTTGCTTTTCCCATCGTTTTCGAGAACGATTCGACTGAATTTGTTGAAACGATGATTCAGAAAATCTTTCCCAGATCCAACGAGATGAACTTCTAGCAATTCCTTTTAACTCCCTGTATGGTAATGGTGGATTATGATTCTGATTTAATAACTCTAATGAAGATAATAAATACTGATTAAATTGTTCTAATTGTTTACCTGAACATTTAAACTTCAGAATCTCACGATAACCAATTTTTTTGATCTGATTAAATAAAGAACAATTCCGACCTTCAATATCTTCATTATCATTTAGATAAAATACAGGTTTATTTGATAAATCAACAAAATCAGCTAAATAATCCAGAGTATATTTAGGTACATTAAATACAAATGTTCTCCAAAAATTTGAGTTTGGATTTTTAGTGAATACACCAACATAGTGTTGATCTGCTCCTAACTTATCAATATAAGCCCGTTGTATCTTTTTAAAATAACTTATTGGCTTAAATCGAGCATTCTTTGTGTTACAAATAGGTACTTCTAACGCATAGATATAATGACATCGACCGTTTAATCTATTTTGTACGACTATATTTGGACTTGGAAGTCCTAACAATTCCCAATCCATTGCAGAATTTTCCCGATCTAGATCTAACACCATAAATTTAATAAACAGATCATTAAACTGAATATACTTATGAGTTAATGCAACATCTTTAGGGTATAACTGCACCCCATTATCAAAATTATCTGTCTATTTTATCCGTTCAGCTAAGCTTTGATTAAAATCATCTAATGTATATGCTGATTCCATATTTACCTCGTGATATATGATTGAAATTATGTGGTAGACATATCTAGCTAATATGTCTTAACTGAGATTAATACAAAAAAAGCATTTTTTAACTTGATCTGATTGTTTTTTAGACACTTGAAACATAAAAAAGAATCGAATGCCTAAATCTTAAGCAAAAAATATAGATTCGTAACAAAATATCATCCCATATCAGATATTAATAATTTAGAAGTAATATAAAATGAAATAATATCTAATTAAATCAGATCGCAACAACTTGATGGTAAAAACATTGTTTAAGACATATTACAAATTGAATAGATAAAAATTAGAGATTTTTTGGATACATCGGATACTTTTTGATGTATTGTATATACTAGAGGTAATATTACATATAATTAGTGAACAAGTAATAAACAGCTACAGTGTACACGCCTAAAAATAGTAACCAATTTGGTAACCAATTATCAAAACATGAAAGAAGATTGATTATATTTGCAATGGTTCAAGACAATCTATTTAATTTTTAAACCACATCGTAACACTTCCTTCATAATAGGGTAAAATACGCGACATTGTAGCCCATAAACTCACGGGAAAAAATGATGCAACAGAAATTAATTGCCTTCATCGGTGGTGGCAATATGGCACAAGCCATTGTGCTCGGCCTATTAAAACAAGGTTATCCTGCCGACAAAATTATTGTTAATGATCCAAATGAAGAGAAACGTGCTTTTTTTGCTCAATATGGCGTCGCGGTTTCTACGGATAACGATCAATCCATCACACAATCTCAAGTAGTCTTATTTGCGGTTAAACCGCAAGTCTTCGCTGATGTCTGCAAGCCATTAAGTGCGGTTGATTTTTCTGATAAATTAATCATTTCTATTGCGGCGGGTATTTCGACCGCCCGATTAGCCGAACTCATCCCAACAGCAAAATCTATTGTTCGAGTGATGCCAAACACCCCTGCATTAGTGGGAGAAGGCATGGCAGGCTTATTTGCTGATAAAAACACACCTGAAATTGACCGCACTTTTGCGGAAGATTTACTTTCTGCTGTAGGGAAAACCACTTGGGTAACAAATGAAGATCACATGCATGCAGTCACCGCTGCGTCTGGCAGTAGCCCGGCTTACTTCTTCCAATTTTTAGAAGCCATGCAACAAGGCCTAATGGAAATGGGCTTAGATGAAAACCAATCTCGTGAGTTGGTACAACAAGCCATGTTAGGCTCGGCGAAGCTGGTGATTGAAAATCCACAGACAGCTCTTTCGACTTTACGAGAAAATGTCACCTCAAAAGGCGGTACTACGGCAGCTGCGTTAAATGTATTTAATCAACATCAATTTAACGACATCATTAAACAAGCGATGCAGGCCTGTGTGGCACGCTCACAAGAAATGGAAAAATTATTCTAATGCAAGTTCGTCCTTTTACTTGGCTCGCCTTGAGCTTTTTTGGCTACTATTGTGCCTACGGTGTGTTTCTTCCCCTTTTTCCCGCGTGGCTGAAAACGCAATCTTATAGCGAAGAAAACATCGGCTTATTGCTTGCCTGTGCCTATATTTTCCGTTTCAGCGGCGGTATTTTATTTTCCGGCTTAATAAAACGCGTTTCTCTCTTAGTGAATGGTTTACGTTATTTGGGTGTAGCCAGCACCATTACGATGGCGTTAATTGGGCTGATGTCACATAATTTCTGGCTCTTGTTTATTGGACTTGCGTTGTATTCCATGGTGAATGCAGCCGGTATGCCGATTGGCGATAGCCTCGCCAGCACATGGCAACAACAAATTCATTTAGATTACGGCAAAGCGCGCTTAATTGGTTCCTTTGCGTTTGTTGTTGGCGTGATGGTATTCGGGTATTTTGTTGGACTCGTGGGTGAACAATATATTACTTGGATGATCACGGGCATACTCGTTTTCTACTGCATTGTGCAATTACTTCATCCTAATCCAATGCCACAAGATGAGCCTCAAAGTGCGGTCGAAAATTCTGTTGGATTTTTAGGCTTACTCAAAAATAAAACGACACTTCGTTTATTTATTGCTATTGCACTGATTCAAGGATCGCACGCGGCTTATTACTCATACAGCACTATCTTTTGGACAAGCCACGGTCATTCTGTTTCCGATGCGGGCTTATTTTGGGGAATTAGCGTATTAGTAGAAATTGTCGTCTTTTTCTTTTCCACCCGACTATTCAAAAATTGGAGCATTACTGCCCTTTTCTATCTCACAGGCATCGCCGCCATCATACGTTGGCTTGCTTTCGGTTATGCCGACACCTTTATTGAAATCGTTCTATTGCAATGTTTTCACAGCCTCACTTATGTGGCCGGGCATTACGCGACTGTGCGTTATATCACGACTCAACCGCAAAACCATATTGCGAAATTACAAGGTTTATATAATGCCTTAGCAGGATGTGCAGCCATTGCCATTTTCACCGCACTTTCTGGCGTGCTTTATCCAATTTCGCCAGTTTATGCTTTTAGCTTAATGGCTGCCTTTGCATTCATTGGTTTATTTATCACCCCACGTGGTGTAAAAGCCTTTTTACCCCATAGAGTATAAACATGAATAACCTCACGCTAGTCGATTTGTTCTTGAATGAATATTGGATCGAAAAAGGGTTGTCCGAAAACACTGTGCAGTCTTATCGTCTCGATTTGACCGCATTGTGTGATTGGTTAGATAAACAAAATTTATCCCTCGAAACCCTTGAACCATTAGATCTGCAACAATTTCTAGGCAGCCGTTTAGAGCAAGGTTACAAAGCTACCAGCACCGCACGAATGCTAAGTGCGATGCGGAAATTATTCCAATATTTATATCGTGAAAAGTATCGTACGGATGACCCAAGTGCCGTACTGAGTTCACCTAAATTGCCAAGCCGGTTACCTAAATATTTAACTGAGCAACAAGTCACGGATTTATTAAATACACCTGATGTAGAAATTCCGCTCGAGTTACGCGATAAAGCCATGTTGGAATTGCTGTACGCAACTGGATTACGTGTCACGGAATTGGTCACGCTCACCATTGAGAATATGAATTTACAACAAGGTGTCGTGCGTGTGATTGGTAAAGGTAACAAAGAACGTATTGTGCCAATGGGAGAAGAAGCTGCTTTTTGGGTGCGACAATTTGTGCTTTACGGTCGTCCTATTTTGCTTAACGGGCAAAGTTCCGATGTGGTCTTTCCAAGCCAACGAGCTCAGCAAATGACTCGCCAAACCTTTTGGCATCGTATAAAGCATTATGCGGTGTTAGCAGGAATCGATACGGATGCCCTTTCACCACATGTTCTACGTCATGCCTTTGCAACCCATTTGGTGAATCACGGTGCGGATCTCCGTGTTGTGCAAATGCTCCTCGGACACAGCGATCTCTCCACCACGCAAATCTATACTCATGTGGCTAAAGAACGCTTGAAACACCTTCATGAACGATTTCATCCGAGGGGATAAGATCAAAAAGTGCGGTCATAATTCATTACATTTTATGACCGCACTTTGTATGAAAACATTATTTTAATGACAACAATCTCGCCACATTTTGAGCTGTTGAGATTAAATTCTGCTCGCCTTGCTTGAGAATTGTCGGTAAATCACCCAGATTACGGATAATTGGGAACACCGCATCAATCCCATGTTCATACACCACTTCATAATCCTCACGTAAACAACCTACGATCGCGATGACTGGCTTATTAAATTGTTTCGCTGTGCGCGCCACACCGATTGGGGTCTTACCTAAGATACTTTGTGCATCCATACGGCCTTCACCGGTAATAACTAAATCAGCCTCTTTAACTTGTTCAGCAAGTTTCAAATTATCTAACACAATCTGCACACCAGCCTTGAGTTGCACATTGGGTAAGAGCAATAAACCGCCGCCCATACCACCTGCCGCCCCCGCACCTGGTTGTTCTTGAATTTGTTTACCACAATCCCGCTCGGCAATTTTAGCAAAATGAGCTAATGCCTCATCCAGTTCTTTCACCATCTCAGGCGTTGCACCTTTTTGTGGACCAAAAATTGCAGAAGCGCCTCGTTCACCACAAAGTGGATTATTTACATCACAAGCCACTTCGATTTGTACCTGTTGCAATCGAGGATCTAAATCAACCAGTTGAATTTCAGCAAGATTGGATAATTCCGCACCGCCAAAACCAATGGATTGACCATTTTTATCCAATAAACGTAAGCCTAATGCTTGCAGCATACCCGCACCACCGTCATTTGTGGCACTCCCGCCAATCCCTAAAATGATGTGTTGAACACCAAGGTCAAGAGCTTTCTTAATCAGCTCACCTGTACCAAAACTGGTGGTTTGACAAGGATCGCGTTTATCCATTGGAACAAGATGCAATCCCGATGCGGCTGCCATTTCGATAATCGCCGTTTTACCATCACCTGATAAACCGAAAAAACTTTTTACTTGGTTGCCTAACGGTGCCGTAACTTCTGCCTCAATTAAGCGCCCCTGAGTGGCATCTACCAAAGATTGTACGGTTCCCTCTCCCCCATCTGCCATTGGTAATTTCACATATTCGGCATTCGGAAAAATACGCTTAAAGCCTGTTTCAATCGCATTAGCCACTTCAAGTGCGGTTAAACTTTCTTTAAATGAATCAGGTGCGATGACAATTTTCATATTCTCTCCTTAAACTAATTAAATACACCAAAAATTAAGGTGGAAACAATGGTCATAATCAAGCCCACTGCACTTTCATAAGGAATCAATTTTAAGCGTTCTTTCATATCCATATTCACGCTACCGCCAGTTGCATGGAAGAAAGAACCATGTGGCATATGATCGAAAACTGTCGCCCCCGCATGAATCATCGCGGCACCTGCCAGACTACTCACCCCCAACTCTAATAGCGTTGAACTAAACACATTCGAAGCAACCGCTGTACCTGCAGTTGTTGATGCTGTGGCAAGCGACATGAGCGCACCTGAAATTGGCGCGAGGATATAAGAAGGTAAGCCCGAATGTTTTAAGCCTTCAATGAGCACATCTTTCATACCGGAATTGGCAATAATACCGGCTAAAGCTCCCGTACCAAGTAGCATAATCGCCACCGGAGCCATTTTCCCTAAACCGCTAATTGCATAGTTATTGGCTTGGCGAAGCTTGCCCATACATAATGCGCCAATCAGACCACCAAGTGGTAGAGCGATTAAAGGATCGACTTTAATATCAGCTAACGGACGAAGAGCCAGTAAGAAGATGGCAACCAAAGGTGCCACAAGTGCGGTCAAAAATGAGGGTAAATTCTGCGTTTCGACTACGACAACTTCTTGGGCTGAAACGCGTGAACCTTTGTTTCTTAACCGTTTTGCTAAGAAATACGTCAATATTAAGCCAAAAATAGCGGGGATAATCCCAGCCATCATCACTGACGTTAAAGGAAGATGGAATGTGTCTGCCGCCGCGATTGCATTGGGATTGGGTGACATTAAGTTTCCTGCTTTTCCCCCACCAATCATCGCTAAGAGAATAGCGGGTTTTGATAAGTCAGTACGACGAGCAAGTGCTAAGGCAATTGGAGAGACCGTAATCACGGCAACATCAATAAATACACCAACAGCAGTTAAAATTAATGTGGCCAACGCTAACGCTAATAATGCTCTTGTTTCACCTAACTTGTTTGTAATGGTTTCAGCAATGGTATTAGCCGCACCGGATTCAATCAGTACTCCCGCCAATACTCCTGCTGCGAGAATCCGCATGACTGCGGTAGTGATACCTTGAGCTCCTCCGATCATGAGACTCACTGTTTGAGATAAATCAGCGCCGCCAACTAATCCCCCTACTAAAGCCCCGACTAACATACCATAGGCTGGTGAAACTTTTTTCAAAATAAGGAAAATAGCGACAATGAGTGCAATGAGCGCACCTAAGGCTGAGACTGTTGGCATAACGTCCTCCTGTTGATATGAATATGCAAAAATCTTTCTTATTTATATCAGCAAAAGTAGAGAAATAAAATCTTGTCCGACTTCCACCTACAAAAACGGCTTATGTAAAACACATAAGCCTTT
>CABQSN010000046.1:0-11013 GCA_902466845.1 uncultured Haemophilus sp.
CTTGGCAAGAGGCTGTTGTGCAGTGGCTTGAGGAAAAACCAAAGCGCAAGCAAGATCGGAATATGATTTACGGTTTAGTGTGGCTTGATAAATATCTTGGCGACAAAAAACTATCAGAAATCGATCGTAACTTAATTAAGTTTATACAGTCCGAAAAAGCGAGAGAGGGTGTTAAAGCAAGAACAATTAATGCCGTATTGCAGCAAATAAGGGTTGTATTAAGGGCGGCAGTCGAATGGGAATGGATTGATAAATGCCCGGCAATAAAATTTTTGCCAGAGCCGAAAAGACGTATCCGATGGTTAAGCGAATACGAAGAAATTCGACTCATGCAGGAATTGCCAGAGCACTTAAAACCAATCGTACAATTCGCAATTTTAACCGGGCTGAGAATGTCAAATATCACTCAGTTAAAATGGTCGCAAATCGACTTACCCAAAAAGATGGCATGGATAAACTCCGAGCAGTCGAAAACGGGTAACGGCATAGGTATTCCGTTAAACGACAAGGCTATCGAAGTTATTGTAGCACAATTCGGCAAACACAAAGAAAATGTATTTACGTATAAAGGCAGTGCGGTAAAAATTGCCAACACAAGAGCGTTCAGAGAATCGCTCAAGAGGGCTGGAATAAAAGACTTCCGATTCCACGATCTGCGTCATACGTGGGCAACGCGGCACATTATGTCCGGAACGCCGTTATACGTATTGCAGGAACTTGGAGGGTGGACAAAAACAGATACAGTGCGGAAATATGCTCACTTGTCTATTGAGCATTTAAAAAGTCACGCTGACAATGTCCAGCTTTTTGACACAAAATTGGCACAACACCAAAAAGCAAAAGACCTTACCAACTAATAACTAATTGATAAGGTTGTAAAATTTGGTGGAGATAATCGGGATCGAACCGACGACCTCTTGAATGCCATTCAAGCGCTCTCCCAACTGAGCTATATCCCCAAATAACGCAAGCTATGATAAATTTCGGCTGATAAACTGTCAATATTGAAATAATCAAATCCCGCTTATCAGCCTAAATATTAAGCGTTTTGAGATTTAATAAAATCAATGGCACGTTGGATACGCGCTAACACACGTTCACGGCCAATACCCACTAATGTCACGTCCATAGAAGGTGATTGACCTGAGCCAGTTACAGCCACACGTAATGGCATCCCGACTTTACCCATCCCCACTTCTAATTCAGCAGCGGTTTGTTCAATCGCTTCATGAGTAGAATGTAAATCCCAGCTAGAAAGTGCGGTCAATTTTTCTTTTACTTTTTCAAGCGGTTCAATCGCCGCTGCTTTAAAGTGTTTTTTCACCGCAGCTTCATCAAAACTTTCAAACTCTTCGAAGAAATAACGGCTTGCTGATGCCATTTCTTTTAAGGTTTTGCAACGTTCTGCAAGCATCGTCACGATTTCAGTTAATGCCGGGCCATTTGAAGTATCAATGCCTTGATCTTTATAGTGCCATGCAAGGTGTTTTGCCACATATTCAGGTGGTAATTCACGAATGTAATGATGATTTAACCACAATAATTTTTCTGTGTTAAATGCACTTGCAGATTTACTCACGTGATCTAATTCGAAGAATTTAATCATTTCTTCACGTGTAAAGATCTCTTGGTCACCATGGCCCCAACCTAAACGAACAAGATAGTTGATTAAGGCTTCTGGTAAATAACCGTCATCACGATATTGCATCACACTTACCGCACCATGACGTTTTGAGAGTTTTTGGCCATCATCACCATTAATCATGGAAACGTGCGCATATACTGGAATTGGTGCGCCTAACGCTTTTAAGATATTAATTTGACGCGGGGTGTTGTTAATGTGGTCTTCACCACGCACAACATGCGTAATCCCCATATCCCAGTCATCTACCACCACACAGAAGTTATAGGTTGGTGAACCGTCAGTACGGCGAATAATTAAATCATCTAATTCACTGTTGGTGATTTCAATACGACCACGCACTGCATCATCAAACACGACTGAACCTTCTGTTGGATTTTTAAAACGTACAACATGTGGTTCATCGGCTGCATGATTGTGATCATGTAAACAATGACGGTCATAACGTGGTTTTTCTTTGTTTTGCTCTTGTGTATGACGTAATTCTTCTAGGCGCTCTTTAGAGCAATAGCAACGATAAGCCAAGCCTTGCTCAATCATTTCATCAATCACTTGATTGTAACGATCAAAGCGTTTGGTTTGATAATAAGGACCATGTTCCCAAGCCAGGTTTAACCACTCCATCCCTTCAATGATTGCCGCTGTTGCTTCCGGTGTAGAACGCTCTAAATCAGTATCTTCAATACGTAATACAAACTCACCGTTGTTATGTTTTGCAAATAACCAAGAATAAAGGGCTGTACGTGCGCCTCCCACGTGCAAATAACCTGTCGGGCTTGGGGCAAAACGCGTACGTACTTTGACATTCGGATCTAATTCAAAAGGAGGATCAATTTTCATTTTCTTAATAACCTATTCATTTACAAAAATTACCTTTATTTTACTACGACTTGCGTGACTTCTAAATAAAAAATCTGATTTTATGCCTATTTTTGCAACAACTAGACGCTTTTTCATAAAAATATATTGACTGAAATCTCATTATACTTATAATGCCAATCCACAACATTAAGGGCGATTAGCTCAGTTGGGAGAGCACCTCCCTTACAAGGAGGGGGTCACTGGTTCGAGACCGGTATCGCCCACCACTTTTCTTAAAGCCCTTTTTTAAATCAGTCAAATTAACATTGTTTCTGTTTTATCTTATAAATAAAAACGGCCACAAAACGTTTCGTTTTATGACCGCACTTTCATTAAATTTTTAGATTAAACCGGCTCTAAACCTAACACTTTACGTCCATTGATACTCGCAATATCAACCATTGCATCAAGATGTGGGAAACGGCAGCCTGCAGCAAGCAAGCTTAGTTCTTGCCATAAATCCCCTTCGCAAAGTGGTACCATGTAATCACAGATATTATCCGTACCTAACGCGACTGTAATCCCTTCTGGAATCATTTCATCTGCCGGAGTCAATGCGTTATGGAAAGGCATCAAATCTTCTTTTCGGTTACTATCAATCCACGCCATTGGGCAAGCAATCATCATCATTTTTGCCTGACGCATTTTTTCATAAAGTTTATAGCGATATTCTTTGCTGTGGGCACCAATGGAAATACCATGGATCGCCACGACTCGGCCTTCCATACCATGTTCGATAGTTTTATCGCAAAGCTGTTCGGTTTCTTTTTCTTTCGGAGAATTGAATTGATCCACATGCACATGACACATAATGCCGCGAGATTTAGCAGTATCAAGCAGAATGTCCATTGCTTCAAGACCGCGACCATAATCAAGCTCATCGCGATAAGGTAAGCCTCCAATCATATCCACCATATCAGAGCCAATATCAAACCATTTGCGTGCTTCTGGCTCAATCACCCCTTTTAAGGTCTGATTTGCAAATTTCAAAATAATGTCATGTTTATAGACCTCGCGAGCTTTGTGCGCTGCAATGATAGCTCGGTCTTCACAAATCGGGTCAATATCGACAAAAGTACCAAATGCCGTCACCCCTTGGGAAATCATCAACTCAATCGATTGACAGAAACGGGCGTAATAATCATCAACACTTGATGTACGTTTAACTTCGTCCACTAAATCCCATTTTTGTTGAAGATTACTATTGTGATAAATGCCGATTTTTTCGGGTGTCATTGTAAAAGCACGATCTGCGTGAGCATGGGCATTGACCCAGCCACCTTTTTTAATGATTTCGTCTCGAATAAACGTTTTAAAGCTACGAACGTGATTTCTCATAATAACTCCGCCAAAAAAGAAAGGAAAAGAGAGACGAGAAGTGTATTAATTGAAAAGCAAACCCAATAAGGATCTGGTCTATTGTGAATTGTTTACAATGTTATGAAAAATTCGCAGATTTTAATTAATAACATCTTTTCAGTCTTTCAACTGAGTGCAAAGTATAAGATTTTAAGCACAAAAAAGCTATCTATTTATTGACAAAAGAACGCTCTTGTTTGAAAACCTCTAAAAATAAGCCGAGCGGTGGGCGGCTAGAAGATTGCTCAGTATAAGTGCGGTCAAATTTCTTATAGTTTCCTTTGCGATCAATATGATACTGTGTGCCATCCGGCTGAATAATGACATTCCAACGGAAATTCGATGCCAACACCCAAGGATCGCCATTAAGCTCAAATAAATTGCGGCCTTGTGCATAATCAGAAACTGGATTTTTCACTTTAAAGATCGATGACATCAATGCTGGCAATAAATCGGTATGGCTTGTTAATTTTGTCACTTCTTGTATCGGCAAATCTTTCCAGTAAACAATAAACGGCACTTGGATTTCATCACGACCGAAATAGTTTTCTTGTGCTTTTTCATCCAGTTTATTAAACGTTTTACCATGCTCTGCCGTAATAATAACAATCGTATTATCCAAGGAAACTGATGCTAACGTGTCATCAATTTGTTGATCAATCTCCGCAAGCGATTTGGTGTAATTTTCTTCCGTTTGATCCACAATATCTAAATCCACATAAGCAAACCAAGGTTTATCCTCTTTTAAGAGAGATAAAACGCTATTTATCGCTTCTTTTGGCGAAGAGGCTTTCACTTTAGGTAATTTCACATTACGGAACAAGGCTTGTTTAAATAAGCTGTCTTTAAATGCCGTAGACGAATAAGCGACAAATTGATATTTCTCATCTTGTAGCTTTTTAATTAATACCGACGGTGTGTGATTACTCAAAATACTGTCCGTATAATTTGCATTCAGCCCATAGAATAAGCCTACTAAGCCGGCATTATTCGTATTGCCACTACTATAATGATTCGTAAATTGAGTGGAACTTGTTGCAAACTCAAACAATTTAGGCATTTTCTCACTAATCAGCGCATCATAACGTAAGCCTGAAACGGTAATCACGAGAATATTTGGTTTGTTTTCAACTTGCTCAAACTGAAGATCTTTTTTCGGATAATCAATTTTTAATGCATCTAAACGCCCTTCTTGCTCTAAACGCTGTGAGTATGTTTCCGCATTAATAAACCCTTGTTTTTCCAAAAAGGTTCGAGCAGTCATTGGATAAGAAAGCGGGAAGTTTGAACGTTGCATAGTAATCGGACGATATAAAAATGCATCCGCCCAAGCGTAAATTAAGTGTGTCGCGACAAACGTGGAAGTCAGCACTAATCCCACTTTCTTCAGCCATTTCTGACGTTCTAAGCTACGTAATTTTTCCCAACTCCAACGGGAGAAAAGCATTTGGATTAGCAAAATAATCGGCATTGGCGCAAAGAAAATTTGCCAATCTCGTGAAAGATCACCCTTTTCTGGATTTACTAATAAATTCCAAACGATAGAAGAAAGGTGGATATTAAAACGGTTAAAAACTTCTGTATCAAACAGCAGTAATGTGGTGCAAATCGTGGCAATAATTACCGTTAGTCCACGAAAAGTGCGGTGATTTTTGATGATGAAACTCAGCGGGAAAATAACCAGCAAATACAAGGCAAAAACACAAAAGCTGAAATGGCCTAATAAGCTGATGAAAAAATAAATTTTGCCGAGTAAGGTGTCCGGCCAGTCAATGAGAAAAGCGTAACGACTGCCAATAAGAATTGCGATAATAATGTTAAAAAAAGCAAACCAGTGTCCCCACGAAATTTTTCGTGAGGTTTCTTCACGGTATTCACGCCCGTTGAATTTGCTCTTTTTAAACCAAAACATTTTATTTTATTTTTACCGAATTCATTAGAGAGTTGGCAAAGGCTTGTGCTAATGCTTCACGCTGCGCAGCTGGCACGCTAGTGGTTAATAAATTACTGGCCATATTGCCTAAAGCGATAAGAGAAAGATCAACGGGTGCTTTGTGAGTTTCAAGCACGCTAATCATATCGTTAATGATGGCATTAACTTGCCCATCGGAATACTTTGAATGTTGAGCCATTTGGAATGTTTAAGCCTGTTCTAAATACAAAAAAACTTCTCATATCATACCCGATAATTTGCCCAATCTGAATAATTTCTTTTTTCTTGCTTAAAAAGTGCGGTTATAATTTAAGGCAAATTTTACGAAGGAAAAAATTATGAGCATTACGGTTAATCAAATCGTGCTACATCAATTAGTTAAGCACGCTGAAAATGAAACCACTACGATGGAAAGCGTGTTGCGTGATGAACTTCTCACCATTACGCCGGAAGTCGAACAAATGATGTTGCAATTACATCAAGGTTATCAAAATAAAGGCAAAGCTTTTGGTGTCTTCCAAGAGAATTCCATTTTTGCGCAAGATCTGAATCGTTTATTAGAAAATGAAATCAACTTTTTAAATTTCAGCCAACAATCCACAAAATTATTAGCGCAAGAATTGGGCAAATATAATTTTGCAGACAGCGGTACGCTTATCCTATGCCAATATAACTTTTTAGCGACGGATTACCTATTCATTGCACTATTAGATAGCCGCATCAGTATGTTAGTTGATGAAAATCTTGAAATTCGCCGTACGGAATACTTAGATATTACGCAATTTGATATTGCGGCACGTATCAACTTAACGGATTTGCAAGTGAATGCAAACTCAAACCGTTACCTTACCTTCATTAAAGGTCGTGTTGGTCGTAAAATTAGTGACTTCTTTATGGATTTCTTAGGTGCAGAAGAAGGGTTAAATCCACAAGTTCAAAACCAATGCCTCTTACAAGCAGTCAGTGACTACTGTGAACAAGGTGAATTGAACAAAGAACAAACTCAAGCGGTGAAAAAACAGGTATTTGAATACTGTAAAGAGCAATTAGCAAGTGGTGATGAAATTGCCTTAACTGAACTTTCAGCGAATTTGCCGACTCTAAACGAGCGCCCTTTTGTCACCTTTACAGAAGAGCAAGATTACGGCTTGGAAGAAACGATTCCACCAGTACGTTCAGCCTTAAAAACATTAACGAAATTTTCAGGTTCCGGTAAAGGGGTGACATTAAGTTTTGATGCGGATTTATTGAATAACCGTATTGAATGGGATCCACTTACAGATACTTTAACAATCAAAGGGATACCACCAAATCTGAAAGATCAACTTCAAAAAGCATTAAAGTGCGATAATTAATTTGGCAAGATCATAAAGTTTCGGTATCATTCGACATAATTTTGCAGTAAAAGGTAAAAAATATGCAATTAAGAACATTTTTAGGTGCAGTTGTTTTAGCATTAAGTTTAACTTCTTGTTCAACAGTGCAAAAAGTCGTTTATCGTATTGATGTACCACAAGGTAACTATTTAGAAGCGGCCACTGTGGTACAAGTAAAACCAGGCATGACAGCCCAACAAGTACAATATTTACTTGGCACACCGGTTTTAATTGATCCTTATAGTAACTTAACTTGGTATTACGTGTTCTTACAACAACACTCTTACCAAAAACCTGAACAGCACACATTTACGGTGAAATTCGATCAGAATGGTTTAGTAAGCAGTGCAGAATTAGATAAGCCATTACCTGAAGTGGCAAAACAAGACGAAAATAATACTATTATCAGCACACCTGAAAATGCAGGCAAGAAAAGCTGGTGGAAATTCTGGTAATCATTTAAAAATAACACCTGCTTGTCATATCAAGCAGGTTCGTTGTATTACAAGGGAATGAAAATGTCAAAGATTCTATTAGTTGATGATGATATTGAACTAACAGATTTACTTGCTGAAGTTTTACGACTGACTGGTTTTGAAGTCGAAATTGCAAATAATGGTCAAGAAGCATTAGACAAGTTAAACTCAAGTCACCAATTAGTCTTATTGGATGTCATGATGCCTGTATTAAACGGGATTGAAACACTCAAGAAAATTCGCCAAACATCAAATGTCCCTGTGATGATGCTTACTGCACGTGGCGAAGAGATCGATCGTGTTCTAGGCTTAGAACTTGGTGCCGATGACTATTTACCAAAACCCTTTAACGATCGTGAACTGGTTGCTCGCATTAAAGCCATTTTACGTCGTGCTACGCCAGCAGAAAAAGAAAATATACAAAATTCAACCGCACTTTCATCAGAAGAAAATACATTGGAATTTTGTGGCTTAGTACTTCACTCAGGTCTTCAGCAAGCTTCTTATAAAGGCCAAGATCTTGGTCTAACTGGCTCTGAATTTGCACTACTTCATAAACTAGTACTTCGTCCAGGACAAATTGTCTCTCGCGAAGAATTAAGCATGAATGTACTTGGCAAACACCTTTCTCCTTTTGATCGCTCGATTGATATGCATATGTCAAACTTGCGCAAAAAACTCCCAGAAAGAGACAATGGCTTACCATGGCTGAAAACGCTACGTGGTCGTGGTTACTTGTTGGTTTGTGAATAATGCTTATCAAGAAATTCAGCTTAAATCAGCTCACTATACTCACATTCACTGTCTTTTGGTTGGCATTCTTTGCCATGGCCGCACTTTTGGTCGCACTCCCTTATTTTGATAGCCGCTTATATTCTGACTTGAATCAAAACGAAATATCGAGCTATCAAAAGAAACTCGTTGAATCCATTCGTAACAATAGAATCACCGGTATCCTCGCTGGCGTACCAGTGCTTCCAACCGATAAATTTGACTCTGCTCGTCCTGTCATCATGACACCGGAAAAAGAAATCTTCGGCGGTTTAGGCGAAGAAAGAATGCATATTGCTCAGTTCGCCCAAGAATCAAGTAACTTTGCCCAGCCACAACGCAAAACGTTTAAAGATATTCAAATTGCAGGCCCCTTTAAAGTCTATATTGGTGATTCCGACCAAGCCTCCGAATTATTCTTTGTGTCTCGAGCAAATGGTCAACAAGAAATTTTACGATATATGCTTGACCACCCTTGGGTCTTATTGCTCTTAACCTTAATTATTACAACGCCTTTACTTTGGTGGTTTACGCATACCATCGTCAAGCCTATTACCAATTTACAAAAGGCGGCTAATAGCGTGGCGTTAGGAAACTTTAAGGTTGATAATGAATTAGTGAATCATGGTCCAGCAGAATTACGAGAAGTAGGACAAAGCTTTAACAAGATGTCGATTGCGATTGATAATCTGATTTCAAACCAACACAATCTGCTTTCATCTATTTCTCATGAATTAAAAACACCGTTGACGCGTTTGCAACTTTCCACTGCTCTGGTTCGTCATCAAACAGGGGATATTGAACCAGTTAAACGCATTGAGAAAGAAATACAACGAATGGATAAAATGATCAGCGAATTGTTGCTCATTTCTCGCCAACAGATGCATTCTCAAATGGAACACAATTTATTTTCCATCGACCAACTTTGGGATGATGTAATAAAAGACGCCCTATTTGAAGCAGAACAACGCCAGATCACTTGTGATGTGACTATCTCTATTTTACATCCTGAAAAGCATATGATTTATGGCAACCTAAGTTTGCTGACTAGTGCAATTGAAAACATCATTCGTAATGCATTGAAATACACGAAAGATCGTATTTTCTTAACTATTGATTTACATAAAAATGAGCAGGATGATAATTGCCTTCAAATTCGAGTAGATGATAATGGCTTAGGCCTACCACCAGAAGAGTTTGATAAAATCTTTAAGCCATTCTATCGAGTCGATGAAACTAGAACTCGAGCCACTGGCGGAACGGGATTAGGTTTAACGATTGTCTATAATGTTGTGAATGAGCACAATGGAAAAGTATGGGCTGAATCCAGCAATTTAGGTGGACTTGCCGTCACGATTCAACTCCCATTATGGAAACAACATTAATTCAAAAATAAAAGGCGATATTTTCATATCGCCTTTTTCTTATTTAATTTTCACTCGTTTTAATCGCAATGCATTGGATAACACAGAAAGCGAACTCATTGCCATGGCTGCCCCTGCCAAAACAGGACTTAAGTAGCCTAATGCCGCAAGTGGAATACCTAGCACATTATAAATCAAGGCAAAGAATAAATTTTGTTTTATATTCTTTAATGTTGCTCTGGAAATCATTAATCCATCAACTAACTGATCGACTGAATGCTGCATAAGTGTCGCCGATGCGGTTTGCTCTGCAACATCAGAACCCGATTTCATCGCAAAGCTTACATTAGCCATCGCTAACGCGGGCGCATCATTTATACCATCACCAACCATTGCTACTACTTTACCTTGCTGACGTAATGTCTCAATGTAGGCAGCTTTGTCACGTGGACTACAATTACCCAGTGCGGTTTTAACACCGACTTGTTGAGCAACATAATCAACAACAGATTGTTGATCGCCACTCATCATCACCACATCAATATTATGTTGGTGTAAGCGTTGAATCGCTTGCAAACTATCCTCTTTTAGACTGTCTGCTAGCGCAAATGCACCGATTGGACTGTTATCTACAGATACCGCAACAACACTCGCGATTTGCCAAATTTGAGGCATATTATCTGGTAAGGTTAATTCACAATAAGTCAGTTTACCGACTTTAACCAAACCAACTCCTTCAATGTGAGCAGATATACCCTGCCCCACTTCTGAATGAACCGAAAGTGCGGTCGGAATTTCAAGTGATTTTTCCTGTGCAGCCAGGACTATCGCTTTAGCTAAAGGATGATTGGCATTTTGCTCAACGGAAGCCGCAATGCGATATAAATCTTCCTCAGAATAGACCGCACTTTGTGGTTGCCAAACAGCGGCTATTTTGAGCTCTCCCTGAGTTAGCGTTCCAGTTTTGTCTAATACCACCGTATCCACATGCGCCGCCTCTTCCATGGATGCCGCATCTTTAAACCAAATCCCTGCATTAACTGCTTTTCCCATACCAACCATTATGGCAGCAGGTGTAGCAAGCCCTAACGCACAAGGACAAGCGATAACTAACACGGCTACCGAATGAATTAAGGCAGTAACCCAATCTCCTTTTATCCACCAAGTTAATCCAAATGTCATCGCAGAAATCAATAACACGGCAGGTACAAATACAGCTGCGACTTTATCA
>CABQSN010000047.1:0-10850 GCA_902466845.1 uncultured Haemophilus sp.
AAGATGAACCAATATACTTTTGAATTGACTGTTCAACATCGTCCTGAAGTTTTAGAACGTGTATTACGCGTTATTCGCTTGCGCGGTTTCACTGTGACTAATATGGAAATGGCACTAGTAGAAACACAAGTGCCATTAAAAATCACTGTAAAATCTGACCGCACTTTTGATCTGTTGGTAAATCAGTTAGCAAAATTGCCGGATGTGCTGGAGATAAAATAATCTTATTGTTACCTAATAAGTAATTTATAAAACGTATAATCTTTTTTATTACCAAAAATTATTATCAATGGAGAAATAGAAATGAAAAAACTTATCGTATTAGCAATATTATCTAGCTTATTACTCACTGGTTGCATAATGTATACCTATAATCCATAAAATACTCAAACTTTAAATATTGAAGTACATACATCTTAACGAAATTTACTTGGAGAATTTATAACTATGCCAAAACTACGTTCAGCGACCAGTACACAAGGTCGTAATATGGCGGGTGCACGTGCCTTATGGCGTGCAACAGGGATGAAAGAAAATGACTTTGGTAAACCGATTATTGCGGTAGTGAACTCTTTCACTCAATTCGTACCAGGACATGTTCATTTAAAAGATATGGGACAACTGGTTGCAGCTGAAATTGAAAAAGCCGGCGGCGTGGCAAAAGAATTTAACACCATCGCAGTAGATGATGGGATCGCGATGGGTCACGGAGGCATGCTTTATTCCTTACCAAGCCGTGATTTAATCGCAGACAGCGTGGAATATATGGTTAATGCTCACTGTGCTGATGCAATGGTGTGTATTTCCAACTGTGACAAAATCACCCCGGGAATGTTAATGGCGGCAATGCGTTTGAACATTCCAACTATCTTCGTTTCAGGCGGCCCAATGGAAGCGGGTAAAACGAAATTATCTGATCAGCTTATTCGCTTAGACTTAGTTGATGCGATGATTGAAGCGGCGGATCCTAATATCAGTGATGAGCGTATTGATGCTATTGAACGTAGCGCCTGCCCGACTTGTGGCTCCTGCTCAGGAATGTTTACTGCTAACTCCATGAACTGCTTAACGGAAGCCTTAGGTTTATCTTTACCTGGCAATGGCTCAATGTTAGCGACCCATGCTGACCGTAAAGAATTATTTTTAAAAGCTGGTCGTCAAATAGTTGAGCTTTGCAAACGTTATTACGAGCAAGACGATGAAAGCGTATTGCCACGTTCAATCGGCACCTTTGAAGCCTTTGAAAACGCTATGAGCTTAGATATCGCGATGGGTGGTTCAAGTAATACCGTTTTACACTTATTAGCGGCTGCTCAAGAAGCGGGTGTAGATTTCAAAATGGCGGATATTGACCGCTTATCACGCGTTGTGCCTTGCTTAAGCAAAATCGCCCCAAACACCAATAAATACCACATGGAAGATGTGCACCGTGCAGGTGGCATTATGGGGTTATTAGGTGAATTAGATCGTGCAGGATTAATCCACCGTAATACCAAAACCGTGTTAGGAACAACACTAGAAGAACAATTAAATCAATACGATATTATTCGTAACAAAAACGAAGAATTACACAAATTCTTCCGTGCCGGCCCTGCTGGCATTCGTACCACGCAAGCCTTCTCGCAAGATTGTCGTTGGGATAGCGTAGATGATGACCGTGTAAGTGGATGTATCCGTAACAAAGAAAATGCAATTTCTCAAGAAGGCGGTCTAGCGGTATTGTTCGGTAACATCGCTAAAGATGGTTGTATCGTAAAAACCGCGGGTGTAGATGAATCTATCTGGAAATTTACCGGTCGAGCAATCGTATTTGAAAGCCAAGAAGATGCTGTGGCTGGCATTTTAGGCGGTAAAGTGAAAGAAGGTCATGTAGTAGTCATCCGTTACGAAGGTCCAAAAGGCGGTCCTGGTATGCAAGAAATGTTGTATCCAACCAGCTACTTAAAATCGATGGGCTTAGGTAAAAAATGTGCTTTATTAACAGATGGTCGTTTCTCTGGCGGTACATCCGGTTTATCTATCGGCCACGCTTCTCCTGAAGCAGCTTCCGGTGGTGCGATCGGTTTAGTACATGATGGCGATATTATTGAAATCGACATTCCAAATCGCGCGATTAATCTTAAAATCAGCGATGAAGAATTAGCAAAACGCCGTACCGAGCAAGATGCCAAAGGCTGGCAACCAGCTCACCGTGAACGTGAAGTATCCTTTGCATTAAAAGTATTTGGTCACTTCGCTACTTCTGCGGATAAAGGTGCCGTTCGTGATAAAACACTTTTAAAATAGTGTATGATTCTCCCTCTCTTTTATGAGAGGGAGAAATAAAACAAAGAAAAAATTACCCGCACTTCATCATAAACAACAAATATCATGAAAAACCTACTTACCAACCCTCAACCCTCTCAATCGGATTACATTAACGCGATTGTCAAACTTGGCTCCAGAGTATATGAAGCCGCTACTGTAACCCCGCTACAAAAAATGGGGAAATTATCCGAGCGCCTACATAATAATATTTGGATTAAGCGTGAAGACCGCCAGCCAGTAAATAGCTTTAAGCTGCGTGGTGCTTATGCAATGATTTCTAGCCTTTCTGGTGAACAAAAACAGGCTGGTGTTATTGCTGCTTCTGCGGGTAATCATGCTCAGGGTGTTGCTTTATCAGCAAAACAGCTTGGATTAAAAGCATTAATTGTTATGCCACAAAATACACCGAGTATCAAAGTGGATGCAGTTCGCGGTTTTGGTGGTGAAGTGTTGTTACATGGAGCCAATTTTGATGAAGCCAAAGCTAAAGCCATTGAGCTTTCAAAATCTAAACATATGACATTTATCCCGCCTTTTGATCATCCATTGGTTATTGCTGGTCAAGGTACATTGGCGATGGAAATGCTCCAACAAGTTGCTGATTTAGATTATGTCTTTGTGCAAGTTGGTGGTGGTGGCCTTGCGGCTGGCGTAGCCATTTTGCTCAAACAATTTATGCCGGAAATTAAAGTCATTGGTGTCGAGTCCAAAGATTCAGCTTGTTTGAATGCAGCCTTAGAAAAGGGTGAACCTACAGATCTAGCACATGTTGGGCTATTTGCCGATGGCGTAGCAGTAAAACGTATTGGTGATGAAACATTCCGTTTATGTCAAAAATATTTAGACGGTATGGTATTAGTAGACAGCGATGAAGTTTGTGCGGCAATGAAAGATTTATTCGAAAATGTGCGTGCGGTATCAGAGCCATCTGGTGCGTTAGGTTTAGCCGGTCTGAAAAAATACGTCAAACAGCACAATATTCAAGGCAAAAATATGGCAGCAATTTTATCCGGTGCCAACCTTAACTTTCATACATTGCGTTATGTTTCAGAACGTTGTGAAATTGGTGAAAACCGTGAAGCTTTATTGGCGGTAACGATGCCTGAACAACCAGGCAGCTTTTTAAAATTTGCTCATGTCATCGGAAACCGTGCAGTAACAGAATTCAGTTATCGTTATGCAGATAATCAAAAGGCCTGTATTTTTGTTGGTGTGCGCACGACCAATGAATCTGAAAAAGCGGAGATTATTGCTGACTTAACGAAAAATGGCTTTGATGTAGAAGATATGTCTGATGATGATATTGCGAAAACTCACGTGCGTTATTTAATGGGTGGACGAGTTTCTAATCATCATGAACGACTTTATAGCTTTGAATTTCCAGAACAAAAAGGCGCTTTACTTAAATTCTTAGAAATTTTGGGTAAACGTTGGAATATTTCATTATTCCATTATCGTGCGCATGGAGCCGATTACGGTAATATTCTTGCGGCTTTCCAATTAGGCGAAAAAGATAACGCAGAATTTGAACAAGCTTTAGCAGAACTCGGCTATGTTTATGAAGATGTTAGTGAAAGTAAAGCGTATCGATATTTCTTACGATAGAAAAACAAAAAGAGCGGTCAAAATAACCGCTCTTTTTTATTATCATTAACTTATCGTTTTGATTTAACGAGTTTTTCAGTAAGTTCGTAAGCACGAAGTTTCGCTAACTCTTTAGAAAGTTTAGCTACAAGTAAATCATGATCCACATCAACAGCGTGATTCACAATATTTTCTTCCGCTTTACGTTTTGCTTCACGAATACGATCTGCATCTAACTCGCTACCGCGAATTGCAACATCGGCAAGTACCGTTACTACTTTAGGTTGAACTTCTAAAAAGCCACCTGAAACATAGATAACTTCTTCATTGCCATCTTCAAGGGTGAATTTAACAATCCCTGGCTTAATCGCCGTCATCAAAGGGGTGTGGTTTGGTAAAATACCAAGTTCACCTTCCACACCTGTTGCTTGGATTTGTTTCACAGCACCTTCAAAGATTTTTCGCTCTGCGCTGACTATTATTAGGTTAAATGTCGCCATTTTTGTTCTCCTTCAAATGACTTGAAGTGATTACATATTTTTGGCTTTTTCTAGCGCTTCGTCGATTGTACCGACCATGTAGAACGCTTGTTCTGGAATATGGTCGTATTCGCCGTTTAAAATACCTTTAAAGCCGCGGATAGTTTCTTTTAAAGAAACGTATTTACCTGGAGTACCGTTGAATACCTCAGCAACGAAGAATGGTTGTGATAAGAAACGTTCAATTTTACGTGCACGTGCTACCACAAGTTTGTCATCTTCAGATAACTCGTCCATACCAAGAATTGCGATAATATCTTTTAATTCTTTATAACGTTGTAAGATACCTTGTACGCCACGCGCTACATCATAGTGCTCTTGACCAACAACGAGTGGGTCTAATTGACGTGAAGTTGAATCTAATGGGTCAACCGCAGGATAAATACCTAAAGACGCAATTTGACGACTTAATACAACTGTTGAGTCTAAGTGCGCGAAGGTTGTTGCCGGAGATGGGTCAGTTAAGTCATCCGCAGGTACGTATACCGCTTGTACAGAGGTGATAGAACCTGTTTTGGTTGAAGTGATACGTTCTTGTAACACACCCATTTCTTCTGCTAATGTCGGTTGGTAACCTACCGCAGATGGCATACGACCTAATAACGCAGATACTTCAGTACCAGCAAGGGTATAACGGTAGATATTATCCACAAAGAATAATACATCACGACCTTCATCACGGAATTTTTCAGCCATAGTTAAACCGGTTAACGCAACACGTAAACGGTTACCTGGTGGCTCATTCATTTGTCCGTAAACCAATGATACTTTATCTAATACGTTAGAATCTTTCATCTCATGATAGAAGTCGTTACCTTCACGAGTACGCTCACCTACACCCGCAAATACGGAGTAACCTGAGTGCTCAATCGCGATATTACGGATTAATTCCATCATGTTAACGGTTTTACCTACACCCGCACCACCGAATAGACCTACTTTACCACCTTTTGCGAATGGACAAATTAAGTCGATAACTTTGATACCAGTTTCTAATAATTCCGTACTGTTAGATTGTTCTTCGTAGCTTGGTGCCGGACGGTGAATAGACCAATTTTCTTCCGCGCCAATTTCACCTTGCTCATCGATTGGTTCACCTAATACGTTCATAATACGGCCTAACGTTTTAGTCCCTACTGGAACTTGAATCGGGTTACCCGTATTTTCTACTTTTAAGCCACGTTTTAAGCCGTCAGATGTACCTAATGCGATACAGCGAACTACACCGCCACCTAATTGTTGTTGAACTTCAAGGGTTAAACCTGATTCAACTTTTAATGCATCGTAAACTTTTGGTACTGCATCTTGTGGGAATTCAACGTCAATCACCGCACCGATGATTTGTACAATTTTTCCTGCTGACATTACCGTTCCTCTTTCATTAAATCGCTGCCGCGCCGGCGACGATTTCGTTTAATTCATTTGTAATACTTGCTTGACGGGCTTTATTGTAAACTAATCGCAAGTCATTGATTAAATTACCTGCATTATCAGTTGCCGCTTTCATTGCTACCATTCTAGCAGCTTGCTCGGAAGCAAGGTTATCTACCACAGATTGATACACTTGTGATTCCAAATAACGAGTAAGCAAACTGTCTAATAAGACTTTTGGCTCTGGCTCGTAAAGGTAATCCCAAGTGCTTTGTCTTTGCTCTAAATTATCAGTTTCTAATGCCGGTAATGGGATTAATTGTTGATAAACAGGTTTTTGCGCCATTGTATTAACGAATTTATTGTAGGCAATATAAACTGCATCTACTTCTCCGTCTTTATAGCTACCAAACATACCGTTTGCAACACCAATTAAGTCTTCCATTGTCGGATTATCACCCAAACCGGAAAGTTGTGCACGAACAGGTAATCCTAATGAACGGAAGAAGCTAATGCCTTTTGAGCCAATTAAACCCAATTCAACATTAACACCTTTATCTTTCCATTGTTTGATTTCTGTCATCACGGTTTTAAACAAGTTAATGTTCAAACCACCACACATTCCGCGGTCAGTCGAGACCACTAAGATCCCGACTTTTTTCACTTCGCGTTGAATTAAAAATGGGTGTTTATAACCAACACTTGCTTTAGAGACGTGGCTGATAACATTTCGTATTGTTTCAGAATACGGACGAGAAGCCGACATACGATCCTGCGTTTTACGCATTTTCGAGGTCGCCACCATTTCCATTGCCTTTGTAATTTTTTGTGTACTTTGTACACTGGCAATTTTGGTTTTTATCTCTTTTGCACCTGCCATCTTATTTCTCCGTTACTTTTACCACGCGCTGTTGGCTTTAAAGTTATCCAAAATCGATTTCAATGATGCTTTAACTTCATCATTGTAATTACCGGTTTTGGTCAATTCAGCCATAAACTCGCTGTGGTTACGGCGAGCGTAATCTAAAAGTGCGGCTTCAAAACTTGCAATTTTTTGCAATTCCACATCTTCTAAATAGCCAAACTCAACCGCAAAAAGCAACACAGATTGCTCTGCTACGCTAAGCGGTACATATTGTTTTTGTTTCAATAATTCAGTGACTTTTTCACCGTGAGAAAGTTGTTTGCGGGTAGCATCGTCAAGGTCAGATGCGAACTGAGCAAACGCCGCTAATTCACGATATTGAGCTAATGCGGTACGGATACCACCAGCTAATTTTTTCACTACTTTAGTTTGTGCAGAACCACCCACACGAGATACCGAAATACCAGGGTTTACCGCTGGACGAATACCAGAGTTAAACAAGTTAGATTCTAAGAAAATCTGACCATCAGTAATCGAAATTACGTTGGTTGGAACGAATGCAGAAACGTCACCCGCTTGAGTTTCAATAATAGGAAGAGCGGTTAAAGAACCAGTTTTTCCTTTTACTGCACCTTGAGTGAATTTTTCTACATATTCTTCATTTACACGTGCTGCACGTTCAAGTAAACGTGAGTGTAGATAGAATACGTCACCTGGATATGCTTCACGACCTGGTGGACGACGTAATAATAATGAAATTTGACGATAAGCAACGGCTTGTTTTGATAAGTCATCGTAAACGATTAACGCATCTTCACCGCGATCACGGAAATATTCACCCATTGCACAACCAGCATAAGGCGCTAAATATTGTAAAGCAGCTGATTCAGATGCAGATGCCGCAACAACGATAGTGTTTTCAAGCGCACCGTGCTCTTCTAATTTACGTACTACGTTTGCAATAGTCGACGCTTTTTGGCCGATCGCGACATAGATACATTTAATACCTGAATCACGTTGGTTAATGATTGCGTCGATTGCTAATGCTGTTTTACCAGTTTGACGGTCACCGATGATTAACTCACGTTGACCACGACCGATTGGAACCATGGAGTCAACCGCTTTATAACCAGTTTGTACAGGCTGATCAACAGATTTACGATCGATAACACCTGGTGCAATGACTTCAACAGGAGAGAAACCATCGTTTTCAATTTCACCTTTACCATCGATTGGTTGACCAAGTGTATTTACCACACGACCTAATAAACCACGACCAACTGGTACTTCAAGAATACGGCCAGTACATTGTACTTCCATACCTTCCGCTAAATCTGCGTAAGGACCCATTACTACCGCACCAACAGAATCACGTTCAAGGTTAAGTGCCATTGCGTAACGGTTGCCTGGTAAGGCGATCATTTCGCCTTGCATCACATCGCTTAAGCCATGAATACGAATAATCCCGTCACTTACAGAAACAATTGTCCCTGTATTACGGGCTTCGCTCACCACGTCAAATTGAGCGATGCGTTTTTTAATCAATTCACTAATTTCAGTTGAATTTAGTTGCATCTTGTATTCCTCTTATAATTGCAACTCATTTGCGAGACGAGCAAGTTGTCCACGACTACTTCCGTCAATCACAAAATCTTCTGTACGAATCACTACACCGGCAATCAGTGAGCTATCTACATTGCAATTTAATTTCACTTTGCGAGCTAATCTTTTTTCCATTGCAGCTGCAATTTTTTCGATTTGTGTTGCATTCAATGGTTGTGCTGAAGTTACTTCAACTTCTGCAATAGCTTGATGTTCTTCCACATAATGTTTAAATTCTTCAAACACGGTAGGAATCGCACTCAAACGCTTATTTTCAGCCATTAACCGAATAAGATTTTGCCCATATTGATCCAATTGTTCGCCACAAATAGAAATTACTGTATCAGCTAATTTCTGTGCAGAAAGAGAACTACTTAAGTAAGCTTTTACCGTTTCATCTTCAGCTACGGCAGCAGCGAAACCTAACATTTCAGTCCATTTTTCGACCGCACTTTGTTCAATGGCAAAGTCGAATGCAGCTTTTGCATAAGGGCGAGCTATTGTAGTTAATTCTGACATAAGCTAAGCCTCTTATAACTCTGCAACTAATTTATCAATAATGTCATTGTTTGCCGCTTCGTCAATAGAACGACCCACAATTTTCTCAGCACCAGCCACTGCTAATGAAGCCACTTTAACACGTAATTCTTCTTGAACACGTTTACGTTCTGCTTCTACTTCAGCATAACCTTGAGCAATAATTTTTGCTTTTAGTTCTTCGGCTTCTGCCTTCACTTCGTCTAACACTTCATTGCGACGTTTATTCGCAGCATCTAAAATCTCTTGAGCTTGTACTTTTGCAGCTGAAAGTTCTTGTTCAACAAGATTTTTCGTATCTGCTTGCTCTTTTTTAGCTGCTTCAGCTGACGCTAAAGCGTTCGCAATTTGACTTTGACGAGTTTCAATCGCATTAATAATTGGTGGCCAAACAAATTTCACACAAAACCATACAAAAATAATAAAGGCGATGGTTTGACCAATTAATGTTGCATTAATATTCACAACATACCTCCTTCGTTAATTAGGAAATTTGTTGTTTATTAACCTAACAATGCAGCAAATGGATTTGCGAATGCGAAATATAAACCGATACCTACCGCGATCATCGCAATCGCATCAAGAAGGCCTGCAACAATAAACATCTTAGTAAGTAGTGAATTAGCTAATTCAGGCTGACGAGCGGCAGACTCAAGATATTTACCGCCAAGAAGACCAAAGCCAATTGCAGTACCTAACGCAGCAAAAGCAAGCATAATCGCAGAAGCAATGATTGTTGCACTAATTACAGTTTCCATAAATTTTCTCCGTTGTTGAGAGTTGAGTTGTTAAATAAAAAATAAAAATTAATGTTCCGCTTTATTATATGCAATACTCAGGTAAACCACAGTAAGCATCATAAAGACGAAGGCTTGTAATGCGATAACCAAAATATGGAAAATCGCCCACACCAACTGCAATGGCACACCCAGTGCAGCCACAAACGCATTGGCTGAATACATCACGGCAATCAAAATAAAGATCAGCTCACCAGCATACATATTTCCGAATAAACGAAGTGCTAATGAAACAGGCTTTGAGATCAACGTCACGGATTCAAGAAGAAGATTAACAGGAATAAATGCCCAATGATTGAAAGGGTGTAAAGTGTATTCTTTTGCAAGACCTTTAATACCCTTAGATTTAATCGTATAAAAAAGGATCAATACAAATACTGAAATCGACATTGCAAATGTCATATTCATATCCGTAGTCGGCACAGCTCGTACAGGAATATGATGTTCACCTGTAATAATAGCAAACAACTGGGGAATATAATCCACAGGTACCAAATCAATAGTATTCATAATCATCACCCATACGAAAATAGTTAAAGCCAACGGCGCTATCACATCTCGTTTACCGTGATAATTTTCTTTTACTACACCATCAATCCATTCTACAGCCATTTCAACAGCACATTGTAGTTTACTCGGTACACCTGCTGTTGCTTTTTTAGCCACTTTACGAAAAATAGCTAAGAAAAGGAAACCACACAACACAGAGAAGAAAAACGTATCAAGATTAAACGTCCAAAAACCTTCACCTGCTGTAAGATAAGTTAAATGGTGTTGGATATATTCAATTGAAGTTTGTCCAGACATAATCGATCCTTTGTTCTGAAGAATAACCCAAAGTTAAATTTTATTGAGAATAAGTGGAATAATATTATTCAGCACTAATGCCAATAAAAAACCAACAAAAAACGCAATAAAATTGATAACGAATAACCATTTGATGGCAATAATGATAAAAACCATCGTTAAAATAAACTTTATTGCTTCAGCACGATAAAGTGCGGTCAGTTTTGTTGAAAAATTTTGTTTTCTGTAAAAAATGATAAATATGAATGTACAAAAAGGCAAAAAGGCACTTAAAAAACCGTAGCTAAAATCTACCGCACTTTGGCGTTGCCAAATTGCAAGGAATACCCCAAAAACAACAAGACAAACCGATTCAATGATTATCGACTTTTGATATCGATTTTTAACCTGTGTTAAAACCTTAGACATTATCTTATTTTTTTAAAATACAAAAACCATCTA
>CABQSN010000048.1:0-10626 GCA_902466845.1 uncultured Haemophilus sp.
AATTTACCTTTTTTCTCTGCGGTAGTTAGCACACCGATACCCAATGGTTTCGTCAAATAAAGCTTACAACCCGCTTCTGCCGAGGCATTACGTTTTACACGATCGGTAGCAATAACCCCTGTTACTGCTAAACCAAAAATAGGTTCTGGCGCATCAATCGAATGTCCACCCGCTAGCGAAATCCCTGCTTGATGACAAGCAAAACGGCCACCATCAACTATTTTCTGAGCCACTTCTGGTGGCAATTTATTAATCGGGAAGCCTAGAATAGCAATTGCCATAATTGGTTTACCGCCCATTGCGAAAATATCACTAATGGCATTGGTTGCAGCAATGCGACCAAAATCAAAAGGATCATCCACAATTGGCATGAAGAAATCCGTGGTACTGATAATTGCAGTACCATTACCAAGATCATAAACCGCAGCATCATCCGCTGTTTCGTTACCGACCAATAAATTGGGATCAGCAAATTTTTCGAGTTTAGTCTGTAAAATTGTCCCTAACACCTTAGGCGAAATTTTACAACCTCAACCTGCGCCGTGGCTGTATTGTGTTAAACGAATCTCATCTGTCATATTCAATCCTTTGTAAAAATAACGTACTTCTTAAACAAAAGAGCGGTTAGAAAAAGCCACATTTAAGAGGCCAATTTCTCTACTTTTGCTTGTTTAATCATATTATCGCTGACTTCTAAAATAGTAATTCGTAAGCCATCGATTTCACAAACGGTTCCTTCATCAGGAATATCTTCAAGATGCTCGAGAATCAAACCATTAAAGGTGCGAGCATCTTCTGTATCTAATTCCCAACCAAACATTTTATTCAAATCACGAAGATTTGCCGAACCTTCAATAATCATTGAGCCATCAGATTGTTGCACCACTTCTTGTTCAATAGTCGGTGCAGTAGTGGTTGTAAAATCACCCACAATTTCTTCTAAAATATCTTCAAGCGTGACTAATCCTTTAATGTCACCATATTCGTCCACCACTAAACCGATACGTTCTTTTTTCGTACGGAAATTCGCTAATTGTGTTTTTAGTGGTGTCCCTTCTGGAATGAAGTACACTTCATCGACGGCACGTAATAAGGTTTCTTTGGTAAATTCATTTTTTTCTAATAACAAACGAAACGCTTCACGCACACGCAAAATACCTAAAACTTGCTCATCAAGGCTGCCTTTATACAGCACAATTCGATTATGTGGTGCATGATTAAGCTGGCGCATAATGGCTTTCCAATCGTCATCAATATCAATTCCTGCAATTTCATTGCGTGGCACCATGATATCGTCGACAGTCACCGTTTCCATATCTAAAATAGAGAGCAACATTTGTGGATGCTGTTCATCCGGTGTAGCCTCACCAGCTTCCGATACGATACTACGGAGTTCTTCACGGCTAATCACTTGTTTTTGCATATCGGGTTTTAAACCCACCATTCGCATTAACGTTTTCGTGAAAATATTCATTAACCAAACTAATGGATAGAATACTTTTAACAATAACGACAAAATGTGACTTGAAAATAATCCCACTTTCTCTGGGTGCATCGCCGCGACGGTTTTAGGGAAAATTTCAGAAAAAACAAGCATCACAAAAGTTAATAAACCTGTTGCAATAGCCACACCCGCATCGCCATATAAACGCATACCAATCATGGTTGCAATAGCTGAAGCACTGATATTAACAAGGTTATTAAAGATCAGAATAAAACTTAACAAGGTATCAGGCTTTTCAAGCAGTTTTTCTGCTTTTTGCGCGCCTTTATTGCCTTGTTCCGCCATAAAACGAAGGCGATATTTATTGAGAGAGAGTAACCCGGTTTCTGAGCCGGAAAAATAGGCTGATAAAACTAAACAAATAATGAGTGTAATAAATAAAGTACTAAGGGGGATACTGTCCAAGGGTCAATCCTTTTGTTTGTTAACCAACAAAAAGTGCGGTCATTTTTACCGCACTTTTTACCTGTTCTTTGATTTTGATTAAATCAAACGGCTACCAAAATAGCCAATCGTGAGCAGAATGATACCTGAAATTGCGTAAATAATCATCCTTTTTCCACGCCAGCCTAGTCGCCAATGACCAAAACAAGCAATACCAAAACTAATCCAAGCAAGGAAAGAGAAAATCGCTTTGTGCAGATTTTCTAGGGTCACCGCTTGTAACACATGATAAGTCCCCGAAATTAAAGTCAGCGTGAGTAAAACTTCTCCCATCGCAAATAAACAGAAGAAATGACGTTCTACTGTCATCAATGGTGGAATTGCTGGCGAAAATTGAATTTTACGCTTTTTCAAATTGCGATCTAACCAGACTAACTGAATCACATAAAGCGTTGCAATAAAACAAACTGCATAGGTAAACAGCGACAAGCCAATATGGAACAACATCAATGTGTTCTGATTCAACATTTGAATAATGTGACTTGATAAGAACGTCGCAAAGATCAAGCTAATGATTGAAAACGCATACACGATCGGTAAAACAAACCACATTGTAGAAACGAGAAACATTGAAAGCGTCGCTAAGGCAGCAATAATTACACTCATTAAGGAAGCGATTTCCATTAGCGTAAAACTTTGTCCTGATGCAAGATCCTCTAACAAAGGGAAAGTGCTAACAGCATGCAGAATAATTGCGGCAAGTGCGGTCAGAAAAAACGGGATTTTACTTTGACTCAACTTCCCTTCTGATGAGTTCATCAAAAACGGGGCGATCAATAACAGACTAAGAATGTAAAAAATAATCGAAAAAAGGGCAAACCACATAATGCGTTCTCTTTACTAGGAATTATTCTTATTTTAACGGATCTTTTCTCTAGATCGCCATAATTTTATTTGAAATGATGAAAAACGCCCAAATTTCGGTATAATCACGGCAATTTTTTAAGAAAAAACAGGATTTAAAATGTTTGAGAATTTATCGGATCGCCTTTCCAAAACGCTACGCAACATTAGCGGTAAAGGTCGCTTAACTGAAGATAATATTAAAGAAACGCTACGCGAAGTGCGCATGGCATTATTAGAAGCAGACGTTGCTTTGCCTGTCGTACGTGAATTTATCGCCAAAGTAAAAGAAAGCGCGTTAGGCGAAGAAGTCAATAAAAGCTTAACACCTGGCCAAGAGTTCTTAAAAATCGTTCAGCGTGAACTCGAAAAGGCCATGGGGGAAGCCAATGAGAGCTTAAACTTAGCAACGCAGCCACCCGCAGTTATTTTAATGGCGGGTTTACAAGGTGCGGGTAAAACTACCAGCGTGGGTAAATTAGCAAAATTCTTACGCGAACGTCATAAAAAGAAAGTGCTTGTAGTCTCTGCCGACGTATATCGTCCTGCGGCGATCAAACAGCTTGAAACCTTAGCACAATCTGTTGGCGTGGACTTTTTCCCATCAGATGTCAAACAAAAACCAGTAGAGATTGCCAAAGCGGCACTTTCTGACGCTAAACTCAAATTCTACGATGTGTTAATTGTCGATACGGCAGGTCGCTTACACGTTGATAGTGAGATGATGGATGAAATCAAGCAAGTTCACGCGACATTAAATCCAATTGAAACGCTCTTCACCGTTGATGCGATGACCGGCCAAGATGCGGCTAATACAGCAAAAGCCTTCAATGAAGCCTTGCCGCTTACTGGGGTTATCTTAACTAAAGTGGACGGTGATGCACGTGGCGGTGCGGCTTTATCTATTCGTCAAATCACTGGCAAACCGATTAAATTCCTTGGTGTGGGCGAAAAAACAGAAGCCCTTGAGCCATTCCACCCTGATCGTGTAGCATCGCGTATTTTAGGCATGGGTGATGTGCTTTCCCTTATCGAAGATCTTGAACGTTCAGTGGATCGCGAAAAAGCGGAAAAAATGGCGCAGAAATTCAAGAAAGGCGATGATTTCACCTTAGACGATTTCCGTGAACAGCTCCGTGAGATGAAAAAGATGGGTGGCATGATGTCGATGCTTGAAAAATTACCGGGTGCGAAAAACTTACCGGATCATGTCAAAAATCAAGTAGATGACAAAATGTTTATCAAAATGGAAGCCATCATTAATTCCATGACCTTAAAAGAACGTGCCAATCCAGATATTATCAAAGGATCTCGCCGTCGTCGTATTGCATTAGGTTCTGGCACACAAGTTCAAGATGTGAATAAGTTGCTGAAACAATTTGATGAAATGCAACGTATGATGAAAAAAATGCGCAAAGGCGGAATGGCGAAAATGATGCGCGGCATGCAAGGCTTAATGGGCGGAGGCGGCTTAGGTGGCCTTGGCGGTTTAGGCGGCATGTTTAAACGTTAATCCCCTCTTCAAATAAAGTGCGGTCAAAAATCAATAGGTTTTTGACCGTATTTTTTATCTTTTTATTCAGCATTTCCTATTACCTGATTAAATTACTCAGTTTTAGGTAATATTTTCATCAATCGATAGCCGATATAATTGCTCAAGTATTTTACTTGGCGTAAAATCCATCCCTTGGTGATTATCTATGACGCTTAATCATCAGGAAGTAATATTTTCTAATAATCTAGGAGTGATAAAATGGGACAGTATAAAAAGTTCTGGTACCTATTAGTCGCCGTATTGATTGGAGCCTTCTCCATCCTCGGTTACTATGGGTTCGAAGTTTATCGTGAAGCACCACCTATTCCGCAACAATATGTTTCTGAATCTGGCGAAAAAGTGATTACTCACGATGATATTTTACATGGTCAAACCGCTTGGCAAACCACTGGTGGTATGCAAGTGGGTTCTGTTTGGGGGCATGGAGCATACCAAGCGCCTGACTGGACTGCAGATTGGCTACATCGTGAATTAACCAACTGGTTAGATATCACCGCAAATAAAGAATTTGGTAAAAACTTTGCGGATCTTAATGAAGAACAACAAGCTTTATTAAAAGCACGTTTAACTAAAGAATACCGTAGCAGCAAAGTTGAAAATGACACCGTTGTGCTTTCAAATACCCGTTTAGCGGCAATGGAAAAAACTGCACAATACTACATTTCTTTATATGGTGATGATCCTGCAACCAAAGTGACCCGTGAACACTTTGCGATGAAGGATAATACTCTTCCTGATTTACAAGCTCGTAAAGACTTAGCTAAATTCTTCTTCTGGACCGCATGGACTGCATCTGCTGAACGTCCAAATACTCACGCAAGTTACACCAACAACTGGCCACATGAGCCGTTAATTAATAACGTACCAACACCAGAAAACGTGATTTGGTCTATTGCGAGTGTGGTATTCCTCATTGCAGGTATTGGTTTTGTGGTATGGATTTGGTCATTCAAAAAACGTGAAGATGAAAAAGAACCACCAACACCTGAGTTCGATCCACTCACAAAATTACAACTTACCCCTTCTCAACGTTCATTAGGTAAATACCTCTTCACTGTGCTTGCACTTTTCCTCTTGCAAGTCACATTAG
The DNA here is from genome assembly GCA_902466845.1 of uncultured Haemophilus sp. GTDB lineage: Bacteria > Pseudomonadota > Gammaproteobacteria > Enterobacterales > Pasteurellaceae > Haemophilus_D. The sequence continues at coordinate 5,437 of CABQSN010000048.1, forward strand.
GTGCGGTTGTTGCACACTATACAGTTGAAGGTCAGGAATTCTATGGTATTGATATTTCTCAATACTTCCCTTATTCATTAGTGCGTACATGGCATATTCAAGCGGCATTATTCTGGATTGCAATGGCATTCTTAGCGGGTGGTTTATTCCTTGCACCAATCATTAATGGCGGTAAAGATCCGAAATTCCAAAAATTGGGTGTGGATGTTCTCTACTGGGCATTAGTGGTATTAGTCGTTGGTTCATTTACTGGTAGCTACTTAGCAATTGCTCATATTCTCCCTGAAGAATGGAGCTTCATGTTCGGCCACCAAGGCTATGAATTCATTGACTTAGGTCGTTTCTGGCAAGCAGTGAAATTCGCAGGCATCTTATTCTGGTTAGTCTTAATGCTTCGCGGTACAGTGAATGCATTCAAACAACCTGGTGATAAAAACTTATTGGCATTATTCTTCGCCTCAGTAATTGCGATCGGTTTATTCTATGGCCCAGCATTATTCTATGGCGAGCACACTCACATTTCTGTGATGGAATACTGGCGTTGGTGGGTAGTTCACCTATGGGTAGAAGGCTTCTTCGAAGTATTCTCTGTAGCTGCCCTTTCATTCATCTTCGTAAGTTTAGGTTTAGTTTCACGTCGTACTGCAACTGTGGCAACTATTACTGAAGCGGCATTATTCTTAATCGGTGGTATCCCTGGTACATTCCACCACTTATACTTCGCGGGTGCAACCACACCAATTATCGCAGTAGGTGCATCATTCTCTGCACTTGAAGTGGTTCCATTAGTGTTATTAGGTCATGAAGCTTGGGAACACTGGGCAATGCAACAAAAAACACCTTGGATGGACCGTTTAAAATGGCCTCTTTACTGCTTCGTTGCCGTCGCATTCTGGAATATGTTAGGTGCAGGTGTATTTGGTTTCTTAATCAACCCACCAATTTCACTCTACTATGTTCAAGGCTTGAACACGACTGCCGTTCATGCTCACGCCGCATTATTCGGTGTGTATGGCTTCTTAGCATTAGGCTTCGTATTCTTAATCGCTCGTTATTTACGTCCAGATACACCATTTAACGATAAGTTAATGAAATGGGGCTTCTGGCTATTAAATGGCGGTTTAGTATTAATGATCGTATCAAGCTTACTACCAATTGGTATTATTCAAGGGTATGCAAGTATCTCTGAAGGCTTATGGTATGCTCGTAGTGAAGAATTTATGCAACAACCTCTATTCGATACCCTACGTTGGGTTCGTTTCGGTGGCGACGTTGTCTTCATCTTCGGTGCACTCGCTTTCTTCTGGCAAATCTTTACGATGATTTTCTTTAAACCGAAAAAAGCAGCATAATTAAATTAATAATCATGCAAAAGCGGCTAAGCAATTAGCCGCTTTTTATTTATGAAAAATCCATCAAATTTTCTGACCGCACTTTGATCTCTATCAAATCATTTACCTTCTTTTAAGTATGATTAAATTCGTCTTTAGATCTATACTTTCTCTACTTTTCAACTTTTCTTATAACATTTCAACATGAGTGACAATCCATTCAACGCTAGTTGGTCATCAAAAGGCAATACGCTATGTCTAGGTCATTGGGACATTACTTATCTCGGTTTACCTGTGGTACTGCCAATTGAACGTCGAGATAAAGATATGGGAACAAATAATATTTATAATTTTATGGATCCCGAAGATGAGCTTTATCGAGAAGGCTTAATGGAAGATGATTGGATTGTGGAAAACATCGATTGGCTTTCTGATGTTTTTATCGAGCACAATATCCCTTTAGAAGAAGAAACCATACGAGCATTCTATAGAGCGGTGAATAAGGAAGATTGGCGCTGTGGGAGCTGTGGTGGATGTATTTAATAGCAAAGTGCGGTCAATTTTATCCTTGTTTTTATACCGAACTGTCATAATAAAAATACTAGGAAATTCAATATTTCTGATATAAAATTATTCGATTTGTTTTTTTTAAAAGGGAGAAAAAAATGAAACTTGTTGAAGTTAAACATCCGCTTGTTAAACATAAATTAGGCGTGATGCGCGAAGCTGATATTGATACCAAAAAATTCCGTGAACTCGCAACTGAAGTAGGTAGCTTACTTACCTATGAAGCCACAGCCGATCTTGAAACAGAAAAAGTGATTATTGAAGGTTGGAATGGCCCAGTTGAAATTGAACGTATCAAAGGTAAAAAAGTTACTGTTGTACCAATTTTACGTGCTGGCCTGGGCATGATGGATGGTGTATTAGAACATGTTCCAAGTGCTCGTATCAGTGTGGTTGGGATTTATCGTAATGAAGAAACCCTTGAACCCGTCCCTTATTTCCAAAAACTCGCGAGCGATTTAGAAGAACGTTTAGCTATTGTTGTGGATCCAATGCTCGCAACCGGTGGTTCAATGATCTCCACAATTGATTTATTAAAAGCAAAAGGTTGCCAACACATCAAAGTATTAGTATTAGTCGCGGCGCCTGAAGGGATCAAAGCATTAGAAAAAGCACATCCGGATATCGAACTTTATTGTGCATCGATTGATGATCACTTAAATGAACAAGGCTACATCATTCCAGGCTTGGGGGATGCTGGCGATAAGATTTTTGGGACGAAATAATTCCCTTTTAATAAGACGGCATTTATAGCCGTCTTTTTTCCGTGCGTGAAAACACAAAAGCTAAAAAAGCATTAAAACCGACCGCACTTTCAGTTAATTCAAACCGAGAGTTGAAACTAAATGAGTAATCAAACTACAACCGCACCTGTTGAGGTGCAAAGCATGGGCAAACAAGCGTTTGTCGGTTTACAGATGTTATTTGTGGCCTTTGGCGCCTTAGTATTAGTTCCTTTAATCACCGGATTAAATTCTAATACAGCCCTTCTTACCGCAGGTATCGGTACACTACTTTTCCAACTTTGTACTGGTAAACAAGTCCCTATTTTCTTGGCCTCCTCTTTTGCCTTTATTGCGCCTATTCAATATGGCGTACAAACTTGGGGCATTCCAACCACAATGGGTGGACTTGCTTGTGCAGGTTTCGTCTATTTCGCACTATCAACCTTAGTAAAATTACGCGGTAGTGCTGCACTTGAGCGTATCTTTCCACCTGTTGTTGTTGGTCCCGTAATTATCATTATTGGTATGGGGCTTGCACCTGTTGCTGTTGATATGGCATTAGGTAAAAACAGTGCATACAGCTATGAGCACTCTGTATTGGTTTCGATGATTACCTTGGTCACCACCCTTTCTGTTGCAGTGTTTGCTAAAGGAATGATGAAACTGATTCCAATTATGTTTGGTATCGTTGCTGGCTATGTGGTTTGTCTATTCCTAGGCTTAATTAACTTCCAACCTGTTTTAGAGGCAAAATGGTTTGAATTACCCCAATTAACTAAACCAGAATTTAATTTAGAAGCCATTCTTTATATGCTACCCATTGCTATCGCACCAGCCGTTGAACACGTTGGCGGTATTATGGCAATCAGTTCTGTAACAGGTAAAGATTTCCTTAAAAAACCAGGCTTACATCGCACCTTATTAGGCGATGGTGTCGCAACGGCTGCAGCGTCATTAGTAGGTGGTCCACCAAATACCACTTATGCAGAAGTAACAGGGGCTGTCATGCTAACTCGCAACTTTAATCCAAATATTATGACTTGGGCTGCGGTATGGGCAATTGCAATTTCCTTCTGTGGTAAAGTAGGTGCATTCCTTTCTACTATCCCGACCATCGTAATGGGTGGCATTATGATGTTGGTATTCGGTTCGATTGCCGTTGTTGGGATGAGCACCTTAATTAAAGGTAAAGTAGATGTAACCGAACCTCGTAACCTTTGCATTATTTCTGTGGTGATGACTTTCGGGATAGGTAATATGTTTGTCAACGTCGGCGATATTGTTTCCCTAAAAGGTATCAGTCTTTGTGCTATCGTTGCTATTGTACTGAACTTAATTTTGCCAAAAGCAAAAAATGAAGTAGAATAAAACTTCCCAAACAAAAGGGTTAAATGAAAATTTAGCCCTTTCTTTTTTATTTTAAATCAACTCGTTAATCCGTGAATCAGCAACTTTCTTTACCTATTCATCAAATTGATGATGAAACGCTTGAGAATTTTTATAGCGATAATAATGCATTATTGCTCAATTCTTTGCGTCAAAATATGACTGATTTACAGCAACAATTCTTCTACCTTTGGGGAAACCAAAGCGTCGGAAAAACTCATCTTCTACGCGCGCTCTGTAATGAATATATTCAGCAACAACGGAGCGCCATTTATGTCCCGTTGAGCAAATCACAATATTTTTCCACGGCAGTTTTTGAGAATTTAGAACAGCAAGAACTGGTTTGCTTAGACGATTTGCAAACAATTATTGGAAATTCAGAATGGGAAATTGCCTTATTTGATCTTTTTAATCGCATTAAGACTAATGGTAAAACCTTATTAGTTGTCAGTGCAGATCAATCTCCAACTGCTCTCCCCGTTAAATTACCAGATCTAGCTTCTCGCTTAAAATGGGGAGAAAGTTATCAATTGATTCCACTCAGCGATGAACAAAAATTTGCAGTATTGAAGCAGAATGCCCATCAACGGGGTATCATACTTTCAGATGATACTGCCAATTTTATATTCACGCGTTTAGATCGTGATATGACGACACTAAAAAAGGCATTAGTTCAACTGGATAAAGCCTCACTACAAGCTAAACGAAATCTGACCATTCCTTTTGTGAAATCGATTTTAGGCTTATAAACAAGCAAAAAAATAACCGCACTTTTTCAAGCGCGGTTATTTTGTATCAATTTAATTACCAACAGTGACGACAATAGCCTACGCCGACACTCGGCATTATCGCAACAGGGACACGAGAATACCCTCTCTGTTTAGAGCGATGATCACTCGCATTCATTTCATTTGGAATACTGTCTCTTTGTGCAACTTTCGCTTTTTCTTGAGCGCTTACCGTATTACCACTTGTTACTCGAGCATTATAATCCTGCACGGTATTCATATCGTACGCTGCAGCCCCATTTCCAATAGTTGATGCCTCTTGGGGAGCTGTACAAGCTGTTAAAACAGATAGAGCTGCAATAGAAACTAATTTTTTCATAACGCTACCTTTTATCACAAACCACTTTATTAAGTGTTTCTCTGCCTTCTTTAATCCGAGCATTGGCTTTTTTT
>CABQSN010000049.1:0-10573 GCA_902466845.1 uncultured Haemophilus sp.
CAGTACAAATTACAATGCCCATACTTATAACGAACCTGGTCGTGCTTATTACGCAACAGTTAAATATTCATTTTAATTGAGTATTTAGAAATGATAGAAAAAGTGCGGTCGATTTTGACCGCACTTTTTTATTGATTGAATTTGAAAAATGGTGAATTTCAGATAATAAAAAACCCTGCATAGGCAGGGTTCTTCACACAGATTCAAATTATTTTGTACCTGGGATTTTGAAACGGCTGTTAAAGCGTTCAACACGACCACCAGTATCAACAACACGTTGTTTACCAGTGTAGAATGGGTGGCAGCTACCGCACACATCAAGGTTGATGTCTTTGCCTAAAGTTGAACGAGTTTTGATCACGTTACCGCAAGAACAAGTTGCAGTGATCTCTTTATATTCTGGATGAATACCTTGTTTCATAGAAAACCTCAAATTGAAGCCACGCCGCTATAAATGCTTTCCACTTACACCGCGTGAGTTAATAATCGCCGACAATCCGGCACCAAATAGACTGCGAATTATACTGAAAAAATCAAATTGATCAAGTGGTGTGCTTTAGTGATAGAATCATCGCAAAATTTTTGCTTATTTTTGACCGCACTTTAGGAAAGTTATGTTAGCCCAATCCTCTGTTGATGCCCCTTTTGCCCATTCTGTTTTACAATGGTATGAAAAGTTTGGGCGTAAAAATTTGCCTTGGCAGCAAAATAAAACCCTTTATGGTGTTTGGCTTTCCGAAGTGATGTTACAACAAACTCAAGTTACTACGGTGATTCCTTATTTTGAGCGCTTTATAAAAACCTTTCCTAATGTGACCGCACTGGCTAATGCATCACAAGATGAAGTATTGCATTTGTGGACGGGGCTAGGCTATTACGCACGTGCGAGAAATTTACATAAAGCCGCTCAAACCATCAGAGATAAATATCAAGGCGAATTTCCTACCCAATTTGAGCAAGTTTGGGCATTAACAGGCGTGGGACGATCGACGGCTGGCGCAATACTATCTTCTGTGCAAAATCAACCTTATCCGATTTTAGACGGCAATGTGAAACGCGTCCTTTCTCGTTATTTTGCTGTTGACGGTTGGTCTGGTGAGAAGAAAGTCGAAAATCAATTATGGAAATTGAGTGAACAGGTTACACCAACCACGAAAGTGGCGGAATTTAATCAAGCGATGATGGATATTGGTTCGGCTATTTGTACTCGAACGAAACCTAAATGTGATCTTTGTCCTCTAAGTAATGATTGTTTAGCCAATAAATTTGAAAAATGGACGGAATTCCCTGGAAAGAAACCCAAAAAATCGTTACCGGAAAAGCAAAGCTATTTTTTGATTTTATCTTATCAAGGAAAAGTCTGGTTGGAACAGCGTGAAAGCAAAGGCTTATGGGGCGGATTGTATTGTTTTCCTCAGTTTGATGATAAACAAACATTGCTGAATTATCTGAAAGAACAAGGGATTACTGAGTATCAAGAATGGGTAACTTTCCGTCATACCTTTAGTCATTTTCACTTAGACATTCATCCTATTTATGTTGAAGTTGATCGAAAATCTGAAGAGGACGATCGTTCAGATTGGAAAAAATTGTCAGAAAAAGGAAAAGAATCTCGATCTGGTCTATTAAGTGCGGTCAAATATTGGTATGATCCAACGTCACCTGAACAGATCGGGTTAGCTCAGCCTGTGAAAAATTTATTAACGCAATTTGTAAGGAATTATTATGGCTAGAACCGTTTTTTGCGAATATTTGAAACAAGATGCGGAAGGGTTGGATTTTCAACTGTATCCCGGTGAATTAGGTAAACGTATTTTTAATTCAATTAGTAAACAAGCATGGGGTGAATGGATCAAAAAGCAAACCATGTTAGTGAACGAGAAAAAACTCAATATGATGAATGCCGAACATCGTAAATTATTAGAAGAAGAAATGGTGAATTTCTTATTTGAAGGCAAAGATGTGCATATTGAAGGTTACGTTCCCCCATCTAAATAACAAAAGATTATGAAAAAGTATTTATTATTGGCGCTACTTCCGCTTTTATATGCTTGTAGTGACTCGCCAACCCATCGACGTGGCATTAATTATGACGAAGTGTTTTCAAAAGACACGCAAGGTTTAGATATTTTAACTGGTCAATTCTCCCATAATATCGATCGTATTTGGGGGGTGAATGAGCTTTTAGTGGCGAGCCGTAAAGACTACGTGAAATACACGGACTCTTTCTATACGCGTAGCCACGTAAGCTTTGACGAAGGTACAATTATTGTTGAAACCCAACAAGATCTTAATCGCTTACACAATGCGATTGTCCATACTTTATTGATGGGTTCCGATGCGAAAGGGATCGACTTATTTGCTTCTGGCGATGTGCCGATTAGTACGCGTCCTTTCTTATTAGGTCAGGTTGTGGATAACAATGGTCAGCAAATTGCTAACCAAGTGATTGCAAGTAACTTTGCGACTTATTTAATCCAAAATAAATTACAAACTCGCCGCTTACAAAATGGTAACACTGTGCAATTTGTGGTGATCTCAATGATTGCAAACCACGTTGAAGTGCGTGCACAAAAATATATTCCATTAGTCCGTAAAGCCGCAGAACGCTATGGTATTGATGAAAGCTTGATTTTAGGTATTATGCAAACAGAATCTAGTTTCAACCCGTATGCGATCAGTTATGCGAATGCAATCGGCTTAATGCAAGTGGTACCAAGCACAGCAGGTCGCGATGTGTTTGCGATGAAAGGTAAAGGTGGACAACCATCTGCACGTTACCTTTATGATCCAGCAAATAACATTGATGCGGGTGTCTCTTACTTATGGATTCTGCAAAATCAATATTTAGATGGTATTACGAATCCTACCTCTAAACGTTTTGCAATGATTTCTGCTTACAACAGTGGTGCAGGTGCAGTATTACGTGTATTCGATGAGGATAAAGATGAGGCGATCTATAAGATCAACCAGATGTATCCGGAACAAGTGTATCGTATCTTAACGACTGCACACCCATCCTCACAAGCAAGAAACTACTTGTTGAAAGTGGATGCGGCGCAGAAGAAATTCCGCGTAAGACGATAATTTCTACGATGAAATATAATGCCCGAAAGAATTTTCGGGCATTATTTTTTGAGAAAGTGCGGTTATTTTTGATTGAGTTTTACAAAATACGTTCTTTTTATAGTCGTTTTGGTTATTAACCACTCAAACACACCAACTTTTTCACTTTTTTTGAATTTAATTGTTGACCGATACCCGAAAAAATAGTTTAATACGCTCCGTTGTCAGGCAGTAGCCAATAACGATAACGCCTCGATAGCTCAGTCGGTAGAGCAGGGGATTGAAAATCCCCGTGTCGGTGGTTCGATTCCGCCTCGAGGCACCATTTCCTCCTTAGTTCAGTCGGTAGAACGGTGGACTGTTAATCCATATGTCGCAGGTTCGAGTCCCGCAGGAGGAGCCAAATTCTAAGAAGCCGCTAAAGAAATTTAGCGGCTTTTTGCTTTTCATAATTCAGTCATTATTCTGTTATTTTTCTTCTCTTTAAAATGTGCTTAAATTTTTCACCACACTTTTTTGATCTAGATAAATATTTATGTAAAAAAGTCACATAAAATTGTTAGCAAGATCACACTTTATTATTTTGCACTTTGCAATCAATCCCTGATCTCATCATAATGCAGCCACTAGTTTAATGAATGAATAGTCATTAAATAAACGATTTTATAATTTAACTTTAGAGGGTAATGTATGGACACTACAACTAATAAAAAATGGAATAAATTTGATACTGCTTGGGTATTAAATTTATTTGGGACCGCTGTGGGCGCAGGGGTGTTATTTTTACCAATCAATGCAGGGATGGGCGGTTTTTGGCCTTTGGTTGTGATGGCGATTTTAGTCGGACCGATGACATATTTTGCGCATCGTGGCTTGGCTTATTTCGTGTTGTCTTCTTCTAAACCAGGCAGTGATATTACTGAAGTGGTAGAAGAACATTTCGGCCCGACTGCAGGGAAATTAATTACCTTATTATATTTCTTTGCGATCTTCCCAATTTTATTGATTTATGGAAACGGGATCACCAATACGGTTGATTCTTTTATCGTCAACCAATTAGGCATGGCTTCACCAAATCGTGTAATCCTTTCTTTTGTATTGATTGCAGTATTGATTTCGGTAATGTTATTCAGTGAAAAAGTAATGTTGAAAATCACTGAATTATTAGTTTATCCATTGGTATTGATTCTCTTTGCATTATCAATCTATCTCATTCCTCAATGGAATGCATCAATGCTTTATGAACTTCCTACAGCGAGTGGTTTTGTGACGACATTGTGGTTAACTATTCCAGTGTTGGTCTTTTCTTTTAACCACTCTCCGGCAATTTCTTCTTTCACGCTTTCTCAACAACGTGAATATAAAGATTTTGATAAAACGGAATATCACATTGGTCGTACAGAAAAAGGCACTTCAACCGTATTACTTTTCTTCGTGATGTTCTTTGTATTTAGCTGTGTATTAACCTTAACACCAGCAGAGTTATTAGAGGCAAAAGCACAAAATATCAGTATCTTGTCGTATCTTGCGAACAAATTTGATAATCCATACATTTCTTATTTTGCACCATTAGTGGCTTTCTTCGCGATTACAAGCTCATTCTTTGGGCATTATTTAGGAGCACGTGAAGGTTTAGAAGGTTTATACCTCAAAATGAAAGGTGAAAGTGTGAATCGTAAAAAATTAAATTACGGTACTGCAGTTTTCTTCTTACTGACTTTATGGGGCGTAGCGATTATTAACCCAAGTATTTTAGGTTTGATTGAATCCCTTGGCGGCCCAATCATTGCGATGATCCTTTTCATTATGCCTATGTATGCGATCCGCAATGTTCCAGCAATGAAACGCTATCAAGGTCGTTTTAGCAATGTATTTGTTACAGTTATGGGATTAATTGCTATCTCCGCGGTCGTATATGGATTATTATAAGCGGCTTTTTAGTTTAGCTTAGGATTTAAAATAATATGATTAGTGTATTTGATATGTTTAAAGTGGGGGTTGGGCCATCTAGCTCCCACACTGTTGGCCCCATGAAAGCAGGCAAGCAGTTTATTGACGATTTAATCGAGCAAGGTAAATTTGATGCTGTTGCAACCTTGCATGTTGATGTGTATGGCTCTCTCTCAATGACGGGACATGGTCATAATACAGATATTGCGATCATTATGGGACTAGCCGGTTATTTACCGCATGATGTGGACATTGATTTAATTCCAACCTTTATCGAACAGGTTAAACAAACCAAAAAACTGTCGATTGCACAGGGCAAAAAAACGGTTAATTTCGATTGGGATGCCAATATGGTATTCCATAATTCCTTTTTATCATTGCATGAAAACGGTATGACCATTACCGCATTAGATGCTGATCGTAACGTGCTTTACCGCCAAACCTATTACTCTATCGGTGGTGGTTTTATCGTAGATGAAGCGCATTTTGGTCAAGAGAAAGAGAATCCTGTGGCCGTGCCGTATCCTTATCAATATGCTGAAGATATTTTGAAACATTGTCAGGAGAGTGGCTTAATGCTCTCTACGGTGATGATGAAAAATGAATTAGCATTGCGTGATAAAAAAGAGGTTGAAGCACATTTACAGAATGTTTGGAAAACCATGAAAGATTGTATTGAACATGGTATTAAAACAGAAGGTGTGTTACCAGGGCCATTAAAAGTTGCTCGTCGTGCACCATCACTTTATCGTCTGTTGGAGGCGAATAGTGGCCGTTTAGCCCATGATCCCATGTATGTGATCGACTGGGTGAATATGTTTGCCCTTGCAGTAAATGAAGAGAATGCGGCTGGTGGTCGAGTCGTAACTGCGCCAACAAATGGTGCATGTGGTATTGTGCCGGCTGTGCTTTCTTATTACGAAAAATTCGTAGGCCCTTTAACACAAGATGTGATTGAGCGTTATTTATTAACAGCGAGTATGATTGGTTCGCTTTATAAGATGAACGCCTCTATTTCTGGTGCTGAAGTTGGTTGCCAAGGTGAAGTGGGCGTGGCATGTTCAATGGCTGCAGCAGGTTTAACTGAAATCTTAGGTGGTACACCAGTACAAGTATGTATTGCAGCAGAAATTGCGATGGAACATAATCTGGGCTTAACTTGCGACCCGGTTGGAGGTCAAGTACAAGTACCTTGTATTGAACGTAATGCCATTGCTTCAGTGAAAGCGATTAACGCTAGCCGTATGGCATTACGCCGAACCACGAATCCTCGCGTAACCTTGGATAAAGTGATCGAAACCATGTATGAAACAGGTAAAGACATGAATGCTAAATATCGCGAAACATCGAAAGGTGGCTTAGCGGTGAAAGTAGTGTGTTCTTAAGATTTCATTGATAATAAAAGAGCGGTCATTTTTGACCGCTCTTTTTTATTTTCCTTTCACATCAATAATTACTACTTCTGATTGAGAGCCTAAGCGCATTGGGATGCCCCAAAAGCCGTAACCCGAAGTGACAAAAACATGTGGATTGCCAATTTTTTCATGACCATAATCCAGACGATACATCATTTTTGTGATTAAACTAGCGGGGAATACTTGCCCTTTATGCGCATGCCCTGAAACTTGAATATCAAGCGGGAGTGAAGCATGTTTTTCGATATCTGTTGGGCGGTGATCCAATAGAATAATCGGTAAGTCAGTATTCACTTGTTTTAATAACGTCTCGGTACTTGGTCTATCGTGAGCAAGATTGTCATTTCGTCCAATCAGTACCAATTCATTATTTAATGTTAATGTTTCATCTCTTAATACTGTAATACCGGCTTTACGAATTTCTTGATCAATTCGATCTTGGTCTCCAAATAAATCGTGATTGCCTAGTGTGGCATAAACGCCCATTGGGGCCTTGAGTTTCGCTAAATGGGGTTGCATTTTTTCGGCTAAATAAGCGTTGACGTTATCATCCATAATATCGCCAGGCAATAAAATGATATCGACCTTTTCCTGCTGCATAATATCAGCCAGTTTATCCAATTCTTTCCCGCCAAATAATTTACCTAAATGGAGATCGCTTGCCATGCCAATTCGCAATGGTTTAATCGGTTTATCTAGCGTAATTTCATAATGAATAACACGGGTGACATAGGCGTTATACACACTTAAGGCAGTGATACCAATAAATAAAATCGGGTAAGCAATGCGTAAAGTGCGGTCGATTTTGGTGATGGATTTGGATTTTCGGAAAAGAAAATGAATACATCCTACAGCAATACTTGCAAAGGCTGAAAAAAGGAGCAGTGCGAGCACTAAAGCAATAAGTCGAAATGCCGTAAAAAGCTTTAAAAAATGGCAAATAACCAAGACATTAGGGAGCAAAAAACAGGTAAAAGTGATTGCTCGTCTTGTCTTTTTAGAGAATGGTTTGTTAAGCCACCAAATAAGCGTTTTATTAAAAATATAAATCAGCAGTTGTAACAAAATAATAGCTGCCGTAAATATAAAGTAATAACGAGTTTCCATCAGCAATTCCTAAATAAAAGTGCGGTCATTTTTGAGCAAGTTTTGAAGTGTGGAATAATAAATTTCTCTGTTCCCAAAGGCAAATTTTTTCGCTAAAATGCGGCTCGTTTTAGTTAATTTAAGAAGGAAAATCCAATGTTCGGAAAAGGCGGTTTAGGCGGCTTGATGAAACAAGCCCAACAAATGCAAGAAAAAATGCAAAAAATGCAGGAAGAAATTGCCCAATTAGAAGTAACTGGCGAAAGCGGTGCAGGTTTAGTAAAAATCACGATTAATGGTGCGCACAACTGCCGTCGTATTGAGATCGATCCTTCTTTAATGGAAGACGATAAAGAAATGTTGGAAGATTTAATCGCTGCCGCATTCAACGATGCAGTCCGTCGTGCAGAAGAATTGCAAAAAGAAAAAATGGCGTCTGTAACCGCAGGCATGCCATTACCTCCAGGAATGAAACTTCCATTTTAATTCATCGGGTGTGTGAGTTTATCGATTCACACACCATCCATTTTCTCCCATCATAAATATTATGCAAAGCAGTCCACTTTTAGAACATCTTATTGAAAACCTTCGTTGCTTGCCGGGTGTTGGCCCGAAATCAGCGCAGCGCATGGCTTATCATCTTTTACAGCGCAATCGTAGCGGTGGGATGAATTTAGCACGTGCATTAACGGAAGCGATGTCTAAAATTGGACATTGTTCGCAGTGTCGTGATTTTACCGAAGAGGAAACGTGCAATATTTGTAACAATCCTCGCCGTCAAAATTCAGGTTTGCTTTGCGTGGTGGAAATGCCGGCGGATATTCAAGCCATTGAGCAAACCGGCCAATTTTCTGGACGTTATTTTGTCTTAATGGGGCATTTATCACCTTTAGATGGTATTGGCCCAAAAGAAATTGGATTAGATTTATTGCAAAAACGTCTGGTCGAAGAATCTTTCCATGAAGTGATTTTAGCGACCAATCCAACAGTAGAAGGCGATGCCACAGCCAATTATATTGCTGAAATTTGCCATCAACATAATATTAAAGTGAGCCGTATTGCTCACGGGATCCCTGTCGGTGGGGAGTTAGAAACCGTGGACGGCACTACTTTAACCCACTCTTTCTTAGGTCGTCGTCAGATCGACTAATCTTATGCGCCTGTTTATTGCCGAGAAACCCAGTCTTGGGCGAGCTATTGCCGATGTATTGCCAAAACCTCATCAACGGGGGGATGGTTTTATTAAATGTGGCAATGATGACGTTGTGACTTGGTGCGTGGGGCATTTGCTCGAACAAGCAGAACCGGATGCCTACGATCCGAAATTCAAACAATGGCGTTTAGAACATTTACCCATCATTCCTGAAAAATGGATTCTGTTACCGCGAAAAGAAGTCAAAAAACAACTTTCCGTGGTAGAAAAACTGATTCATCAAGCCGATGTTTTAGTTAACGCGGGTGACCCGGATAGAGAAGGGCAGTTGCTAGTGGATGAAGTGTTTAGTTATGCCAATTTATCAGCGGAAAAACGTGATGGCATTTTGCGTTGTTTGATTAGCGATCTTAACCCAAGTGCGGTCGAAAAAGCCGTACAAAAACTCCAACCGAATCGTCATTTTATTCCATTAGCCACCTCTGCACTGGCGCGCGCTCGTGCGGATTGGCTGTACGGTATTAATATGACTCGTGCTTATACCATTCGCGGTCGCCAAGCCGGTTATGATGGTGTGCTTTCCGTTGGGCGAGTGCAAACACCTGTGTTAGGCTTGATTGTGCGTAGAGATTTGGAAATTGAAAATTTCCAACCAAAAGATTTCTATGAAGTGTTGGCGTGGGTTAAAGAAGAAAAAACATCTGAAAATCCGACCGCACTTTTTTCTGCACTTTGGCAACCAAGTAAAGCTTGCGAAGACTACCAAGATGAAGATGGGCGCGTGCTATCTTTAGGCTTAGCCGAAAATGTAGTGAAGCGTATTACCGATCAACCTGCCGAAGTGACCGAATATGTGGATAAGCGAGAAAAAGAAACCGCCCCTTTGCCTTATTCCTTGATTTCCGGTTACCGCACACAAAGAACAAACGCCTGCTAATCATTTACGCTCAGGGACATGTGTACGCCACAGACGGAAAACGATGGGGATCGAGGGCTTCGCGCAGCAGCTCACCGAACATGACAAGAAGTGCATCCAGTGATACTGCACATACCCAAAATCGCAGCAACTGTCCTCGTCATGGCGTTCGCAGTATGTCTGCTGAGGCTGCCACTCCGCATGACCAACGACATCGTATTTCGCCAAAAGGGTTTCCAACCAGCGGGAATGTATTCCGCAATCACACTCCCCGCAATCGCACTCACCATCTTTTGCTAATGCGCCCTTGCACCGCGCTTTGGGATGCAGGACAAACAGTGAAAGGAGCTGCAAGCAGGTTTACACTCTAGCTGCTGCTCTCAAACGCCGTCTACATCTCGAGGTCTAATACTTTTCCCGAGAAGTGAACGGCTGTATTTGGGCCCCCGAAACATCGACATTTTTAGACGTTAAAACCGCAGGATTCGACTGGCAAAACCGCAGGAAATTGCACGCCAAAAGTGCCGATGCTTCGGGGGTCCGTTTTCACTCGTTCACTTCTCGGGAAAAGTATTTGACATCGATTTCGCAAGGGCCCCAATATGGCAAAGGGGCAGTCTCCTGCCGCATAACGAGGCGCCCTATTGTCACTGGCAGAATCCATCCGAGGACTGTAAGGGGCACGCATTCCATAAGAGTTGAATCCAACAGCTAAAACCGATTCCACATGCATGAAAACGCGCTCGGTATCAGGCAAAAAGCAGTGATGGCAAGGAGAGACGTCCCATTGCGACGGGCGCGAAAAGCATCCTTGCCAACGCCCAGGCAGCGCATCGTATGCTCGGCAGGACCATCTGGCAAGCCGACATGGCAAACCCATCGAGCTGCCATGACACTTTAGCCGCATGACCATGCACTCATCGATGGCGGGATTCTCTATACTGAGTCACATATGACGGTATCGCGCCAAAGGAGAACGCCGTGACC
>CABQSN010000050.1:0-10554 GCA_902466845.1 uncultured Haemophilus sp.
CCCTTAATCTCATGGAAAATAAAGTTACCATTAGATGGTGCAAATTTTAAACCAAGTTCTGTTAAGGCATTTTGAACAATCTGACGTGAAACCGCATTACTTTGGAAACTCAATTGTGCAAAGGTTTTATCTTGTAAAGAGGCCACTGCAGCCACAGCACCCGCAAGATTCGTGTTATCCAATGACATAAATTTTTCCACTTCTTCAACCACTTCTGGCTGAGCAAGTAAATACCCCACACGATAGCCTGCTAATGCATAAAACTTAGAGAAAGTCCGTGTCACTAATACATTTTTCAAGCCTTCTTTGACTAATGTCATACCTGTTTCAAAGGCTGGATCTTCCACAAAGTCTGCATAAGCTTCATCTAGCAGAAAATAGTTATTTTGAGAAAACGATTTAATCCAAGGGAAAAGTGTTTTAGCCGGCGTAATCATTGATGTTGGATTATTTGGGTTACATAAATAGAAAATCGTCACACCATCAAAGGCTTCTGCGGCGTTTTTTAACTTCGTTAAATCAAAAGAAAAATCGTCTGCGAGCGGCACTTTCATCACTGGCACACCTAACGCTTTTGCATATAATTCTGCATAATTAAATGTTGGATCCGGCACCACGAGTTGAACCGCTTGTTTTGCATTTTGAGCCTTAACGATCAATGCTTGGACGGCCGCTTGAATATTTTCTGAAGAACCATTTCCCAATGAAATGAAACTTTCAGCGACATTGTGTTTAGCGGCTAATTGCGTAATGACTGCTGCACGTTGATCATCTGGATAATATGAACCGATTGCTAAACTATTCATAATCGCTTGTTTTGCTTTTTCCGACATCCCTAGCGCATTCTCATTAAAATTGAGATGTAATACTTTCGTTGAAGTTGCTTTTGGCACCTGATTTTCTGCCATCAATTTAGGTGCCAATACCATACCTAACGCTGTAGTACCAGCTAATTTAAAAAGTGTTCTCCGTTGCATAATCGCCTCCCGATTTAAAATATAATTATTCACTTAAAATACATTTTTATTCATGTTAACATGAAAATTTACTTCTGCAAGAGATTTTTTGACTTATTAAATCACACCGCATAAAATGCTCTCTCACAAAGATTGTTAAGCCTGTGAAAACAAGACAGGCTTTTTTATTGCAAAAAAATCTTCGAACTGTTTATTCGTTGAGGAAAGAAAATGAAATATGAATTAGATAAAACCAGCGGCAGTGCACGTCGTGGTCGCTTGGTGTTTGAACGTCCACAAGGCACGTTCAGCGTAGAAACCCCTGCATTTATGCCAGTGGGTACTTATGGCACGGTAAAAGGCATGACACCAGAAGAAGTGCGTGCGACAGGTGCAGAAATTTTATTGGGTAACACGTTCCATTTATGGCTTCGTCCAGGTCAAGAAGTGATGCGTAAACACGGTGATTTACATGACTTTATGCAATGGCATCGTCCGATTTTGACTGACAGTGGCGGTTTCCAAGTATTTAGTTTAGGTAAATTACGTAAAATCACCGAAGAAGGCGTGAAATTCCAAAATCCAATTAATGGTGAGCGCATTTTCCTTTCACCTGAAAAATCCATGGAAATTCAATATGATTTAGGGTCTGACATCGTGATGATTTTCGATGAATGTACGCCTTATCCAGCGACTTTCGATTATGCGAAAAAATCCATGGAAATGTCTCTTCGTTGGGCAAAACGTAGCCGTAACCGCTTTGATGAATTAGGCAATAAAAATGCGCTATTCGGTATTATTCAAGGCGGCGTATTTGAAGAATTACGCAAAGTATCACTAGAAGGTTTAGTGAATATTGGCTTTGACGGTTATGCGGTGGGCGGTTTAGCGGTAGGCGAACCAAAAGAAGATATGCACCGCATTTTAGAATACATCTGCCCACAAATCCCGGCTGACAAACCTCGTTATTTAATGGGCGTAGGTAAACCGGAAGATTTAGTGGAAGGTGTGCGTCGTGGTATTGATATGTTTGACTGCGTAATGCCAACCCGTAACGCTCGTAACGGTCATTTATTCGTGACTGACGGCATTGTTAAAATCCGTAATGCAAAATATCGTGATGATACCAGCCCATTGGATCCAGAATGTGATTGCTACACCTGTAAAAACTACACCAAAGCCTATTTATATCATTTAGATAAATGCGGTGAAATTTTAGGTGCACGCTTAAATACCATTCACAATTTACGCTATTATCAACGTTTAATGGCGGAAATTCGTCAAGCTATCGAAGACGATCGTTTTGATGATTTTGTGGTGGAATTCTATGCTCGCATGGGCAAACCTGTTCCACCATTACAATTAGCGGATAAATCATAATTGCTGAAAGTGCGGTAGAAAAATCCAATGTTTTTTGACCGCACTTTTTAACAAAGGAAACCTTATGCAAATCCTCGAACCTCAACAATTTGCCACTTGGAATGAACCGATTGATATGCTTTACGCCTGTCATAGCAAGGTGAAACGCTTTTGCAAGCAGCTCACCATTCTTCCAGGTTATTTAGAAAAAAATGGTGTGAATCAAGCCGTATTAAATGATGTGAAAACCATTTTGCAGTATTTTAATCACGCGGCACCACTTCATCATGATGATGAAGAAAAAGATTTTTTCCCCGCTTTAATTGAAAAAGCGCCTCAAGCGAAAGAATCAGTGGATGAATTAGAACGCCAACATGTGACTTTGCATGAAAATTGGGCAAAGCTTTCGGAGCAGCTAGAAGAATTGATTGCAGAGAAACGCACTGATGTAGATGAAAGGCTGATTACGCTGTTTGTGGCGAGCTATGATAGACACATTGCCCTTGAAGAGCCGCTATTTGAGCTTGGTAAACAATATTTATCAGCAGAACAACTCACGGCTATGGGCAAAATTATGTTTGCTCGTCGCCAAGCTTAAATCATGAAATATCAATTAAATTTGACCGCACTTTCCTGCCCGATTCCGCTTTTAACCGCGAAGAAGGCTTTGGCAAATTTAGCGCCAAATGATGTATTAATTTTGCAATTAAATCGTCAAAGTGCGGTAGAAAATTTTGTTGTTTTTTGTGAAGAAAATCAATGTGAATTAGTGGATCAACATTGGCTTTCCGAGCAAATCTTCGAAGTTTGCTTGAAAAAAATCAATTAATTCCAAAATTCTAGGTGTTATTGCCTTTATCGGCTTTTACTGAATGCCGTTTTATGGTATTTTACGAGCACTTTTAACTTTTCATTTTATAAGGAAAACACAATGGAAGCACAAAGCCCAATGTCCACGTTATTTATTTTCGTGATCTTCGGTTTAATTTTTTATTTTATGATTTACCGCCCACAAGCGAAACGTAATAAAGAACACAAAAAATTAATGTCTGAATTAGCGAAAGGCACTGAAGTATTAACCGCTGGTGGTTTGATTGGTAAAATCACTAAAGTAACCGAAGGTGCTGAAATTGTTATCGCTTTAAACGATACTACTGAAATCACGATTAACCGTAACTACATCGTTTCAGTATTACCGAAAGGTTCTGTAAAATCTCTCTAATTTAAATTCCTAAAGGGAAAACTATGTTAAATCGTTACCCATTATGGAAGAATCTAATGGTGATCCTTGTGGTCGCCATTGGTGCTTTATACTCTCTTCCAAATATCTATGGTGAAGATCCTGCGGTGCAAATTTCCGGTACTCGCGGACAACAAGCAGACACCACCGCATTAACTGAAGTACAAAATGTACTGAAAGAAAATAACCTTCCAACCAAATCTATCGTTCTTGAAAATGGCTCTATTCTTGCCCGTTTCAACAACACAGATGACCAACTTCTTGCCAAAGATAAAATTGCAGAAAAACTTGGCAACAACTACACCACCGCATTAAACCTTGCGCCAGCAACTCCGGCTTGGTTAAGCAGTATTGGAGCTAATCCGATGAAATGGGGTTTGGACTTACGTGGTGGGGTACGTTTCTTGATGGAAGTGGATATGAATTCTGCATTAGCTAAACGTCAAGAACAGTTACAAGACTCATTACGTAGCGAATTACGTAAAGAAAAAATTCAATTTACTGCAATTAAAAACGGTGACAAATTTGGTACAACGGTCACATTAGAAAACGCTGACCAAATGTCAAAAGCGGCCCGTATTATTCGTCAATTACACCCAACATTAGACGTGTCTGATATTGGTGATAACACTTTAAATCTTGCCCTTTCTGAAGCATCATTAACTGAATCACGTAACTTAGCGATCGAGCAAAACTTAACGATTTTGCGTAAACGTGTTGCTGAATTAGGCGTAGCTGAAGCGGTTATCCAACGTCAAGGTGCAGAACGTATCGTAATCGAATTGCCGGGCGTTCAAGATACTGCGCGAGCAAAAGAAATCTTAGGGGCAACTGCAACACTTGAATTCCGTATTGTGAATTCGTTGGTGAACCCTGAATCAGCAGCGCGTGGTATGTTACCTTCTGACACAGAAATCAAATATGACCGTCAAGGTAGACCTGTTGCACTTTACAAACGTGCGGTATTGGGTGGTGAACACATCATCAACTCAAGCTCGGGTTTAGACCAAAACACCAGTACGCCACAAGTAAGTGTAACCTTGGATAGTGAAGGCGGCGAAATCATGTCGCAAACTACCAAGAAATACTACAAAAAACCAATGGCAACCTTGTATGTAGAATACAAAGACAATGGTAAAAAAGACGAAAATGGCAAAACCATTTTAGAGAAAAGTGAAGAAGTGATTAACGTTGCTACCATTCAAGGTCGCTTCAGTTCAAACTTCCAAATTACAGGTGTAAGCAGTTCTGCAGAAGCACAAAACCTTTCTATGTTATTAAAATCAGGTGCATTAATCGCGCCAGTGCAAATTGTTGAAGAACGTACAATCGGTCCTTCTCTTGGTGCACAAAACGTGGAACAAGGTATCAATGCAAGCTTCTGGGGCTTAATTGCCGTTATTGTCTTCATGCTGATTTACTATAAAATCTTCGGTATTATCGCAAGCTTTGCCTTGGTGATTAATATCGTTTTATTAGTCGGTTTGATGTCTATCCTACCAGGTGCAACACTCACCATGCCGGGGATTGCGGGTATCGTATTAACCCTGGGGATGTCGGTGGATGCCAACGTACTTATTTTTGAGCGTATCAAAGAAGAGATTCGTAATGGTCGTCCAATCCAGCAAGCCATTAACGAAGGTTATAACGGTGCATTCACCTCTATCTTCGATGCGAACTTAACCACAATTTTAACGGCAATCATTCTTTATGCAGTAGGTACCGGCCCAATTCAAGGCTTTGCGGTAACGCTTGCATTAGGTGTGGCAATTTCAATGTTTACAGCAATTACCGGAACACGTGCTATCGTGAACTTCCTATACGGCGGTAAACGTCTTGAAAAATTATCAATTTAGGTAGGATAAGATGAGATTATTTGCAAAAGATAAAAACGGACATTTTATCCGTGAAGTGAATGGGATTAAATTGCCATTCCCTCTCACTGAATTTATGAAAGTGAGATTTGTAGGGTATGCATTTTCCGCAATTTTAATGGCGATTTCCCTCTTCTTCATTGTGACAAAAGGCTTCAACTGGGGCCTCGATTTTACCGGTGGTGTAGTATTTGATACGCACTTCTCACAACCGGCTGATTTAGAGAAAATCCGTGGCACATTAAATCAAAATGGTATTGCAAGCCCAATTGTACAAACAACCGGTTCTGTACAAGACGTGATGATTCGCTTACCGGCTGACAATAACGATTCTGCTATTGGTGATCACGTTAAAAGCATGCTCCAAACAATTGATCCTAATATTCATATTAACAGTATCGAATTCGTCGGTCCGAACGTCGGTGAAGAACTAGCTCAAGGTGCGGTTTATGCCACCCTTGCGACCTTGGCAATGATGTTAATTTACGTTGGCTCACGTTTTGAATGGCGTTTAGGTTTTGGTGGTATAGCCTCACTAGCGCATGACGTGGTGATTACACTCGGTGTTTTCTCAGCATTACAAGTCGAAATGGATTTAACCTTCGTGGCAGCAATTCTTTCTGTTGTAGGTTATTCCATCAATGATAGTATTGTGGTATTCGACCGTGTGCGTGAAAACTTCCGTAAAATTCGCCGTGTAGAAACCATCGATATTATTGATATTTCCTTAACGCAAACCTTATCGAGAACCATCATGACATCTCTCACAACGCTTCTTGTTGTGATTGCCTTGTTCTTCTTTGGTGGTCCATCAATTCATAACTTCTCATTAGCGTTATTAATTGGTATCGGTTTTGGTACTTACTCATCAATCTTTATCGCGATTGCGATTGCTTATGATATCGGCCTACGCCGTGAACATATGATTCCACCAAAAGTGGATAAAGAAGTAGATGATTTACCTTAATCTATTAAACATCAGATAAAAAGAAAGCCACCATAACGGTGGCTTTTTTATTGCTAAAATTATGACATTTTATGACTGCACTTTAGTCGTTTACATCACCTAATAAAGCCGCATATTTCTTCGTTGATTCAGAGCTTTCCAAGGTAATTTTAAACGCCATTGTTAATGGCACTGAAAGTAACATACCGACTGTACCGAGCAACCATCCCCAGAAAAGCAACGAAAAGAATACGACCAAGGTAGAAAGTCCTAAGGTTTTTCCCATCATTTTCGGTTCAATAATATTACCGATCACAATATTTAATGCAATAATACCGACGGTTACGCCCATTCCCACACCAAATCCATTCAGCAATAATGCTTGAACAACAATCGGCACGGCTGCAATAATCGAACCAATATTTGGAATGTAATTTAATAGGAAGCTTAAGGTTGCCCATAAAATCGCATATTGGACATCCATTACATCCAACAAAATCCACGTTGAGATACCGGTAAGCAAACTAATCACCGTTTTTACACCAAGATAACTAATCACACCGTCTAAAATACGATCAATATGATGTTCTTCCGCGACAACATCATGTTCATTATCACTTAAAACTAAAGCAAGTTTATGCTTCATGGTTGGTGCTTCAAGCAGCATAAAAATCACCGCTAAGATCAACACAAAAACATTCGTCACCACGCCAGAAAAGTTTAATAACAAACGGCTCACAAAGTTCATGATCACACTTGGATCAAAATGCTCCATAATGGCTTCGCGAGAAATCACAA
Organism: uncultured Haemophilus sp.; assembly: GCA_902466845.1. GTDB lineage: Bacteria > Pseudomonadota > Gammaproteobacteria > Enterobacterales > Pasteurellaceae > Haemophilus_D. The sequence continues at coordinate 7,174 of CABQSN010000050.1, forward strand.
TCGGCAATTTCAGTTTTTGAGCCAACGCCATGACGTCATTTATACGCTCCGAAAGCAGCACTTTATATTGCGGAATCGAGCGTGTAAATTCTTGCACACTGCTGTTAATTAATCCCGCCAGGAAAAAGAATACGATTAAAATTAAGATAAACAACAAGGCTATGGCGATGCCATGTGGCACTTTGCGTTGTGTCATCGCTTTAATCACTGGCGAACAAATAATGGCGATAAATAATGCCAATAAAAAAGGCACGACAATCTCCGCCGCCAGTTTAATTCCCGCAAACACAATCACTAAAGCCGCCATTGCGACTAAAGTGCGGTTAAAATTTAAGTTTTTTTCCACTAAATGGCTTCCTCATTTTCTTCGCCTGTACGAACACGGATCACGCGTTCTACATCATAAACAAAGATCTTCCCATCACCGATTTTCCCTGTTTGGCAAGTTTCAACAATGGTTTCAAGGCATTGTTCAAGCAAATCATCTGGCACGACAATTTCAATTTTCACTTTAGGCAGAAAATCCACCATATATTCTGCACCACGATAAAGCTCTGTATGTCCTTTTTGGCGACCAAAACCACGAACTTCAGTCACGGTCATTCCACTAATGCCGATATCAGATAGATTTTCACGCACATCATCTAATTTAAATGGCTTAATAATGGCTTCGATTTTTTTCATCTTATTTCTCCAAATTTTCGCGGCGCGCGGCTTTCGGTCGGAAGCTTGTAATTACTTCAGGCTTGGTATCAATATAAATACCATCGATTAATTGCAAGCAGTAAGGCACTGCACTAAAAATCCCTTTCACTAAGACTTTGCCTTGCTCATCTTTCACGCCTTCTAAAGTCTCTTTGATGGCTTTTGGCTGCCCAGGTAAGTTCAAGATTAGGCTGTTTTTACGAATCACACCAACTTGACGAGATAAAATCGCTGTCGGCACAAAATGCAAACTCACTTGACGCATTTGCTCGCCAAATCCAGGCATTTCACGATCGGCTACCGCTAATGTGGCATCAGGTGTCACATCACGTTTCGCTGGCCCGGTACCACCTGTTGTAAGCACTAAATGACAATGGTGCTCATCCACTAATTCTTTCAGTGTTTGTTCAATTAATGGCTTCTCATCTGGAATTAATCGAGTTTCCACTTCAAAAGGATCTACCAACGCTTGTTCTAACCATTGTTGTAATTCGGGAATCCCTTGATCTTGATACACACCACTTGAGGCGCGATCTGATACTGAAACCAAACCAATTTTTAAAAGTGCGGTCATTTTTTTCCTCATTTTTATACGCAATAAACAGCGTCATTTTACCCTATTTTATCTTTTACCAAAGCATAAAAAAGCCATTTAGCTCTCACTAAATGGCTTTTCATTTTACAAATTATTGTCTGGCTTGAACTTTGCCATCCACATAATCCACGGTGACCACTTTACCTGGTAATAATTGACCAGATAGAACTTGTTGTGCCAAGCTGTTTTCGATCTCTTGTTGGATTGCACGTTTTAATGGACGCGCCCCATAAATTGGGTCGTAACCGACTTCACCAATGAAATCTAATAACGCTTCGGTAAACACTAATTCGTAGCCACGAGTTTCCATACGTTTTGCTAGACGTTCTAATTGAATGCTTGCAATCGCACGGATATTGTCTTTGCCAAGTGGATGGAAGACCACCGTTTCGTCAATACGGTTGATGAATTCCGGACGGAAATGTTGGCTCACCACTGACATCACTAAGGCCTTCATTTCGCCATAGCTTTCGTCTTTGTTACCTTGGATTAAATCAGAGCCCAAGTTAGAGGTCATAATAACAACGGTGTTACGGAAGTCCACAGTACGACCTTGACCATCAGTTAAACGACCATCATCCAACACTTGTAATAAAATGTTGAATACATCCGCATGTGCTTTTTCCACTTCATCAAGCAAAATTACCGAATATGGACGACGACGTACCGCTTCAGTTAAGTAACCACCTTCTTCATAGCCAACATAGCCTGGAGGTGCCCCCACTAAACGAGATACGCTGTGTTTTTCCATAAACTCTGACATATCAATACGCACCATCGCATCTTCACTGTCAAAGAGGAATTTCGCCAAAGTTTTGCAAAGCTCGGTTTTACCTACACCAGTTGGACCTAAGAATAAGAAAGAACCAATTGGGCGGTTAGGATCTGAAAGCCCTGCACGGCTACGACGAATTGCGTTCGCGACGGCATCAACAGCTTCTTCTTGACCGATCACACGTTTGTGCAATTCTTCTTCCATGCGTAAGAGTTTTTCTTTCTCACCTTCCATCATTTTAGAAACTGGAATGCCGGTTGCTTTAGAAAGTACTTCCGCAATTTCTTCATCTGTCACACGATAGCGTAATAGGCTCATTTCTTTGCCTTCACCGGTTTCAGCGGCAGCAAGTTGTTTTTCCAATTCTGGAATACGACCGTATTGAAGCTCAGACATTTTGCTTAAATCGCCAGCACGACGCGCTTGTTCCATTTCGGTTTTCGCTGCATCTAACTCTTGTTTGATGTGTTGAGAACCTGAAAGTGCTGCTTTTTCTGACTTCCATACTTCTTCAAGTTCCGCATATTCACGTTCTTTGTCAGAAAGTTCTTTTTCTAACATTTCTAAACGTTTACGGCTTGCTTCGTCTTCTTCTTTTTGTAATGCCTGTTGTTCCAATTTTAATTGGATAATACGGCGTTCAAGACGATCGAGCGGCTCAGGTTTAGAGTCAATTTCCATACGGATGCTCGAAGCAGCTTCATCGATTAAGTCGATGGCTTTATCTGGCAATTGACGATCGGAAATATAACGGTGTGAAAGCGTTGCTGCTGCCACGATTGCCGGATCAGTAATATCTACATGGTGATGGATCTCATAACGCTCTTTCAAACCACGTAAGATCGCAATGGTATCTTCTACACTTGGTTCATCCACAAAGACTTTTTGGAAACGACGCTCAAGTGCGGCATCTTTCTCGATATATTGACGATATTCGTCTAATGTCGTTGCACCCACACAGTGTAATTCACCGCGCGCTAAACTTGGTTTTAATAAGTTACCTGCATCCATTGCACCGTCAGTTTTACCTGCACCAACCATGGTATGGATTTCATCAATAAAGAGGATCACGCGACCTTCTTCTTTTGCAAGTTCATTTAATACCGCTTTTAAACGTTCTTCAAATTCACCACGATATTTAGCACCTGCTACAAGTGAACCTAAGTCAAGTTCATATAAAGTTTTATTTTGTAAAGAAATTGGTACATCATTTTTATAAATACGCCATGCCAATCCTTCAACAATGGCTGTTTTACCAACACCTGGTTCACCAATTAAAATTGGATTATTTTTTGTTTTACGTGAC
>CABQSN010000051.1:0-10528 GCA_902466845.1 uncultured Haemophilus sp.
TAAACGTGAATAATGAAATAGGCAATAGAAGAAATAAAAAAGTGCAGTCAAAATCTCTAGTGTTTTTGATTTGATCGCACTTTAATTTTTTAAGGGCGTGATAAAACGCCTTTTTGTTTCTTAAAGTTTTTCCACTAACTCAATGGCTGCACCGATGTAGGTGGCAGGGGTAAGTTGTTGTAAACGGGCTTTTTCATCAGCTGGAATATCCAGTTTTTCGATGAATTCACGCATTGCTTTTTCATCAACACGTTTACCGCGGGTGAGTTCTTTTAATTTTTCGTATGGTTTTTCAATACCATAGCGACGCATCACCGTTTGAATTGGCTCAGCTAAAACTTCCCAGTTGTGGTTGAGTTCATCACGGAGATGTTGTTCGTTCACTTCTAATTTGCTGATACCTTTACGCGTTGCAGCATACGCAATTAAACAATAACCTAAACCTACACCTAAGTTACGTAATACAGTAGAGTCGGTTAAGTCACGCTGCCAGCGAGAAATTGGTAATTTTTGACCAAGGTGAGTCATCACAGCATTGGCTAAACCTAAGTTACCTTCTGAGTTTTCGAAGTCGATAGGATTCACTTTATGCGGCATGGTGGATGAACCAATTTCACCTGCAATAGTGCGCTGTTTAAAGTGATTTAACGCAATGTAACCCCATAAGTCACGGTCGAAGTCGATGATGATGGTATTAAAACGTACCACGGCATCAAAGTATTCAGCAATGTAATCGTGAGGTTCAATTTGTGTGGTGTATGGGTTCCAATCTAAACCTAATGAGGTGACAAACTCTTCGCTAAATTTGTGCCAGTTGATATTTGGATAGGCAGATAAATGTGCATTGTAGTTACCCACAGCACCATTAATTTTCCCCAAGATTTCATTTTGTTGGAGTTGTTTGAATTGGCGTTTTAAACGGTAAACCACGTTCGCCATTTCTTTACCCACAGTACTTGGTGAGGCAGGTTGGCCGTGTGTACGAGAAAGTAATGGGATGGTTTTGTATTCGTTCGCTAAACGGGTGATTTCATCAATCAGTTTTTGCCATTCCGGTAAGATTACTTCTTCACGTGCTGTTTTTAACATTAAGGCATGAGAAAGGTTGTTAATATCTTCAGAGGTACAAGCAAAGTGAATAAATTCAGAGACTTTGGCTAATTCTGGTAAAGCTTCACTTTTTTCTTTTAAGAAATACTCAACTGCTTTTACGTCATGATTCGTAGTGCATTCAATTTCTTTGATACGTTCAGCATCTTGAAGACTGAATTCTTCCACAATTTTATTAAGGTAATCGTTTGCTTCTTTGGACAAAGAAGAAACTTCTTGGATTTCAGCGGTCGCCGCCAATTTTTGTAACCAACGTACTTCCACGGTGACACGGAATTTGAGTAAGCCAAATTCACTGAAAATACCACGCAATGCAGTGGCTTTATCTTGATAACGACCGTCAATCGGGGAAAGAGCGGTTAATGCGGAAAGTTGCATAAGAGTTCTCCAAGGATTAATTTAAAGTTAAGTAGAGTTGTCGTGCCGCTTGCACTAATTTTTTACGATGAAATAACAGTTGCCATTTGCTGCCGCCGACTTGACGCCACAAAACGGCAGAACGAATGCCAGCAAGTAAACACGCACGAATTTTGTCTTGCACGCTTTGTTGCTGTAAATGATATGCCGAACCAATAATATGAATGCGTTTGCCTAAAGGACTAATTGTATCGACATAAATGTTTGCCATGATTGAAAACATCTCATCATCAAATTGATTGTCGTGATAAGCAAGTTGTTCCGGTAAGCGAGCAATACGGCGGCCAAGTTCTTGTTTGATTTCAGGTTGTTTGTTTAATTTGCTCTCTAACGCTAACAAGCTGCCCCAATAATTTAATAAATTTTTATCGTTTAATTGGGTGAGTTGCTCGATAAGTGTGTTTAATCCCACTTTAAGATGTTGAACATCACCGCCAAATACGGCTAATGTATCTTCGGGTTGAGTAATGAGGAGAGAATGAATGGTTGTTTGGAATGCATCTTGGTTATCAACTTCGCCTTTTTGTGCTAATTGACTGATTAATAAGACTGATTGACAAACACCGGCAAGTGCCAGAGCCATATCATTATAATTTTTCATTGGGATTATAAATTGTGAGCTGCAGAAATTTTTGGCGTAATATAGCATTTTTACACATTGTTTTGAACTCAATCATTAAAAAACGCCCTATCTTTTGTTATCATAGCGCCAATTCAATTTACAGAATGAAAGGATAACCAATGACAAAACCAATTGTATTCAGTGGCGTGCAGCCTTCCGGTGAATTAACTATCGGGAATTATTTAGGTGCACTTCGCAACTGGGTGAAAATGCAAGAAGATTATGAGTGTATTTTCTGTGTGGTGGATTTACATGCCATCACTGTACGTCAAGATCCTGCGGCGCTTCGCAAGGCGACTCTTGATGTACTTGCCCTTTACTTGGCTTGTGGCATTGACCCTAATAAAAGCACGATCTTCGTGCAATCTCATGTACCAGAACATACTCAACTAAGCTGGGTGTTAAACTGCTACACCTATTTTGGTGAAATGAGCCGTATGACTCAATTTAAAGATAAATCAGCACGTTATGCCGAAAATATTAACGTGGGTTTATTTGATTATCCAGTTTTAATGGCAGCAGATATCTTACTTTACCAAGCGAAAAGTGTGCCGGTAGGGGATGACCAAAAACAACATTTAGAAATCACCCGTGACATCGCCGCTCGTTTTAATGCCCTTTACGGTGATATTTTCACGATCCCTGAAATCTTCTTAGGCAAAGCGGGTGCGCGTATTATGTCTTTGCAAGATCCTGATAAAAAAATGTCTAAATCCGATGATAACCGTAATAACGTGGTGACCTTGCTTGAAGATCCAAAATCGGTGGCGAAAAAAATTAAACGTGCGGTAACAGATTCTGATGAACCACCTGTTGTACGTTATGATGTGCAAAATAAAGCGGGTGTATCTAACTTATTGGATATTCTTTCTGCAGTAACCGATAAATCCGTGGCTGAACTTGAAAAAGAATTTGAAGGCAAAATGTACGGCCACTTAAAAACAGCCGTTGCAGATGAAGTATCAAACTTACTTGCCGGTTTACAAGAACGTTTCTATCAATATCGTAATGATGAAGCACTTTTAGACGAGATTTTACGTCAAGGTGCGGAAAAAGCCCGTGCAAGAGCGAAAGAAACTCTTGCCAAAGTGTACGAAGCCGTCGGCTTTGTTGCTGCAAAATAATTTTAAACTTAATAAGCCGTGTTCTGTCACGGCTTTTTTAGATAAGGAGAAAAAGATGGCCATTCAAACTGAAAAACCAATCGAATGCGTAGGTTGTAATACTTTCGATATGAAATCATTGTTTGATAACAGTGATTGTAGTTTACCTATCGAACAGTTTTACGCGACTCGTCAAGATGCAGAAGGTGCATTGGAATATTTCACGTTAAAAGCACGCGATATCGAAAGTGAACCTTGCCAAATTCAGTCTGAAATTCAGCAGGTTGAAGAGGGATATGTACTTAAAGCGGTTTTCACATTCTGCTGCCAAGCGGAATTAGTGATTTTCCAAATGAAGCTTGTGTAAGTGATAACTTACTTTAGAAAATAGCGTTTTTTGTGACCGCACTTTCTGATATTTATGTTCCCCTGCATCGTATTATTCCTTTTTCTAATGTAGAAGGGCAGGGGAATCGTACCAGTATTTTCTTACAAGGTTGTAAGTTAAACTGCCTTTATTGCCATAATCCAGAAACTATTCCTCGTTATGCAGAAGGCGCTCATCAAGTCAGCCTGCAGTATTTGTATGAGCAAGTAATGGATGCAGTTCCTTTCATTCGTGGTGTGACAGTTTCTGGCGGGGAACCTACTATTCATCATAAAAAGCTTGTCCCATTGTTTCAAAAACTACGTGAGGAAGGGCTAACTTGCTATTTAGATAGCAGTGGTTTCTTTGAATTTGACGCAATTCGTCCTTTAATTGATGTCACGGACAAATTTCTCTTTGATTTGAAAGGAGAAGGAGTTGGCTTACAGAGTTTGTGCTTTGATAGACAAAATCGCCAAGGCATTGTCCCGAAAAACATCATCCCCACTCATCAACATATCAAGCAAGAAAACTTAGATCGCAATTTGAAGAACTTGGCGCAATTATTACCATTAAATAAAGTGGAAGAAGTGCGGTTAGTTTATGTGGCGAATTTTTTTGATGCAGAAAAGTTGGTGGAAAAGGTCGCGTCCTTATTGAAAGACTATCCGGATGTGTTGTTGAAAATTATTCGAATGCACACAAAAGGTGCACGAGATACCGAAGGACTCACCCCTTATGTTCCAACCGTTGAGCAGACTCAAGCGCTTGAAAACTATGCGAAATCTTGTGGTCTGACCAAAATTGTGACCATTTTATAAGCAAACATACCGAAAAGTAGCAAAAATATTCCGACTTTTTACCGAAAAACAAGTAGAATAGGACAATTTTATTCACTTACTTATCTAACCAACCTAGGGGAAAAAAATGGGTATTTTAGGTAGCGTTTTAGGCATTGTCGTATTACTGATCATTGCCGTATTATTTTCAAATAATCGTAAGGCGATTAATTTACGTACTGTATTAGGGGCTTTGGCGATCCAAATCGGATTTGCGGCCCTTATTTTGTATGTGCCGTTTGGTCGTGATGCATTGCAAGCGACAGCAAATGGTGTATCAAATGTTATCGCCTATGGTAATGAAGGGATTAACTTCGTCTTTGGTGGCTTAGCGGATCCTTCAAATGCCGGCTTTATCTTTGCGGTGAAAGTGTTACCAATCATCGTCTTTTTCTCTGGTTTAATTTCTGTGCTTTATTACTTAGGTATCATGCAAGTAGTCATCAAAGTGATTGGTGGTGCATTGCAAGCCGCATTGGGCACATCTAAAGCAGAATCAATGTCTGCAGCAGCGAATATTTTCGTTGGCCAAACTGAAGCACCTTTAGTGGTTCGTCCTTACATTAAAAATATGACCCAATCTGAATTGTTCGCTATTATGGCGGGTGGTACAGCTTCTATCGCGGGTTCAGTGATGGCGGGTTATGCAGGAATGGGCGTGCCGTTGACTTACTTAATCGCAGCATCTTTCATGGCTGCACCAGCAGGTTTATTATTTGCGAAAATTTTATTCCCACAAACTGAACAATTTAACGATAAACAACCTGAAACGGATGATAGCGAAAAACCGACTAACGTGCTTGAAGCAATGGCAGGCGGTGCGAGTGCCGGTATGCAATTAGCGTTAAACGTAGGTGCGATGTTAATCGCTTTCGTGGGTTTAATCGCTTTAATTAATGGTATCTTAGGTGGCGTAGGCGGTTGGTTCGGTTACGGTGATTTAACATTACAATCAATCTTTGGTTGGATCTTCAAACCATTAGCCTACTTAATCGGTGTATCTTGGGATGAATCTGCAATTGCGGGTCAAATGATTGGTATGAAATTAGCCGTGAACGAATTCGTAGGTTACTTAGAGTTCGCGAAATATTTACAACCAGATACAGCGGTAGTATTAAGTGAAAAAACCAAAGCCATCATTACTTTCGCATTATGTGGTTTCGCTAACTTCAGCTCTATCGCAATCTTAATCGGTGGTATCGGTGGTATGGCACCAAATCGTCGTGGTGATGTTGCTCGCTTAGGTTTAAAAGCAGTTGTCGCAGGTACATTAGCTAACTTAATGAGTGCGACTATCGCAGGTTTATTCATCGAGTTAAGCGGCGTAGCAATGTAATTAAAATGTGGTGAATTTTGACCGCACTTTATCTCTCAACACCACGAATCATTCGTGGTGTTGTACTTTAAAGCAAGCGAAAACGTTTGCTTAAATGACTTTTTATTTATCAACAAGAGGAAAAAACAATGACTCCACATATTAACGCTCCTGAAGGCGCATTTGCAGATGTTGTATTAATGCCAGGCGATCCGCTTCGTGCAAAATATATTGCTGAAACATTCTTAGAAGATGCGAAAGAAGTGACTAACGTTCGCAATATGTTGGGTTATACCGGTACTTATAAAGGTCGTCGTATCTCTGTTATGGGTCACGGTATGGGTATCCCATCTTGCTCAATTTATGCGAAAGAATTAATTACTGAATACGGCGTGAAAAAAATCATCCGTGTTGGTTCTTGCGGTGCAGTACGTATGGACGTTAAAGTACGTGATGTCATCATCGGCCTTGGTGCATGTACTGATTCAAAAGTAAACCGTATTCGTTTCAAAGATAACGATTTCGCTGCAATTGCTGATTTTGATATGGCACAAGCTGCAGTTCAAGCAGCAAAGGAAAAAGGTAAACAAGTTCGCGTAGGGAATCTCTTCTCTGCAGACTTATTCTACACGCCAGATTTCGACATGTTTGATGTGATGGAAAAATACGGCATCTTAGGCGTAGAAATGGAAGCAGCGGGTATCTATGGCGTGGCAGCAGAATATGGTGCAAAAGCACTTTGTATCTGTACCGTTTCAGACCATATTCGTACACACGAACAAACTACAGCAGAAGAACGCCAATTAACCTTCAATGATATGATTGAAATTGCGTTAGAGTCTGTATTAATTGGTGATAAAGCATAATTTATCCGATTGATAGAATAAAAAAGAGCGGTCAATTTTGACCGCTCTTTTGTTTTTCTACTTCACTATTTTTCATACCAAATTCGGTTCACATAAAGCACCACTTTGCCCGAGGGTGTTTCCACATGAATTTCATCATCAACGCCTTTTCCGATTAAGGCACGTGCGACGGGAGAATCAATGGAGATCCAGTTTTTAGCGGGATCGAATTCATCGCAGCCGACAAGGCGATATTGCTTCACTTCACCTTCTTCATCTTCTAGCTCAACCCATGCACCGAAAAACACTTTGCCTTCTTGTTTTGGGTGGTAATCCACGATTTGTAACACTTCTAAGCGTTTGGAAAGGAAACGCACACGGCGATCAATTTCACGTAAGCGACGTTTACCGTAAATATATTCCGCGTTTTCACTGCGGTCACCAAGCGCAGCGGCATCTGAAACCGCTTGGGTAACTTTAGGGCGTTCTTCTTTCCATAAAAATTTAAGTTCTTGGTCAAGCGCAAGCCAGCCTTGACGGGTAATGTAATTTGATTTTGCCATGATAAAAATAAAAGAAATTTTTTTGAATTATATTTGAGCCTGTTGTCTAAAACCAGTATTCTATTCCCGTTTTTATCGAATCCTTTAATAACAAAGAAGTATGACAATGTTAAATCAACAAATTAGCCAAATTATTGCGGCAGAATTAACCGTTCAACCCCAACAAATCCTCGCCGCCATTCAATTATTAGATGATGGCAACACCATTCCATTTATCGCCCGTTATCGTAAAGAAGCCACTGGTGGCTTGGATGACACCCAACTTCGTCATTTTGAAACCCGTTTAATTTATTTACGTGAATTAGAAGATCGTCGTCAAACTATTTTGAAATCTATTGAAGAGCAAGGGAAATTGACCGATGAATTGCGTGACAAAATTCATGCGACACAAAGCAAAACCGAATTAGAAGATTTATATTTGCCGTACAAACCAAAACGTCGCACCAAAGGGCAAATTGCGATTGAAGCCGGTCTTGAGCCATTGGCTGATTTACTTTGGAACGAGCCAAAAAATGATCCAGAATCAACCGCACTTTCCTTTGTTGATGCTGAAAAAGGCGTAGCTGATAGCAAAGCTGCGTTAGACGGTGCACGCTATATTTTAATGGAGCGTTTTGCTGAAGATGCGGGTTTATTAGCGAAAGTCCGTGATTATTTAGCGAAAAATGCGGTTATCGTATCCAAAGTGATCGAAGGCAAAGAAACGGAAGGCGCAAAATTCCAAGATTATTTCGACCACCAAGAATTATTGAAAAATGTGCCTTCTCACCGAGCATTAGCGATGTTCCGTGGGCGTAATGAGGGCATTTTACAATTAAGCTTAAATGCGGATCCTGATGCAGAAGAGGGAAGTCGTCAAAGTTATTGTGAAGAAATTATTCGTGATTATTTAGATGTCCGTTTCACGGGACAGCCTGCGGATAAATGGCGTGAGCAAGTGATTGCGTGGACGTGGAAAATCAAAGTATCGTTGCATTTAGAAACGGAATTAATGGCGAGTTTACGTGAAAAAGCGGAAGAAGAAGCCATTGATGTTTTCGCTCTAAATCTGACCGCACTTTTAATGGCGGCACCCGCTGGCGCGAAAAGCACTATGGGCTTGGACCCAGGCTTACGTACAGGTGTTAAAGTCGCCGTAGTAGATAACACAGGTAAATTATTAGATACCACCACCATTTATCCACACACGGGGCGTGAAGCCGAAGCGCAAGTGGCGATTTTCAGCTTGATCCGTAAACATAACGTGGAATTAATTGCCATTGGTAACGGTACGGCTTCTCGTGAAACTGAACGTTTTGCGAAAGAAGTGATTAAAGAAATCAAAGAAAATAAACCACAAACCGTTGTAGTGAGTGAAGCTGGCGCATCGGTTTATTCTGCTTCTGAATTTGCGGCAAATGAATTCCCGAATTTAGATGTATCTTTACGTGGTGCGGTCTCTATTGCACGTCGTTTACAAGATCCATTGGCAGAATTAGTGAAAATTGAACCGAAAGCCATTGGTGTAGGGCAATATCAGCACGATGTAAACCAAACCCAACTTGCGCGTAAACTTGATGCGGTGGTGGAAGACTGTGTAAACGCGGTAGGTGTGGATTTGAATACGGCATCAGCACCGTTACTTGCTCGCGTGGCAGGGATGACGAAAACCTTAGCGCAAAACATTGTGGAATACCGTGATGAAAATGGTCGTTTTGAAAGCCGTAGCGAATTGAAAAAAGTGCCGCGTTTAGGGCCAAAAGCCTTTGAGCAATGTGCGGGCTTTATGCGTATTGCAGAAGGTAAAAATCCACTTGATGCTTCAGGCGTTCACCCAGAAGCTTATCCTGTGGTCGAAAAAATCTTGCAAGCTACCGCGCAATCTATCCAAGATTTAATGGGCAATGCGGGTGTGGTACGTCAGCTTGATGCAAAACAATTCATTGATGACCAATTTGGTTTACCAACCGTTCAAGATATTTTCAAAGAATTAGAAAAACCGGGGCGCGATCCGCGTGGTGAATTTAAAACCGCGGTATTCGCAGAGGGCGTGGAAGAAATCACCGATTTAAAACCAGGTATGATTTTAGAAGGTACCGTCACTAATGTGACCAACTTCGGCGCATTTGTGGATATTGGTGTTCACCAAGACGGTTTAGTACATATTTCATCATTAAGCGATAAATTCGTAGAAGATCCACATCAAGTGGTGAAAACGGGCGATATCGTAAAAGTGAAAGTGTTGGAAGTGGATGAGCCGCGTAAACGTATTGCGTTGACAATGCGATTAGATGAAAGTGCGGTCAAAAATGACGGCAAATCTGACCGCACTTTAAGTGCTAAACCAAGAAGTAATGCACCTCGCCAAGATCGTCATCCAAGAGGAAATAGTGCAATGGGTAATGCCTTTGCCGATGCGTTGAAAAATTGGAAAAAATAATTTCGTCATTTAGATGAAAATTGTGGCCAAATAGGCGTACAATGAAGGGGATTTGGTCAATCATCCAATCCCCTTTTTTATTTCAACGAAAGGAATATTCTTATGGAAAAAGGTATTCTTGGGCCGCATGAAGGCAAGGAGCTGGAATTAATGTTAAGGGGCGAAAAGCAAGTGGCATTATTCAATCAGGAGCTTGGTATTCCTGACGCCTTTCTCCCTTATCTTGAGCAAGGAATGCTTCATTCAAAAACAGTGCAACGTCATATTAATGATGTTTGCTTAACTGATTTTATTGTCTATTTACCTCAATCTCTTGCACTCGCTGAACAAATGGAAGTGCTACTTCCTGCAAGCACTGTGAATGGTTTTGATCCAAAAGTGGAACGTGAAATCGGCCGAATTCTTGGCTATCGAGAAAAAGATATCGAATACTATATTCAGCATTTTCAAGATAATTTAGAAAAGTATCGGCAGCAGTATAGTTAATAGATAAAATAAAAGCGCGGTCAAAAATATAAGAAATTTTGACCGCACTTTTGTATTTTCAGCGCTGCTTATCTTTAAGCTAGTTTTATAATTTTACATCCAATTTTGCATAAGCTCGTTCTACTTTTTGATAGAAATGGCTTACCATCTTTACAAGTGGTATCGCAACAGGCTACTGGAAAACTAGAAACAGTTTATAACATCGCCGTAGAAGAATTTAGCACTTACCATGTAGGGGAATTTGGTGTTTGGGTTCACAATGCAAATTGTTGTGATTTTGTGAATGTAAAATATGGTGATATTGAGGCTAAATTTAAGCAAGGCGGTTGGGTTAATCCAAAAAATGATCGAGTGATGTATATCGATCCTTTTGATGGTAAATTTAAAGATTTTCCAGATGGAGCAAGAGCTTCGGTGGATCATATTTTGCCACAAAGCGCAT
>CABQSN010000052.1:0-10459 GCA_902466845.1 uncultured Haemophilus sp.
GACACGTTGCTGTTGACCACCAGAAAGCTCATGCGGATAACGATTCAATACTTTTTCAGGATCAAGGTGTACCCATTCCAACAATTTTTCTGCGGTATGGTGGCTGCCACGTTTAATGAGCTGTGCCATTTGATCTTTAATACGCATTGATGGGTTTAATGCACTTAAAGAGTCTTGGTAAATCATCGCAATTTCAGAACCACGCAATTCACTTAAATTGTTAGAATTAAGTAAGCTGTGTTGTTTACCACTACGATCAGTGAAAAGCACTTCCCCAGTGATTTTTGCTGTTTTTGGTAACAAACCCATGATAGAGAACGCAGTAATAGATTTACCACAACCAGACTCACCTACTAACCCCATGGTTTCCCCTTCATTTACGGTGAAGCTGATGTTATCTACCAGTGGAATTTCACCATAACGATTCGGGAAACGAATAGATAAGTTTTTCACTTGTAAAATCGGTTTTGCATTTGGATCTAATTGCATACGATTCGTACGTGTGATTTCTTTTTCATGTAATTTGAGTAAGTAACGTTTTAACGCAAGACCTTCAGAAAGCGCTTCTTGTACGTCAGTAGAAAGACGTTCATCTGATTTGCCTTCTGGTTTTTTACCGCCTTTTAAGCGCGGGTTAACCAATGCATCAGTAAGACCTTCCGCTAAGATATTTAAGGCTAACACGGTTAAAAGAATCATCACACCTGCAAAGGTTGTCGCCCACCATGCACCATTTAATACGATGTTACGACCTTCAGAAAGGATGTTACCCCATGAAGGATGTGGTGGTTGTACACCTGCGCCTAAGAAAGAAAGCGAGGCTTCAAACACAATAGCATCTGCCACCATTACGGTTGCGAAGACTAAAACCGGTGCAGCAGTATTGCGTACAACGTGTTTGAGAAGAATATAAGTACGGCTACCACCAATAACGCGTTCAGCACGCACATAGTCTTCATCCCATTGTGATACCACATTCGCACGAACTACACGAGCAAGTTGCGGGGTATAAACTACGGCAATGGTGATAATAATAACCGGCACTGAGTTCCCAAAGGTCGCTAATAGCACTGCTGCTAATGCGATACCCGGGAAAGCCATTAAAATATCCATTAAGCGCATGATGATTTCATTGCCCCATTTATCGGATGTCGCTGCCGTTGCACCTAAAACACTACCGAAAATAATGGCACAAGCTACCGCACCTAAACCGATAAATAAGGATGTTTGGGCACCGTAAACAATACGAGAGAAAATATCACGACCAAGTCGATCAGTCCCAAACCAATATTCCGCACTTGGAGCACGCATACGTGCGATCACTTCTAATGGATCATGTGTTGCTACCCAAGGGGCAAACACCGCCACTAAGGCAACGAAAACTAAGAATAATAATGAAATTTTTGATGCGGTGGAAAGTGCTCGGAATCTCGCACCGCTTGCAGCTAATCGATCTGCTAAACCTTGACGAAACATTATAGACTCCGAATTTTAGGGTTAATCAACACATAGAGAATATCAACGATAATATTCACTAAAACGAAGGTAAAGGCGATTGTCAGAACCACACCTTGTACTAAGTGTAAGTCATGGTTGACGATGCCGTTAAAAATCAATTTACCCATGCCTGGTAAGTCGAAGATTTGTTCGATAACTACCGCACCACCAAGTAAGTAACCTACACGTAAGCCTAATACAGTCACAGGTGTAATTAAGGCATTGCGTAATACGTTGTGGCGAATAACGGTTGCATAAGGCACACCGTTACCAATCGCGGTTCTCACATAATCTTTATCCATTTCTTCTACCATGGTTGTACGTACAACACGAATTAATGACGCACATACCGGCACGGCAAGCGCAAGAGATGGCAAAATCATGGAATTGATATACCCCATTGGGCTTTCGCTGAATGGCACAAAACCACCTGACGGCAACCAATCTAATTCCAAAGAGAACCATTGAATAAGTAAGATACCTAACCAGAATGATGGGGTCGCAACTGCTGCAACAGAGATTAGACGAATCACTTGGTCTACCCAGCTATCACGATAAAGCGCGGCAAGTACACCTAATGAGAAAGAGACTACTGCCGCAAACACCACACCAATTAAGGTAAGTTGTAAAGTGATTGGGAAAGATTTCGCTAACATGCTACTGATCGGTAATTCTGGAGGCATTGTCACCCCAAAATCTAATACAAGTAAATTACCTAAGAAACGAAAATATTGAACAAAGAGTGGATCATTTAAGCCGTGTGATTCGCGGTAAAGTTGTTTTGCCGCTTCACTAGCGCTTTCGCCCAATGCCACCGTAGCGGGATCACCTGGTGTAAATTGAAGCACCACAAAAACGAGTGCTGTTACACCTAGAATCATGACTGGCAAAGCCATCAATCGGCGTAACAATAATCGAAGTATCATTTCCATCTGGCCTCTCCTATTCTATTTTGAGAAATTCATTAAATTAAAAATGAAGTGAAATAATCAAATTAAAAAACAAAATGACTTATGCAAATCATAATGTTCGCTTTATCCCCTGTCAATCCAAGTACCTCGGGCAAAGTTCAAATCTGTGATCGGCTTCACAAAGATTTTTTTGAAATGAAATTGAGAGAAAAAATGATTGAAAAACAGAGGAAAAAATGACCTCACTTTTATGTTAAAAAGGAAAGAAAAAAGGCTGTTGATTGCTCAACAGCCCAAACATTAAAAAGTGCTTTTATTTACGGCCCACACCGAGGAAAGATAAACCGGTTGTTGCCAATGGTTGATAGCCTTCAAGGCTGCTATCATCCCATGCAGAAGGAAGTTTACGATGAACAATCGGATAAAGTGGTACTTCAGCCGCAATAATGTTAATCGCTTCTTCCCATGATTTTTTCGCTTCAGCGTGATCTTTTGCTCTCACAGCTGCATTGAGCAATTCAGTCACTTTCGCAAATTCAGGGGTGTTGCTCCAGCGGAAACGACGTTTCGGCCATACATCACCACGATACCACCAGCTTAAAAGCAAGTCTAAGTCGTTACCAAACACGGATGGGTCACCCGGCGCGATGGCTACTTCATACACACCTGGATCCACGTTGTTGCTATATAACGCACCCGATTGTAAGTGTTGTAAAGTTACTTTCACACCTGGAATCTTGTTCCAAGACTCTAAAATTAACGGTGCAGATTCTTTCACCCAGTCGTGGTCGGTTGCGAGCAATTCAAATTTAAGCTCTGTCACACCAGCTTCTTTCAATAATGCCGCGGCTTTTTCCGGATCATAAGGATATTGAGTTGATGCCTTAATATAATCTGGGTGAGTCGTTTGTAAGTATGATGTTGCAGCTTCCGCATTACCATCAAATACAATATCAACAAGTTTGTCAGTGTTTAAGCCATAGTGTAACGCTTGACGTACTTTTGGATTGTTAAACGGAGCTTTCTCACAGTTAAACATTAAGAATAACAAGCCGAAAGATTGAACAGATTGCACTTGTTGTTTTTTGTTTTTCAAGCGACTAATGTCTAAATAAGGCACGCTTTCCATTGCTTGAGTACGTTTAGACTCTTGTGCAGTTACACGAGCTGCGGCATCAGAAAGTAATAACCAAGACATTTTTTCAACTTGTGCTGGATATTTACCATTGTAAGGTTCATAAGCTTCAAAGACGATTTTGTCATCTTTCACTGCTGAAACAAATTTGAATGGACCAGAACCAACTGGGTGTGCATCAAATGCAGATTGACCGACTTTATCGATCACATGTTTCGGTACAATTTTCACGCAAGTTAAACGGTTAGCAAATAAAGCAAATGGATATTTCAATTTAAATTCCACGACTTTATCGTCTACCGCTTTCACACTTTCAACGAAATCAATAAACATCACAAATAGTGATTTATTGGCTGGATCCATAATACGATTGAAAGAATACACAACATCTTCAGTAGTGACTGGTGCGCCATCATGGAAGGTTGCGCCTTCACGTAAAGTAATGCGCCATGTTGTTTCATCAACTTGTTCTGGCTCTTTTCCTGCTAAAGCAAGATAAGGTTCACGAGTTGCAGGATGCAAATCCACCAAACCTTCAAAAATGTGCAAGTTTGCTGCATAAGGTGAAGCACCACTTGATGTCATTGGGTCAAAACCGGTAGAAAGTGGATAAGCAATCCCCGCTTCAATGGTTTTACCTTTGATGTCTGCAGCAAAGGCTTTTGGTGCAAATGTGCCTAACGTACCACTAAATGCAAGACCTGCCCCCACGCCAGCCATAAGTTTCATAAAATGACGACGAGATTCATTAGTTTCAAAGGAAAAATGCTTTGTCATACTAAACTCCTGATGAGTAATAAAATCATATTTTTGGTTTTTAAACCTAGCCAAACATTTCATTCGAAAATGAAGTAAAGCAATCAAATCTTAGAATAAAATGATTTGCATCAATCATAATCATCTTCGATTCATTCTGTCAAAGGGGAAATATTGAATGTGTGATCTACTTCACAGAGTTTTTTGTAACTTGAAACAAAAGCTTTTAACTATGTATAATTTATTATGAATAGATTTTAACTATTGAATCACTAGATAATATGAAATAGCCATCAGAAAAAACAATGCTTATAATGACCGCACTTCCCAAGCAAGGGAACAACATTTTAATCAACAATAAAGAGGAAAATACTATGTCAAAAACATCAATCGGTTTAGATAAAAAAGCATCTGAAAAATTAGCAGCAAAATTAAATGAATTATTAGCAACCTATCAAGTATTCTATACCAACGTGCGTGGTTACCACTGGAACATTAAAGGGGTAAACTTCTTTGAATTACACGCCAAATTTGAAGAAATCTACACCGATTTAGTGGAAAAAGTCGATGAAGTGGCAGAACGTATCCTAACTTTAGGTTACACACCGCATAACGGTTATTCACAATACTTCCAACACTCACGTATTAAAGAAGAGTTAGGGGTAAGTGATGCGCAATCTTGCTTAAAAGGCACCTTAGAAGGATTAAAAGTATTACTTGAACAACAACGTGAAATCCTTGAATTAGCGGGTGAGTCTGATGATGAAGGTACGGCTTCTCAAATGAGCGACTACATCAAAGAACAAGAAAAACTTGTTTGGATGTTCCAAGCTGCTTGCCAAACTTGCCATTCCTAATTAAATATTGATTAAATACGAAAGCCGACTGATGTCGGCTTTTTTATTTTCTACACGACTGGTTTTTGTCGATAGAACAATAGTCCTGGTAAGGCTAAGCCCAAAACAAGAGCGCCCAAAATAAAGCTGGTATTGATAAAAGAGCTGATCATTTGCTCAAATAATTTATCGGAAAAGCCATAATGGTGAATTTGTACGATAGCAATCATCGCTTTATAAGCATGAACACCTGGAATCATTGGAATAATTGCCGCAACAGTAAAGACTTTCGGATGGGCTAAATAACGATGAGATAAATGCACCCCAATAAAACCAATCACACAAGTGGCGAAAAAAGTGGCAAAAACAATTGGGACACCAAAGTGTAATAATAAAGTTCGTGTGACATGTCCAAGTGCACCTAAAATCGCACAATACTTTAAGGCTTTAGGCGGAACATTAAATACTAAAGCAAATCCTACTGCGGGGATGGCAGCAAAAAGCATATCATCGAGTAAATTCAGTAAAAACATCTTATTACCCCACCCAAGAAACAATATTTAAAAGATTTAACGCAAAGACAATACCTAAACAAGCACCAAAAGTGAGAACCGTAGCGATGGTCCAGCGTCCTATTCCCATATTTACATACCCTTTTAAAATATCCGCAAGTGAATTAATTAATGGGAATCCTGGAACGAGTAATAAAACGCTAGAAGCTAATGCGATATGAGGATCATTGCCTAAACTATATTTCAAACTGACACCGGAAATCAGTGAGGCAACAAAAGCGGTAATGGCAAAAACGATGAGTGGATTGTAATGACGTTTAGAAATTTCTTGTCGAACAAACATGGCAATGGCAGAAGCAATAAAGGTGATCGCACAAATTGTCATATCTCCGCCAGAAAGGTGAGCAAAAGAGGCACAAGATAAACCAATCATAAACACCACCAAATAACGGTTATATTTTAGTGGTTTTAATTTATCCAGTTTCTTTTGAGCCATGGACAAATCATACAAGTGATGCTCTACGGCAACCACAATGTGCTGAACATCCGTAACGATTTGCATATTAATGCCTTTATCGACATTCTTCCGCACGGTGGTAATACAATGTTGCTTAGAAAGTGTGGTCAATAAGACGGCATTTGCCGTTAAAGCACACTCCACGCTTTCAATGCCTAAAGCTACACCTAATCGCTGTGCCATTTGTACGACGACAGCACTTTCTGCGCCATGCTGTAACAATAACAAAGCGGTTTCCACACAAATACGGGTAACCGCTCGTTGGTATTCCTGATCCATATCTCTGCGCTCTTATTAAAGTAAACGTTAGAGATTATAGATCGATGAATAAAAAATACTGAAAAAATGACCGTACCTATGATCCAAGTCAAAACTTCAGTATTTCCAATGCCTATGAATCAGCAGTGATTAAATAGCTTTATCAAAATACAGCGGCACATTGCTTAACTTAGCCATATTCGTGATATAAGCTAAAACCGCTGGTGGGAATTCGATGCCTTTCACACAAGTCAGATTTCGTAATACAGGGAAAACGATAATATCTTCAAGAGAAAGTTGGCCGTTTAAGGCATTTTCAGATTGAATTAATACAGCTAATTTCTCTAAATCCCCTTTTAAGCGAGTAAGATAAGTTTCAGTCTTCGCAATATTTTCAGCAAAATCACCAATAAATTCCGTTTTCTTTTTAGTGAAATAATCGACCGCACTTTGGGTTTCAAATTCTGCTAAGCCAATTTGCGTAAAGCGTGCAGTCGTAAGATGACCATAATAACTGCCGACTTCTTTTAACCATGCTTCAATTTCAGGACGAACGTGTTCAGATAAGATTTTTTCACCAAAATGTTCATCTACATAATGCACGATATCCAAACTTTCCGGCATCGCAGTACCATCTTCTTTGACAAGAATTGGCACAACCTTTTTGCCCACTAAACCAATTGGCGTTGCTTCATCATCATTTGCCAGCACTACAAGTTCTACCGGTAAATTTTTTAAACCGAAAATCATGCGAGCTCGCACACAAAACGGGCAATGATCGTAAACATATAATTTCATTTTTTACTCCTCTTTTTCCTGTAATAACTTTCCTAATCCACTTTGTCTTTTTACGGTATTTCTGACCGCACTTTGCCAGATTTTTTCATTGGCAAATACGGAAAGTTGATTTTTCGCACGGGTAACACCGGTAAATACCAGCTCTCGTGAAAGCACTGGATTGGGTTCTGTTGGTAACACCATAACCGTATGATCAAATTCCGAACCTTGGGATTTATGAATCGTCATCATAAACGCAGGCTCGTGAGCGGGAATACGACTGGTAGAAACTTCTCGATTGCCAAACCACACTTTGCCTTTAGCTAAACACAAGCCAATATCACCGTTATACAGTTTCACATTATGATCGTTTTCTGTAATCATAATTGGCTTACCGATATACCAATCATCTTCTTGGCGGAACCAAAGTAGTTTTTCTGCACGCAATGCCAAGGCAATTTCACGATTTAATTCTTCCACACCTAATGCTGAAGCGCGAAGTGCGGTCAAAAATCTCACCGAATTAAAACGGTCTAAAATCGCTTCTGCATAAGTTTTCTCATTACCCTTTTCATCTATAAATTTTGCATTGAGATCTTTCTTCTGAGCAAAATAAGTTTGAAGTTGGGTTAAATAAACACGGTAATTTTCAACCGCACTTTTCACCACTTGTCGAACCGATTCTTTAACGTCTTGCTCTTCATCAAAATGATGGAAATGCAACTCTTGTGGATATTCCGCAAAGGTTGCCACACTACCCTCACCTTTTCCTTGTTGAATTTGCTCAGCAAGTTGTTTAATGCCCGAATCATCTCGGAAACGACGACTAAAGGTTAAATGGCAAATGGCATCACGCAACGGACTATGTTCATCTGAAGTTGGAACGGTATAGCCTGTTGTTGTATGAATATAATCAGCTTGAGCAGGGCTATAATCTTGCGTTAAAAATTGTGCAATTTCGCCTAATACCGCGCCCGCTTCCACAGAGGCCAATTGAGCTTGGTCACCCAATAAAATCAAACGTGTTTCGGGTTTCAAGGCTTGCACGAGTTTCGCCATCATAGGCAAATCAATCATCGAGGTTTCATCCACCACTAGCACATCTATTTGCAGCGGATTATGTGCATGATATTTCACGCTATCGGTAAAAGGTCGAACGCCTAATAAACGATGCAACGTTTCTGCGGTTTTAGGAATGGATGCACGTAACTCATCTGAAATCGGCATTTGTGCCAAAGCGTTTTCGATAGATTCCGTTAAACGAGCTGCGGCTTTCCCCGTTGGTGCAACCAATTTAATGTGAAGTTTGCCACCAAATAACTCCTGTAATACACATAACAAGCGAGTTACTGTCGTGGTTTTCCCTGTTCCCGGTCCACCTGTAATCACAGAAAATGGGCTTTTCACTGCCATTGCGACTGCTACTTTTTGCCAATCAACTTGCGCTTGTTGTTGAGGGAAATAACGATCTAATAAGGTTCGAATTTGTTGCGGTTCTACCGATAAAGTGCGGTCATTTTTCAAGGCGTTTTTAATATATTGCGCAACGCGGAATTCATCTTGCCAAGCTCGATAGAAATAAATCGCCCCAAATTGAAACGCAAGAGGCGCAATCTGATTTTCAGGATCTTGTGTAAAGGCAATATGCCCCGCTAAGGCTGATTGCCATTTTGATACAGGAAGTGAACCAATCTTTTCATTGATAAGCAACAAAAAATCCGTTTCAGTATGACGATAAGCCAAGCCAAATAAATTACGTTCTAAGAAACGATCTAACACACAACAAGTATTGCCTTGTGTATAGCTCCAGTTGCAAAGTGCGGCTAATAAAATCGCTAAATTTTGTACGGGTTCGACATAGCCTTTATCTTTTTGTTTATCAGCAATTAATTGAGCAAAATAATAATCGCCTTGAGTAATCACACCTTGTTCTTGCAAGGATTTTAATAGGCTTAACATTAAAATAATTCCTCTAATTGTTGGATTAATTGCCAATCTGGTTTATCAAAAAAGATGCCCGATTGTGGCGAACCATTCATTCCTCGTAAAAATGCATAGACCACACCACCAAAATCTCGGTTGTAATCGTAGTGAGGCAAACGTGTTTTTAAATAACGGTGTAATGCCACCACATACAACAAATATTGCCAATCATAGTGATGCTCTAACATGGCTTTTTTCAATGCAGCTTGATCGTAATCCTTTAATGTCTCACCTAAGAAATTCGATTTGTAATCAAGCAAATAATATTTACCTTGATGACAGAAAACTAAGTCCATTGTGCCTCGCACCATGCCTTGAATATCATCAAACTGTAACGGTTCTGATGGCAAATGATGTAAGGTTGCTAACGCTCGGTTAAAACCAGCGACATCAAAATGGCTTGTGATATTGAGATAAAACGCCAACTCTTTTAAGCATTGTTTTTCGTTAATTTGAGCAAGAGTAAAATCATCATTTGGCAAAATTGGCGTGCTGAGTATTTGTGCAAACCACTGTTGAACTGCTGCAAATTGCTCTTCCGCAAGATTCAAATCCTGACATAATTTTTCAATGTTTTCTTTCTCAGCCAGTTGAGCAAAAGGCACCTTTTCAAAATAACGATGCAATAAAGTACCGATTTGTGTTCCCCGAGGGAAATCTAGAACCATTTCATCGTTATCATGAGCAAGTGCGGTCAGATTTTCAGTGATATTTTCTATTGAAATTGACGCATCATAATCTTTCGCATCGTCAAAAATGAGCGATTTTTTCACTGCACTTTCATTCAAATAAGCTTTGCGTTGATGTGTTTGTTCTATGCCACTAAAGCTCGTCACTCGCCAATCTTGTTCAATTTCACCTTGGAAAATTTCCGCACTTAAATTTTCTTGAGAAACATTTAAGGTAAGTGGTTCACTGGCTTGTAACACACCGGTTAATTCAATCGCTACATCATTTGGTAAAAGCTGCTTAAATTTTTCCAATAACGGTTGGGTATCCCAATTATTTGGCAAACCGAGTTTTCGACCAATTTCACCTTGTGTTAAAACATACAATAAAGCATTCCATTTTTTATCAAAGGCTTTCGGTAACACAAAGGCCATTTGGTATTTTGCTCGGGTTAATGCCACATAAAGCAAACGCAATTCTTCCGCAAAAACTTCTTCTGTTAATTTATCCAAGTGTTGATCTTGCATATCCCACAAGGTTTTCTCTTCATCACTGTCGTAATATAAATTAAACAGTTTCTTCTGCTTGCCTGATTTTGTTGGGTCTTT
>CABQSN010000053.1:0-10399 GCA_902466845.1 uncultured Haemophilus sp.
CATTGCCGTAGCAAGCGTTGGCATTAGCCAAATGCCCAATAACCGAATTATGGAACGGATTGACGTTGCACGAAAAGATATTCAACTTTACCTGGATAACCATGATGGAAATACTTCTCTTGGAGCTCGTTTTGAAATGTGGAAAAGCGCACTTGAAATGGCGAAAGAAAAACCTTTATTTGGTTGGGGCATTCAAGGCGCAACAGAAAAACGTAAGCAAGAAACAAAAGAAAAAATTGCCACGGGTAACATTGGACAATTTACGCATGCCCATAACCAATATTTAGACGACCTATCCAAACGAGGAATTGTTGGGTTGCTCGCCTTACTTGCTGTTTTATTTATCCCTCTTAGAGCCTTTATGGAAAAGCTGAACACCACGAATGATGAGATCAAGCTGATTTCAACGTTAGGCGTTGCCCATATTTTATCTGTGATGATTTATGGCTTAAGCCAAGGTTTCTTGGTACATAATTCAGGTACTATTTTTTACTTTTTCTTAACGATTGTGTTTTATACCGCAATACGAACACGGCAAAAGGCAGAATAATGAAAATTTTAGTCATTCGTAACGATAAACTGGGCGATTTTATTCAGGCATTTCCGGCTTTTGCGATGTTGAAAGCCTCAAATCCCGAGCTAAAACTGACCGCACTTGTGCCAGCTTATACAGCCCCATTGGCTCAAATTTGTCCCTATTTAGATGATGTCATCATTGATAGTGCCAAGAACGACAAAGCGGATTTCAATCGTCTTGTTAAAGAAATCAAAGAGCGGCAATTTGATGGCATGATTAGCTTCTTTTCCAATACCCATAACGGTAAATTAGCCTGGAAAAGTGGGATTCCTTATCGCCTTGCGCCCGCAACAAAATGGGTACAAATCCTTTATAACCATCGTTTAACACAACGCCGTTCACGTTCAGAAAAATCGGAAGCCGAGTACAATCAAGATCTGGCTCGGGCGTTCTTAAAGAAACACAACATGCCGATTGTGGAACCCAAGCCACCTTATCTTTCACTTCCTGAAAGTGCGGTTAAAAATCAACGTGTTTTTCTTCAAGAACAATTCGGTTTATCGGCGGATAAAAAATGGGTCTTTGTGCATAGTGGAACAGGTGGCTCAGCAACAAGCCTTTCATTGTCGCAATATGCTCAATTGATACAAGGTTTATTAAACGAATTTGACTGTCAGATTATCTTAACGGCAGGACCTGGTGAAAGTGAAAAAGCCCATGAGTTAGCGGCAAAAATCGACAGCCCAAATGTGGTTGTTTACGATAAGAATAAAGGATTGGTTGATTTTGCACACTCTCTGGCTTGTGCGGATTTATTCATTGCGGGTTCTACTGGACCATTGCATTTAAGCAGTGCATTCAATGTGCCAACAATCGGATTCTATCCAAACAGTCGCTCATCTCAGCCTCGTCGTTGGAAACCGATTAACGATGCAGATAAACATCTTGCTTTCTGCCCGCCAAAAGGGAAAGACGAAATGAATTTAGGCTTAATTTCGATTGATGATGCCTTAATGGAGATTATCCCCTTCGTGCGGAAGATGTGGCAAGCGAGCAATTGAGTTTAAGCATAACTGCACAATCCAACCTATTGCGGCGGCAAAAACAACGGTACCAATTCCGACTGTGCCGCCGAGAATATAACCTAACACACAAACCGACACTTCAAGGCTTGTTCTCACAATCCCCACTTTTAAATGAAGGCGTTGACAAAGTCCCACCATTAAACCATCCCGCGGGCCTGCCCCCTGATGACAAGTTAAATACAATGCCGTTCCTAATCCATAAAGCAAAAGCCCAATTCCACCGAATAAAATTCGGCTAAAAAGTGCGGTTGGTTCTGGCACAATTTTCGTGGTTAAGCCAAGGAAAAAGGCAATCACAATAATATTCAGAATGGTGCCAAGCCCAAGTCTTAATTTGAGGGGAATCCAGGCTAACATTACTAAACAGCTAATCCAAAATGATGACCAACCGATACTCACCTTAGCTTGTAATGCCACACCTTGAGAAAGCACGGTCCAAGGTGAAGAGCCCAAATTAGCGAGCACAATTAAGCCATCTCCAATGCCCAGTATTGCCAATGCAAATAAGAGCATCGACATGGTTTTACCTTCGACTGACCATAGCGATTTAGCTGCCCAACTCGTGTGGGGAATCACCCGTGCTTTTTTCATATTATTCCCATTTATATTTAACGCCGACATCATAATGGTAAACCTGATAAAACCCAAACATTTTAACGTCATATGATATAACCGAATTGACTGATAAATATCATAAATGTGATGCAGATCACATTGTCAAAATTGTCATCACTCATTCACTGACTTAAAATAAGCTACCCTTTTTAATCAGGACATTATTATGCTTGCATCTCTTCAAGATATTTTGGATACCGTAAAATCCAACACGCTCACCTATCAACAAAAACTCATGTGTTTAGGTAATATTGCCGAGCGATTATTTGATCCTCGTGAATTATTAGGCTATACGGATGAAGAATGGCAATTCCTTCAAAATCAAATGATCTGTGATTTAAATGAAGGCTATGCGATTTATCGTCCCCGCTATATTTTGCCGGATTACAATGTGTATATTAAAAAAGGCTGTGAATTCCTTGAATTACCGCCGCCAAAAGATCTTGATGAAGCATTAGATGGCTTATTGATTTTATATTCCCACGTGCCCTCCATTACCACATTCCCAGTTTACATTGGTCGTTTAGACGTGCTACTTGATCCGTTTATTACCGATGAGGAACAAGACTACATCAAAATTAAACGTTTCTTAAATCATGTGGATAAAACTGTGCCAGATTCATTCTGCCATGCCAATATTGGGCCTTATGACACCAAAGCAGGGCGTTTGATTTTAAAAGCGGTGATTGAGTTGGAAGCGCCTACGCCAAATATGACCATTCGTTACGATAAGAGCAAAACAAGTCGTGAATTTGCAGAATTAGCCGCAAAAGCGTGCTTATTGGTTTCTAAACCGTCTTTTGCCAATGATGCTTACTACATTTCTGACTTAGGCGAACAATATGGTATTGCAAGCTGCTACAACGCGCTTCCTGAATGTGGTGGCGCTTATACTCTCACCAGACTACGTTTGGGTACCATTGCACGTGCCTGTAAAACCGTGGATGAAATGATCAATGAGCTCTTACCTCGTGTAGCAAAATGTGCACTTTCCACCATGGATAAACGCCATAAATTTGTAGTGGAAGAAAGCAACTTCTTCAATACCTCATTCCTCGAAAAAGAAGGTTTTATCAAACGCACTAATTTTACGGGGATGTTTGCCATTGTTGGTCTCGCAGATGCGGCAAATCATTTATTGCAACAAGAAGGCTTAAACGAAACCTTTGGTAAAAGCCAACGCGGTGATGAAATTGCGACCTTGATTATGGATAAATTGAAAGAAGTAACGGATAACCATGAAGGCGTGTATGCTGAACGCACTGGCAACCGTTATTTATTACATGCGCAAGTGGGTGCAAGCAATCATGAAGAAGATAAACGTAATGCGCCTGCGCATCGTATTCGTGTGGGTGAAGAACCAACGTTACTGGCTCATTTGAAACAATCGGCGCCATTCCATAAGTACTTCCCATCAGGTACGGGAGATTTGTTTGCCTTTGACCAAACCTATGTGGATCATTTAGATGCCGTCGTCGATATTATTGATGGTTCATTTTCACAAGGTTACCGCTATATCACCACTTACCTTAAAAACACCGATTTGATTCGTGTAACGGGTTATTTGGTGAAGAAAAGCGAAGTGGAAAAATACCGTAAAGGTGAAGTAGCATTGCGTGATACCACTTGGTATGGTTCGGGTACCGATGATTGTGCACAAGTCTTTGACCGTCAATTACGCGATGAACAAGATGTAAGTGCAAGCTAGAAAAAAGTGCGGTCGAAAAATCTTCTGTTTTTTGACCGCACTTATTCTTTTTCTGCCTTTTCTAAAATTGCTTTGTGCTCTCGAATCAATGCCATAAACGGCTGCCCAAAGCGTTCCAATTTGATCGTACCCACCCCATTAATTTGTAGAATTTCAATATTACTTGTTGGCATATATTGCGCCATTTCCTGCAACGTCGCATCGTTAAAGACAATATACGGTGGAATATTTTCTTTATCCGCTAGCTGCTTCCGTAGGAAACGCAAGCGAGCAAACAGATCTTTATCGTAATTTGCCACTGTATTTTTATGGGATGTATGCACAATTTTATTAATGGATGAAATGCGCGGCATCGCTAATTCAAGCGACACTTCGCCTTTTAAAACAGGGCGAGCGCTTTCTGTGAGCTGAAGCGTTGCACTATTAAACTCACCGATCACTTGTTGAATAAAACCAAGGTGAATAAGCTGGCGAATCACAGATTGCCAATGTTCTTTGCTTTTATCTTTACCAATGCCATAAACACTTAACTTATCATGTTGGCGTTCTACAATTTTTTGATTATGCATCCCTCGCAATACCGCAATCACATATTGCACACCGAAACATTGACCCACACGATAAATCGTCGACATCACTTTTTGCGCATCAATTAAGCCATCATATTTCTTTGGCGGGTCAAGACAAATATCGCAGTTTTGGCAAGGCGTTTGACGATATTCACCAAAATAATTGAGTAATACCAAGCGGCGACAAGTTTGACTTTCGGCAAATTCACCAATGGCTTCCAATTTATGTTGCTCAATTTGACGTTGTGGCGTCTCTGGTTTTTCAAGCAGAATCTTCTGTAACCAAGCATAATCAGCCGGTTCGTAGAAAAGTACCGCTTCCGCAGGTAAATCATCTCGTCCCGCACGACCGGTTTCTTGATAATATGATTCAATGCTTCTCGGCAAATCAAAATGGGCGACAAAACGCACATTGGATTTATTAATGCCCATGCCAAATGCAATTGTTGCAACCACAACTTGAACATTATCTCGTTGAAAATCTTGCTGGACGCGTTCACGCAGTGCAGTTTCCATTCCCGCATGATACGCCGCAGCCGACACGCCTTTATTTCGTAAGGTTTCTGCTATACGTTCCACCTTCGAACGACTATTACAATATACAATGCCGCTTTTGCCTTTTTGAGCTAAGACAAAACGCGTAAGTTGCTCCATCGGCTTAAATTTTTCTTCCAATGTATAACGAATATTTGGGCGATCAAAACTGCCAATGTATTTATGAGGATGGTCTAATTTAAGATGAGTGAGAATATCCTGTCTCGTCGCGTAATCCGCTGTCGCCGTTAATGCCATAATTGGCGCATTTGGAAACGCTGCTTTTAAGCCACCAAGTTGGGTATATTCAGGGCGAAAATCATGCCCCCACTGTGAAATACAATGTGCTTCATCAATGGCGATAAAGGAAATTTGAGCATAAGAAATCAGCTGAAAAAAGCTGTTTGTCATCACTTTTTCAGGCGAAACATATAATAATTTTAATTGTCCTGAAATCAGCTTATTTTCAACTTGCTGTTGTTGTTCTGGCGTCTGACTAGAGTTTAGAAAATCGGCTTCAATGCCGTTTGCTTGAAGTTGATCTACCTGATCTTTCATTAAAGAAATCAAAGGCGAAATCACTAATGTGAGACCAGGAAAACAAAGTGCTGGAATTTGATAACACAAGGATTTGCCATTTCCTGTGGCCATCACCACTAAGGCATCCTGACCGCTTAACGCAGCATGAATCACTTCTTCCTGCCCTTTGCGGAAAGATTGGTAACCAAAAACAGACCGCAACGTATGAAGTGCGGTCGTTTTTAAGTCTATTTTTTGCGGGACATGTTCCGCGAGTTCGGCCATTAGAATGTTACCGTTTCTCCGTGAGCGGCAACCGCCTCGGTTAAACAATCCCAAAAGCGTTTGCCATCATTTGCTACCCAATCATTGTTTTTATAGGCAAAATGAAATCCACCCAAGCGGCTCGCAAGCCAAAGCTCAAGAAGCGGTTCTTGCTTATTAATCACGATTTGTGAGCGGTCATCAAATGTGATCGTGAATACCGAACCTTGCGTTTCACAATCCACATCACAACCTTGATTCTCTAACGCTTCTTCAATTTTTTTCCAAACCTGTTCAATATTTTGGTGAAATTCTGCAACATTCATAAAATTTTCCGATTAAATCTGATAGAATGCCGTGAATTATAAAGCCTTTCGCCTCGTTGGCAAAGGCAGATTTTACTTATTAGAGAGATTGAAAAATGAAAAAATTACTTTCTATTTTGTTATTAAGTGCATTCTGCACTTTGGCTACAGGTTGCGGTGTAAAAGGGCCATTATATTTTCCTGAAAAAGAACAGCCGCAAAACACACAAAAAACACAATAAAAACTGACCGCACTTAAAGGATTCGTCATGGATTTTTTCCAATATAAAAACGAGCAACTTTATGTTGAAGATTTGCCCGTCAAACAACTCGCTGAAGAATTCGGCACACCGCTTTATATTTATTCTCGTGCAACACTTGAACGCCATTGGCACGCCTTTGATTCTGCTTTAGGAAAGCATCCACACTTAATTTGTTATGCTGTTAAAGCCAATTCTAATATCGGCATATTAAATGTAATGGCAAAATTAGGCTCAGGCTTTGATATTGTTTCGCAAGGCGAATTAGAACGCGTATTGGCAGCTGGCGGAGAGGCTTCAAAAGTGGTCTTTTCTGGCGTGGCAAAATCTCGTGCCGAAATTATGCGAGCGTTAGAAGTAGGCATTCGTTGTTTTAATGTGGAATCTGTTGCGGAATTACACCATATCAACCAAATTGCTGGCGAAATAGAGAAAATTGCACCCATTTCTTTACGCGTGAATCCCGATGTTGATGCTCATACACACCCTTACATTTCCACAGGATTAAAAGAAAATAAATTTGGTGTGAGCGTAGATGAAGCGCGTGAGGTATATAAATTAGCAGCAACCTTACCTCATGTGAAAATTACGGGTATGGATTGTCATATTGGCTCTCAGCTGACTGAATTACAGCCCTTCTTAGATGCGACTGATCGACTCATTCGTTTAATGGAACAATTAAAAGAAGATGGCATCACGTTAAAACATTTAGATCTCGGTGGCGGTTTAGGCGTAACTTATACTGATGAAACGCCGCCGCATCCAAGTGATTATGCTGCTGCGTTACTGAATAAATTAAAAGATTATGAAGATCTCGAAATTATTCTAGAACCAGGTCGAGCGATCGCGGCGAATGCGGGGATTTTAGTGGCTAAAGTTCAATACTTAAAAAGTAATGAAAGCCGTAACTTCGCGATTACCGATACCGGTATGAACGATATGATTCGCCCGGCACTCTATGAAGCTTATATGAACATCATTGAAATTGACCGCTCTTTAGAGCGTAAAAAAGCCATTTATGATGTTGTTGGCCCGGTATGCGAAACCTCTGATTTCTTAGGTAAACAGCGTGAGCTCGCCATTGCTGAAGGGGATTATATTGCTCAACGTTCTGCAGGAGCTTATGGTGCAAGCATGTCCTCAAACTACAATTCTCGTCCACGTACGGCTGAAGTGTTAGTGGATAGAAACAAAGCTCACTTAATTCGTCGCAGAGAAAATCTCAGCGAATTATGGGCACTAGAAAGCATCGCGAAATAAATAGATTGAAAGAAAAACGGTCAAGATTTAAGTCTTGACCGTTTTTTGTATAACTAAATAATTCGAGAGAATTGTTGTCGTTTTGCCGCTGCTCTTGAATAAGTATCAAAGCATAAGCAAATATTACGGATTAATAATCGACCTTTAGGCAAAACGTGTAAGCCTGTTTCTGTTTCAGAAATTAATCCATCTTCAAGTAATGGCTGTAATAACTGTAAATCTTCAGCAAAGTGCTTTTTGAAATCAATATTATATTGTTTTTCAATTGGTGCAAAATCAAGCTTAAAGTTACAAATCAATTGCTTAATCACATCACGACGTAAGCAATCTTCTTCTGTCATCGCTAAACCTTTATGCAGTGCAATACCTGAATTTTCTACATCATGATAATAATGTTTTAATTCTTTTTGGTTTTGAGCATATGTATCGCCTAATAAACTAATGGCTGATACACCTAAACCGAGCAAATCACATTCTTCTTGCGTGGTATAACCTTGGAAATTTCGATGTAAGACACCTTTCTCTTGAGCAATCGCTAATTCATCATCTGGTTTAGCAAAGTGATCCATACCGATAAACTTATAACCAGCATTGCCTAAGGTTTCAATCGTTTTCTGTAAAATTTCTAATTTAGTTTCCGGTGGCGGTAATTGATCTTCTTTAATTTTTGCTTGTCCCGCAAATCGACTTGGTAAATGAGCATAGTTAAAGATACTTAAACGATCTGGATTCAATTCAAT
Source organism: uncultured Haemophilus sp. (assembly GCA_902466845.1). Lineage (GTDB taxonomy): Bacteria > Pseudomonadota > Gammaproteobacteria > Enterobacterales > Pasteurellaceae > Haemophilus_D. The sequence continues at coordinate 8,377 of CABQSN010000053.1, forward strand.
CACTTTATGTAATGTGAACATAAAACTTTCCACATTTTGAAGTGGCAATCCATAAATTAAATCAAGGTTCGTCGATTGAAAACCTAACTCACGAGCACGAACAAGTAACGCATTCACAAACTCTTCATCTTGTTCACGATTTACCGCTTTTTGAACCGCTTTATTGAAATCTTGTACACCCATGCTAATTCGGTTAAAACCAATATTGCGTAAATGATCAAGCATGTCGAGCTCAATTTCGCGAGGGTCCATTTCAATACTGACTTCTGCATTATCCGCAATCGTAAAATGATCTTTAAGCATCTTCATCAAACGAGCAGATTGCTCTTCTGTCAAATAAGTCGGTGTACCGCCGCCCCAATGCACTTGAGTCGCAACACGATTTTTGAATAATTCTGAACGCGCTTTGATTTCTTTTTCAAGATAATCAAGATAAATATCCGCCTTATGTTGATGACGAGTAATCACCTTATTACAGCCACAGAAATAGCAAAGTTTGTGACAAAATGGAATGTGTACGTAAAGGGAAAGTGGTCTTTCCGGATAACGATTAGCCGCTGCAATAAAATCTTCGTTAGTGTAACTTTCATTAAATTCTAATGCAGTTGGATAAGATGTATAACGAGGTCCTGATTGGTTATATTTTTGAATTAACGCAAGATCCCAAATAATTTCAGACATTAAGCTTCCCCAAATTTATCTACGTCATTTAAAAACTGACGTAACTCCAACATAATTTCTTCTTCAAATTTTGCTTCTGCACTTTCTCGCTCAAGATCGAGTTTCATTCTTTCTTTTTTTAACAATGCTTTCCGAGCTTCATGCGTAGGCATTTCTTTTACAATATTATAAAGTGCATACATCGCTTGATATGGTTGTAAAGATTGTCCAAAAGGGAGTAAAAGCATTGATAAACGAATCACCCCTTCTGAATGGTTGCAATCTCTATTCTGCATCGCTTTAGCGATAATTACCATACTCTCTTTTAGGCGTTTTGTACGTTCTATTTTAGCCTGTTTAATGAGAGTGTTTTGATGGCGTAACTTCCTAAGTAATTTGAAAGCATAAAATGATACGCCAGCAATAATTCCCAAAGCAATAATACTTAAAATAATCGGCCACATGACAATTATCTGAATTGGTTGATATCAATTTTCTCGAAGGTTTGATAGAGGTCATCCTCTGTCTCTTCTTCATCTTGAATACCTAATTCTTCCATTAACTGAGCAATACGATCTAAGCATTCATCCACAAATTGTTGATCAGCTTTACTAATCGTTTTGCCTTCATCTAAGGCATCCAACAATTCATTTAGAATTTCATTATTTTCTAAACGTTCTAACTCAACTTCAGGCGCAAGTTTTTTCGGTTCTTTTACGGCTGGAATTGTCATCCCTTTCTCAGGCTTATTCACAAATTCAACAATCAGTGGAACCTTTTTACGGCTACCAATACGCGGATCTTTTTGTTCAACAACTTGGTTATTTTTATTTTGCTCTGCGTTACTATGACGAGAACCAGATGCTAAACCTTTATGTTTACGTTTTTTCTTATCTTCTCTTGCCTTAGCATCTAATTCATAACGTGTTAATTTCTTACCTGATAGCTTCGGTGCTTCAGGTTTCTTGTCCGATTTACGAATTGGCATAATATCGCTAATTTTACGACTTTTCTTTTTACGAGCCATTTGTGTTATTTATCCTATAAAAAATTTTGGTGATTGTACCATTCCACCTATATTTTCTCATTAAAAGATTTAAACATCTTTAATAAAACTATTCTGATTTTGATCTGCACCCCAAAAGTTGGACTCAACAAACCAACAATTGAGGTACAGATTTTTTTATGGGTAAACACTACACAATCGAATTTAAATTACAGGTTCTTCAACCTATTTTGAATGAGAAAATGAGTATTAGAGAAGCTGCGCGTTTTTACAATATTCCCTCCAACGCCCTAGTCGGGACGTGGTTGAAACGGTTTGAAAAAAATGGCATAAAAGGACTGATTCCCCGTAAACCAT
>CABQSN010000054.1:0-10339 GCA_902466845.1 uncultured Haemophilus sp.
AACGATGATATTTCAGAGACTATCAAAGCTATCCGCAGCGATGTATTTAATGATGTGATTGACCAATATATTCCACCACAATCGTTAGAAGAACAATGGGATATTAAAGGCTTAGAAGAGCGTTTAGCGCAAGAGTTTGGTCTTGAGTTACCAATTGAACATTGGTTGGAAGAAAATAACAATCTTCACGAAGAGAACTTGCGTGAGCGTATTATTCAAGAAGCCGAAGATGAATACAAAGCGAAAGAAGCGCTTGCGGGTGAAGAAACCATGCGTCATTTCGAAAAAGGCGTGATGTTACAAACCCTTGATGAGCTTTGGAAAGAGCACTTAGCAGCGATGGATTATTTACGTCAAGGTATCCATTTACGTGGTTATGCGCAAAAAGATCCAAAACAAGAGTACAAAAAAGAATCTTTCCGTATGTTTACTGAAATGTTGGATTCTTTAAAACATCATGTGATTACGACACTCACTCGTGTGAAAGTTCGTACGCAGGAAGAGATGGAAGAGGCAGAGAGAGCACGTCAAGCAATGGCTGAGCGTGAGGCTCAAACTCATCATTCTGTAGGTGAAAACACAGAGCAAGCTCAAAGCGAGGACTATTCAGAACGCCATATTGGACGTAATGAACCTTGTCCTTGTGGGTCAGGTAAAAAATACAAGCATTGTCATGGCAATAAAGCCCGATATGCTTAGTTAAGGAAAAGAGCGGTTAAATTTTTGCGTGTTTAAAACACCGCTAAAAATGACCGCTCTTTCTACTTTTGAGATAAGGAAAGACGATGAATAAGCCTATCATTCAAGTTGCGGCAGGGATTATTTGTAATGAATTTGGGCAGTTATATTTGACCCAGCGCTTAGAAGGGCAAGATTTCGCGCAGGCGTTAGAATTTCCAGGCGGTAAAGTTGATGCAGGTGAAACCCCTGAAGAAGCCTTAAAAAGAGAATTGGAAGAAGAGATTGGCATTCATATTTTAAATGCTGAACTGTACGAACGTTTTCAATTTGAATATCCAACCAAAATTTTAGATTTTAGTTTTTATTTGGTCACTGAATGGATCGGCGAGCCTTTTGGACGAGAAGGCCAGGAAGGTTTTTGGCTTGAACAAAGTGAGCTTGATGCTGGGCAATTCCCACCAGCCAATTTAAAGCTGATTCAGCGTTTAGTGGCTGAAAGTGTCAAATAACATTTAATCAAATTTATTTATTATGATTCCAAGTATTTTTCTGAGTTTATTTTTTATTGCGACGGTGATTTTTATCGTCAATTCGCACTATCGTTGGACATATTTTTTTGCGATTGCATTATTCGTCTTATTGTTTAGTTCAATGTTTGCGATAACAGGTCAATGGCAACGCGGATTGAATTTTGCGTCCGTACTTTTTGTGGTGTTGATGCTATTCCATCGAATGAAAATTCATTACTACAAACAACCTTTACTCATTTCAGATTTTTGGCTCGTAACAGACTGGCGAAATTGGGAAACCCTTTTACATTATAAAGGGGCAATTTTCGGTGTATTAGGGCTATTAGGCCTACTTGGCTATGCAGTCTTCGGTTGGTCAGATGTAGAAAGTGCCTCAACTGGATTTCGTGTATTTGCAGCAATACTTGCAGCAACGAGTTTTGGTTTAATATGGCATTATTCTAAAGATCCAGATGCAACAAAAGTCTGGTTAGACTCATTGCCGGATGATGGTCGAGATGTTTTCTTAAACCTGCCTATGTCTTGTCGTGGCGTATTCTTTAAAGTGCCAGAATTTGAAGGTAATAGCCAAAAATTTAAAGAAAAAATGACCGCACTTTTAAATGAAAAGGCTGAGAGTAAAACTGAAAGTGCAGAAAAGCCCGACATTGTGGTGTGTTTACAAGAATCAACCTTGAATCCTCATCAATTTGATTTTGATGCGGAAACCATCCCGCCATTTTCGATGTTTAATAAGCAAGAAGATACCGCATTTGCGAGTCCATTGCGTGTACATACGGTAGGCGGTGCAACGTGGAAATCTGAATTTGCTTTCCTTGCAGGGGTGCCTTCAACCGATTTTGGCGCTTTAGCAAGTGGGGTGTTTTATTCTGTTGTGCCACACTTACAGACAGGTTTTATTAAAAACCTTCGTGAGCAAGGCTATTTTTGCGTGGCGTTATCGCCTTTTACGAAAGGTAACTACAACGCAAAACCTGCTTATGACCACTTTGGTTTTGATTTGATGTTGCAACCACAAGATTTAGGCTATCCCGCATCAATCAGCAAAAATCTCTGGCACATTACCAGTGAAGAGATGATGTATTACACCAAACTGATTTTGCAGAAACAGCATCCATCATTGGAAAATGTACAACAGCCAATGTTTGTTTATGTGCTCACGATGAAAGAGCACGGCCCTTACAACACGAATATGCCAAACCATTTTAATTTGGCGAGTAAGCGTTTAGGGGGGAAAGCGATTTCTTGCTTAAACGATTATATTGATCGCATTGATAGCCTTAATGAGGCGATCGAAGGTCTAAATGATTATTTAAAATCACGTGAAACACCTTATGTATTCGGTTATTTTGGTGATCATCAGGTTGCTTTTGATAATCAGCTTCCACCGAAAAAAGGTAACTTTGCGAATCCAGATTATGTGACTCAATTTGTGGTTAGAACTAATCGTAAGACTGACTTTGTTCAACAGCAAGATTTCTTAGATTTAGCCTTTGTTGGTGGCGTATTACTTGATGTGGCAGGTTTATCACCGAAAGATGACTTTATGCGGGCGAATATCGCTATGCGTCAGTTAAGCCAAGGTAAGCTCGAAGATGCAGAGGATATGGATTTAGTGAATAGCTATCGAAATTATCTGTATCAAGATTTAAAAATTGCGCAATAATAAAAAATCTCGGTTAACGCCGAGATTTTTTTATAAGCAAAATTTAACCGATAAGTCTGTCAATTTTACCCACACATCTTGACCATATTCTTGCTTGGTTGTGCGCTCAATATCTGCCAACTCTTGCAATATTTCAAAGAGCTTTTGATAGGTGAGTCGTTGTATCGCAGCCGTATAAAGAGGGCGACGACTCAGCCAAATTTTGAGACGGTCAAAATCCGCTTTGAGTGTCTGTGTTGGCAAACTCGTGTTAAGAGAGGGATTACGCAGCTGTGGTTTTGTTAATTCTAACAAAGTGAGTAGTTCACGTTGTAAGGTACGCAATAAAATGACAGGTTGCACATCTTCAGCTTGTAAACCTCGCAAAATTCGCTTTGAGCGATTTGCCTTGCCTGATAACAACGCATCAATCCATTGGAAAGGGGTAAAGACAGAAGATTGCTCTACGACTGATTTAACGCGGTTATACGTGAGTTTGTGATCAGGATAAAGCAAATCTAAAAGCTGTAACGCTTGTTTCAATGCCAGTAGATTATTTTCATAGCTGTAACAAAGTAGTTGAACGGCTTCCTCATCAGCTGATAATCCCATGTTTTTTGTACGATGCTTCACCCAACGAGAAAGTTGTTCTGAATTCGGTGTTTGGCAGTTAACAATAACAGCTTGCGGATCAAGTTGATTTGCCTGAATAAACCACTCTTGTTTTTCGGCTGCTTTAGACAATTTAGGCAAGATGAGAACAAGCAAGCTATCTTCATTTAATCCATTAATAAATTGCTGAAGGTTTTTCTGCAAAAGTGCGGTCAAATTTTCGGGTAAATTGAGAATGAAAATTTGCTTATTAAAGAAGAGCCCCATAGATTGGCTGGTCTCAATTAATGCAGACCAGTCAGTATTAGTATCTATGGTGATTTGATTTTTTTCATCAAAACCTTGAAGAAGGGCAGCTTGATGAATGAGATCTTCACTTTCACTGAGCAACAGGGGATCTGTCCCAACCAAAAAATAGACTTTCGCTAAATGGCTGTTCAGGTTAGAGGCCAGTTGCTCAGGAAAAATGCGGTTCATTATTTTCCTTGAACTTGATGTTGCAAGGCAGCCATTTTATTAATTAATTGGCGAGCCGCTTGTTCACGCATATCATTCCAAATTACATCGCGTTCAGCTGATTTTGCTAATGCAGCACGTGAGTTATCAAAGAAAGTGCGGTTGATTTTTGCAGAGATTGGATAGGTTTCTCCGTTAGCCAAGCGTACACTTGCTTCAACATCAAGGGTTAATACTTTTTCTGCTTCTCGGCCTTGTTTAAAGACTGACGCCACTTTATCGCTTGAAGTCTGTTTATTTAAACGCAACACTGGCACACCTTGTTTTGCAGGAACAAGGTTTACGTTGTTGCTAAGCAGTTGCTTACGCATTGCCATTGACATTTCACTGTATGGGTCGCTACTTTCAAGAGCCATTGTTTTTAATTCTGCAGGAACAGCCGCACCATTATCGAAGTGCCAACCACAAGCAGTTAAAAAGGCTGTTGCCCCAACAAAGCAGATCGTTTTGATTGATTTCATCATAAAAATTACCTGTAAAATTCACCGCACTTTATTTTGTTTAAGAGTCGTTTATGCAACTCTTGGAATAAAATGCGGTTATTTTATGGATTATTGCGGTTTAACCACCACATTTAACAATTTACCTGGTACATAAATCACTTTCACGATTTGTGTATTGTCAGTAAATTTCTTCACATTTTCATCTGCAAATGCAACCGTTTTCACGGTTTCTTCATCCGCATCAGCTGCAACAGTCACTTTACCACGAACTTTACCGTTGACTTGCACCACGATAAGTTTTTCATCTTCTACCATCGCAGCTTCGTCAGCTTTCACCCATTCTGCATGGTCGATGTTGCTTTCGTTGCCCAAAGCTTTCCATAATTCAAAGCAGATATGTGGTGTGATTGGGTAAAGCATACGCACGACTGCGCTTAATGCTTCTGCCATAACAGCGCGATCTTGTTCGCTTTCTAATGGTGCACGGGTTAATTTGTTCATTAACTCCATCACTGCTGCAATAGCCGTATTGAAAGTCTGACGACGACCAATGTCATCACTCACTTTCGCGATTGTTTTATGGACATCACGGCGAAGTGCTTTTTGGTCTGCAGAAAGTGCGGTCACATCTAAAGCGGTTTTTGCAGGATTTTGACTGTATTCATACACCAAATTCCATACACGACCTAAGAAACGTTTTGCCCCTTCTACGCCAGATTCTTGCCATTCAAGCGTCATTTCTGCAGGAGACGCGAACATCATGAAGAGACGCACGGTATCTGCACCGTATTTTTCCACCATTTCTTGTGGGTCGATACCGTTGTTTTTCGATTTCGACATTTTGGTCATACCGGTATGCACCAATTCACGGCCTTCCGGATCAGTCGCCTTGATGATACGACCTTTTTCATCACGCTCAAGAGTCACTTGCGTTGGGCTCACCCAAATACGCTCGTTAGTCGGGCTGGTATAGTAAAACGCATCAGCTAACACCATGCCTTGGCATAATAATTTTTGTGCCGGCTCATCGCTCGTTACGAAACCTGCATCACGCAATAATTTGTGGAAGAAACGGAAGTAGAGCAAGTGCATTGTCGCGTGCTCGATACCACCGATATATTGATCCACCGGTAACCAGTAATTAGCTTCATCTTTATCCAACATGCCTTCAGCATAGCTTGGTGAAGTGTAGCGTGCGTAGTACCAAGAAGATTCCATAAAGGTATCAAAGGTATCGGTTTCTTTTAATGCAGGCTCACCGTTGAAGGTGGTTTTCGCCCAGTTTGGATCTGCTTTAATTGGGCTTTTCACGCCATCCATGACCACATCTTCCGGTAGAATAATCGGTAAATCTTCGATTGGTGCCGGTACGGTTTCACCGTTTGGCAAGGTCAGCATTGGAATTGGTGCACCCCAATAACGTTGACGGGAAACGCCCCAGTCACGTAAACGATAATTAACTTGGCGTTTACCCACGCCTAATTTTTCTAATTTGTCCGCAATACCGTTGAACGCACCATCAAAATCCAAACCATCAAACTCAGCAGAGTTCACTAATTTACCGTGCTCAACGAAAGCTTGTTTGGTTAAATCAATTTCTTCATCCGCAAGCGGTGCGATCACTTGTTTAATTGGCAAACTGTATTTTTGAGCAAATTCAAAGTCACGTTGGTCATGTGCTGGAACAGCCATTACCGCGCCAGTACCGTAGTGCATTAACACAAAGTTCGCGACCCAAATTGGTAATTTTTCACCGGTTAATGGATGAATAGCGAATAAGCCAGTTGCCATCCCTTTTTTCTCCATAGTGGCAAGGTCTGCTTCTGCCACTTTGGCATTTTTCGCTTCACGGATGAATTCGGCTAATTCAGGATTCTTTTCTGCGGCTAATTCTGCTAATGGGTGCGCTGCCGCGATACCTAAATAGCTCACACCATAGAAGGTATCAGGACGGGTCGTATAAACCGCGACTTTTTCTGCGGTATCCGCTACATCAAAAGTAATTTCCACCCCTTCTGAACGGCCGATCCAGTTGCGTTGCATGGTTTTTACCATGTCTGGCCATTGTGGCAGTTGGTCTAATCCACCTAATAATTGTTCTGCATAGTCAGTGATTTTAATGAACCACTGTGGGATTTCTTTTTGTTCTACCGGAGTATCACAACGCCAACAGCAACCTTCGTGCACTTGTTCATTAGCCAATACGGTTTCATCGTTCGGACACCAGTTTACGGTTGAGGTTTTTTTGTAAACTAAGCCTTTTTTATAAAGCTCAGTGAAGAACCATTGTTCCCATTTGTAGTATTCTGGACGGCAGGTCGCAATTTCGCGATCCCAGTCATAACCAAAGCCCAACATTTTGAGCTGGTTTTTCATGTATTCGATATTTTCGTAAGTCCATTTTGCGGGTGCAGTTTTATTTTTAATCGCAGCACCTTCCGCTGGCAAACCAAATGCATCCCAACCAATCGGTTGTAAAACATTTTTACCGTTCATACGTTGATAACGAGAAACTACATCACCGATCGTGTAGTTACGCACGTGGCCCATGTGTAAACGACCAGATGGGTAAGGGAACATTGAAAGACAGTAATATTTTTCTTTAGACGTATCTTTGATTGCTTTGAAGACTTTATTTTCAGCCCAATATTGTTGAACGGCAGGTTCAATCAAATCAGGGCGGTAATGTTGTTGCATAGAAAATCACCTTAAATTTTGACCGCACTTTGCGGCATATTTTGCTTTGTAAAATGTGATATAGGATAGCGTAAAACAGGGGAAATTGGTAGAAAGTGCGGTGATTTTTTTGCTGATTTTATAAGAGATTTTGAATTTCAGATGGAATTAATTTAGGCGAAGGAATCCAAACTTGTTTATGTCGGTTTAATTCACCTTTTTCAAGAACTATTGAGCTCTTAGGTACTTTGAATGCTTTACTCAAAAATTTCAGCAAGTGAGCATTGGCTTGACCATCAACAGGCGGTGCAGTAATCATGATTTTGAGTTCATCATCGTGCAATCCCACAATTTGATCTTTACTGGCTTTGGGTTGCAAAATGATTTTAAGACGCAGTCCTTCAGGTGTTTGTTCGATTGCTGACATAACTAAATTTACTCACCACATTTACAATAAGGGCTGGAAAATCCAGCCCGAAAAATAATATTATTTTTGACCGCACTTTAAGCGGCGATTGCCCATAAAACCTGGAAGTAGTCGTAAAAGAGATTATTCAAAAATAACAGAACAATGGCGATAACCATCGGTGAAAAATCAATGACGCCCACGGTTGGTAAAATGCGTTTAATTGGTTTTAATAATGGCTCAGTAAGTTGATATAACGCATAGAATGCAGGGTTATTGCCACGATTAAACCAGCTTAAAATTGCACCAGTGATTAACACATAGAAAATGGCTATACCGATATTTTTAATCAGCCCTAATATGCCCAATAGTAGGAAGTAGTTGAGATTTAATCCGCCAAATAGAACCGATTTTAATCCGCAAAGCAAGAAGACTAAAACCAGTGCAGCGGTTTCCACTTTTTTTACCACCGGAAAAATTTTACGCAATGGCGCAATAACCGGCTGGGTTAATTTCAGCGTAAATTGAGAAATGGGATTGTAATAATCCACGTTCGCTAATGGTAGCCATACGCGTAAAATTAATACTAAACAGTATAGATCGATAATCGATCCTAAAAATAACGCAGTTTGGGAAATTTCCATTATAACCAACCTTTCCGTTTAAAATAGATATAAGGCGTAAGCGCCGCACCAATCATTAATCCAATAGCCATTGGGTAACCATATTTAAAATGGAGCTCTGGCATAAATTCAAAGTTCATCCCGTAAGTAGATGCCACAAGTGTTGCCGGTAGGAACATAACCGACACCACCGAGAAGAATTTCATGATTTTATTCTGCTCGATATTAATATAACCCATTGCCGCCTGCATTAAAAAGTTTACTTTTTGGAATAAAGACTCATTGTGCGGTTGTAAGGATTCGATATCTCGTAAGATTTCACGAGCTTGTTCTAACTGATTAGTCGGTAAGCGCGTTTTACGTACCAAGAAACTTAATGCACGTTGTGTATCCATCAAACATAAACGCACTTTAGAACTGGTATCTTCTTGTTCTGTTAGGGTATTTAAGGCTTCATCGAAAGCTTCATCTTGTGTACCGTTTAGAATTACGCGACTTAATTTTTCTAAATCCGCATATACGTTTTCGATAACATCCGCTAATTGCTCAATTTTGGTTTCAAATAAGTCGAGCAAAACTTCATATGCATTGCATTCTAATAATCGCTGACTACGGGAACGCATACGATATAAACGGAATGCGGGTAATTCACGATCACGTAGGGTAAATAAGCGCCCATCACGAATAGTAAACGCCACACTTGCGAGATCGGCGTAGTTTTCTTCGTCTTCGCAATAGAAGAATGAGTGCAAGTGCAAGCCGTCTTCGTCTTCAAAGAAACGCGCGGATGCTTCGATGTCTTCCAATTCGAGGAATGAGGCGAGACTTTGTCCTAAGCCTTCTTGCAACATTTCACGTTCTTCCCCTGTCGGCTCCAGTAAATCTAGCCAAATGGCAGAACTGAGATCGGCTGGTTCGTCATCAATACGAAGCAAGCGAGAATCGTTAATGGCAAAAGCGTTAATCATTGGTCATACTCCTTTGGGGATTATGAAGATCCAACTGTGAACAAAAAAAGATCGAACAAAATTGGCACTAGAGAAAAGTGCGGTCAAATTTTTGTATGTTTTAAAATGGGTTTCGTTCGATAAAAGATGCCGAAGAAAGGTAAATTGATTACCAGCGAGCTCTCGCTGGTAATAGGCGAGAGTCTAGAGCGATATTCGGTATCGACTATGACTGTCCAAAGTGTGTGTCCTTCTCGTTAAAAAATCGGTCGAATGTTACGCTTGAAAGGCGTATTCGTCAAGTGATTATTGAAAAGGACACGGCACTTTTTAATTAATTGGTATATTGATTAATTGCGTTAGTAACTTCTTGATCTTGATAAATATTATTAACAATATCTTTGAAGGTTTCGCCTAACACTTTTTGAATTTCATCATTGCTTGCATTAAATGCGCCAGATTGTGAACGGGTTGCATTAAAGGTTTTGTTGTATTGTCCGCGTGGACCTTGTACATAAACAACCGCTTGAATTTTGCTGTTCAAGGTATAACGTAAATTACCTTGCTCCACTTTAGCGTTGAATTCTTTTACATCAACAGTTACGCCAGCATTCGCATTATTCGCTTGTCCAATACGGAAACCTTTGCTAACTAAATTTTGTTGCATTACTTGTTGGAAAAGTTGAGTAACGCTTGGTGAGGCGTTTAATTTAATCAGCTCACCTGATTTAGTATAAGTTGCAATTTCTTGTTGTGGACGAGAGTCGCGAGTATTCACTGTTACCACTGCTGATTGGTTAATATTCATTGATGCAGTCGGTGATTGAGGCGCAAAAGTTAAGGTATTAGATTGCGCTTGGCAACCCGCTAAAAATAATGTCGCTGCGGCCAACGTCATTGTTGATAATGCTTTGATTTTGTTTGTTACTTTCATAATTTCCTCATTGAATTAGGTTAATTTGTGTTATTCTTACAAACTTAACGCTGAATGTATAGCAAAAAGTTAGGGAGTTTATTTATGTCAAAACAACAAGAATTATTAGAGAGAATTCAAGCCGAATTTCAACCGCACTTTGTTACTGTAGAAAATGAAAGCCATATGCACAGTTCCGGTCGAGGGGCAGATTCTCATTTTAAATTAGTGATTGTCAGCGATGCTTTTGAAGGCATGCGCAAGGTGCAACGCCACCAAAAACTTTACCAACTTTTTGCCAATGATTTAAAAAATGGCATTCACGCATTAGCACTTCATCTTTATAC